>DAONEV010000178.1:0-8540 GCA_035403265.1 Thermoanaerobaculaceae bacterium | reverse complement strand
CCGAGATGACGGCGATCGTCGCCTCGCTCAACTGCCTCAACCGCGGCTTCACCATCACCGCGGCCAACCACGTGGTCCTGGTCGACCTCGAGTACAGCCCCGAGGCCACCGAGCAGGCCGAGGACCGCGTCCACCGCCCGGGACAAACCCGGGTGGTCGAGATCTCGTGCCTGCTCTCGCGCGACACCATCGACCAGGTCATGCACGAGATCCTGCTCCAGAAGTCGGAGGCGATCCGGCACGCCATCGACGGTCGGGCCCGCTTCACCGACGTGGCGGAGCTGCTCAAGCGTGTCACCGGAGACGTCCAGCTCGAGATCGCCAAGCGCGTTTCGCTGCTCACATTCCCGCAGGCCGCAACAGAAGGCGAGCCAGTCCTTGGCCTGCATCTCCCGTCGCCGGCCGGCATCGAAGCACCGGCAGACATCCTCGTCGAGCCGGCCACGCTCGGGCAACCCATCGTCGTCACGATGTCGGCGGTCGATCCCGCGCAGGAGGCACAACGCCGAGCCTTCTGGGAATCCGTGGCCGCCGGCCGCCGCGCAGCTCGAGTGAAGACCAGCCTGGTCCCGACTCTCGTCGTGACCGGCCAGCTCTCGCTCTTCGACTGACGCCCACCAACAAACACCTGCACGCCATGGCCGGCCCCGGCCAGAAAGGAGAACGCGTGAGCCGAGCTCGGTTCGGCCTCTACCAGCCATTCATCGAGGACCGCAACGTCCGGCGCCTCTACCAGCTCAAGAGCCGCCTCAACGAGACCCACAACCAGAGGCTGCCAATGACGGTCGTCCTCAACCGCATCCTGGACAACTTCTTCGAGACCTACACCGAGATCAGGGACGAAGCACCCTCGTGGGTGGTCACCGTCGCCGAGCCCGGCCGCTGAAGTCTCGAAGGGCAACAGAAAGGAGGTCCCATGCCACCCGCCAACACGGCACCCCGCTGGGCACAGCTCCTCGCCGAAGCAGTGGAGAAGCCCGGCCTGCTCCTCGAGGCGTACCACCGATTCCGCGGGTACAGCCTCGGCAACCAGGTCGCGGCACTCTGCCAGTGCCACGCCCGTAACATCCAACCCGGACCCATCGCCACCCTCAAGCGGTGGAACACACTCAGCCGCACCGTCACCAAAGGCCAAAAGGCGCTGTTCCTCTGCATGCCGATCACGCTGCGGCACAAGGACGCTATCGCTGATGACACTGACCCTGCGGACCGGCCAACCCGGAAGGTGTATCTCTGGAAGCCGTACTGGTTCGTCCTGGCCCAGACCGACGGGCCTGCCCTACCGCCGGAGCTGCCGCTTCCGGACTGGGACAAGGTCCGCGCGCTCGCGACGCTCGGCATCACCGAGATTCCCTTCGACCATCCCGACGGCAACACGCAGGGCTTCGCCCTTGGTCGCTCGGTCGCGGTGAGCCCGATTGCCCAGGCGCCGTGGAAGACACTGTTCCACGAGATCGGCCACATCCTGCTCGGCCACCAGCAACCCGGAGCCGACGACGCCGACACCCCGCGGTCGATTGCCGAGGCAGAGGCCGAGGCCGTCGCACTGCTCTGTCTCGACACCCTCGGACTTCCCGGTACCGAGTACGCCCGCGGCTACATCCAACACTGGTACGGCAGCAACGCGCCGCTCCCGGAGCGGTCGGCGGTCCGCATCTTCAAAGCCGCCGACGCGATCTTGCGGGCGGGTGAGCAGCCGCCGCTGCTCATGTAGCGCGCGACCGACTCCGACCTCATCCCCAGGAAGGAAGCTTCATGACCTGTGACGAATGTGGCACCGACGCACATGCCCAGCCCTACGACGATCCCGACACCGACGGCACGCTCAACCTGTGCGAGCGCTGCGCGGCCGACATCGTCGGCGAACCCACCGAGAGTCTCGCCGCCGACGACTCCGACGACGAGTTCGTCGACGCCTGCATCACCGCAGCCGACTACATGCGCGCTGACGGTGACTGGTAGCCCTCGTGGAGGTGATCCGTGTTCACGTTCCCCGACGACTTCCTCGACGGTGACAGACAGTACCGTGCCGTCATCCAGTCCGAGCCCACCCCCGTCCTCTACGTCACCGCGAACAGCTCCTACATCTGCGCCGCGGGCTTGAACTCCCTCCTCGCGAGTCTCGATGATGAGGAGAGGCGCGGCGGTTCGTGGACGCCGGTCACGTACGAACTCCTCACCTTCGACCCCGCGGTGTGCTGCGAGGTCTGCTCCCACTCCGTTACGCCGCTCCATCTGGCTGACGGGTCATGACGGGCGCACCCATGCGTGCGCCCGTGAAGCGAGGAGGGCCGCGCTCGCAAGTGGAAGCACTCCTCGAGCGCGCGGCGGGCATGGTCGACGCCCTTTACGATGTCGACCGCCCGGACGCGGCAGAGAAGCTCGACGCACTGCTCGCCGATGTCGAAGAGCTGTTCGAGGACACCGGCGACCACGAGGAGGGTGCCGACCTGGAAGACGACCTGCTTTCGGAGGTCGACGAGGACGGCGCCCACGAGCTCGCCACCGAGCTACCCGAGGACGAGGTCCACGACGACGATCTCGACTTCGCCTACGAGCGCGGCCGTTACGCCCCAGAGCGGTGCGCGCGATTCCACGACGAGACCGACGGCGATCTCGACTTCGCCTATGACGCGTTTCGTGTTCCCTGAGCTTCGCCGCGGTGCCTCGCCGGCTTCCCCCGTTCCTCCTTTTCACCCTACAAACGGCGGGATGGTCCCAACCAGCCCGCCGTTTTTCTGTGTCGGCCACACCCGAAAAGAGGCGGAAACACCATTCGGAACGGTGAGCAGCCCGAGCACAACACAACCCGCAGCTTTCCCTCTAGAAGCTACTACCAAAGCGGCACCACAAGAAGCTATGAAACAACAACTTAGAAGACCAACACCGCTAAGGCACCTCCGCCCCGACTTAGCACCTACTCTGGCGCCCTCATGCCCTCAGCCGGCGTGTCGGCGACGTACGATTGCGGTCCGCTACTTAGATTTGGACGGTACCCAGATGCGCATGTCGGGGCTTGGGTACACACTAATGGGCGAGGTCGGGACGATCATCTCTGGGCCAGTCGACCGAAACCCCTGACCCGGGACCATGATGATGTGCCCACTTCCGACAAGCCCTCCGAGGTCTCCAAAGTAGCGCGAGGAGCAGGTGTCCGCCGTGAGCCAGGCGTTGCCGATTGGGTCGAACTCAGGAAAGCAGTAAGAGTCGATGGGCCGCGAGAAGACAAAGCGCTGACGATTCATGAGCCGATCCAGGAGAGTGCGCTCGGCCGGGACGGAGTACGCCTTTGCGATTGAATCGACGACAGCCTGGTGCGACATTGGCCCGAAATTCACCTGGGTGAAGATGTGCCCGGCCGTGTGGTCTTGCAGGTACATGATGAGGAACCGTGTCTGGAACCCGACCGCGTTCAACATCGACGCGATGAGGAGCGTCTGCGCCTCGCAGTTTCCGGCGCGAAGCTGAAGGGTCTTGGCCGGCGGCGAGACGAAGCTACGGGAAAAAACCACCTCCGAGAGCGGGTCCGGAACATAGACAATGTTCCCTTTGACCCACTCGAAGAGGACGACCGCAAGGATCGGCGTGGGGTTCATGCCGCCCGGGAGATAGGGTCGGCAAATGGAGATCGCTGCGTCTCTCGCGGGGCCGCAGTCGTCGAGGTACTTGCCGTACTCCACGTCGGATAGGGCTTGGAAGTCGATTTCCTGATGGACGGGTGCCGTCATGGCCGGGAAGTGTAGCAAGGGGCAATGCCCCCAGGGCATCAGGCTCTCGAGAGCAGAAGTTGCTCGAGCGCTGCAAGACGGGCTCGGCCGGTCGCCCCCGGCAGCACCTTGACGACGACTGGCACAGGAAGACCGGCAGTGGCACGCCGCAGGGCTTCCGCCCGGCCTTCCCCGCGAGTGAGCACCACGATCCCGACAATCCCGCCGCGCGAATTGGCCAGCAGCCAAGCGGCCAGCTTTTCGAGCTTGCCGAGGAAGACTTTCTTCAGGCTTTCGGTCCCGAGGTCGACCTCGAGCGCCACTACGCGGGCTGGATGACCGCCGTGGGGCGGAGCGATGAGGAGGAGGTCCGGCACCACTGGCGGTGCCGGCACCATCCGGCGCCTCGTGGCCCAGTCGGGCAGAATCGACGCCGCCACAAACGGCACACCGCGCCGGGCGAGGACGCACAGGTCGACGATGGTGAGGTGGTGACCAAGGTCCTTTGCCGCGATCGGTCGGGTGCGGGGAAACAAGCTCTCCTCCCTGGCGTGTCCGTAACCAACAAGGACGCGCGCCCCGCGCTCGGTGAGCCAGAGTTGGTTGCAGCCCATGGCAAGGAATCGGTCAAGGCCGACGACGTCCGTAAGAAGCCATCTGTGAACTCTCCTGGAGACCACGGCCTCGCTGCGTCCCGGATAGCAGGCTTCGGCGAGTTGACCCTGAAGGACACACTGGTGCTCCCCAATGAACCGCAGGCCGGCAATGTCCTGATCAACAAGGTGGACGTCGTCGCGCGGGTCACGCCGTGGTCGTGCTGTCGCCGGTGGCCGGGGTCGCTCCGGGTTTCCCGTACTCCCCGTCTGCTCCTGATCCGGCGTCATCACGTCCGTTTCAGGTGCGGCGGGTGGTTCGCCCGGGGCGAGCCCCGGTCGGCGTTCTCCTGGATGGGTGGTCACCGCCATCGCCGTCAGAACACCGCGGAGAGTGTTGGTGTCGCCTCGATCATGACAGCCTCTTGGCGGAACCGGTCGGTGATGAAGCGGTGGAGGAGGGAGGCGACCTCGGTCGTCCGGCCGACGGGGACGGTGGCTGCGTAGCTGCGCGACGTGTCCCGGAAGATTCGCCCGCTGTCGTTGCGCCAGACCCCGGTGACGTCGGGGTGGCGGGTGAAGCCGCCGACGACGTTGACGAGGAGGCGTTCGAAGTCGGAGAAGTCCTCTTCCGGGAAGAGTCGCCCGTCGTTGTCGAGTACGGGAACGAGGAGGTCGAGTCTGCGTGTCTCACGCATGGGAGTAGAGGTTAGGGAGTCGAGATCGCTACCGACGAGCAGAACGGCGCCGGCGGCGTTGGCAGATCGCTCCCACCCGAGGAGCCTTGGTTCGTTTGTGAAGCTGCAGCCCGGGCCCTGCCGGTCGTGGTCGACGGTCCCGCGAACCCGGGTAGGAGCGGGGCGACCCGCGCGGGCGCCCTCCTCCTCCTGGGGCATTCGCGTCTCCCAGAGGGCCGGCAGGGCCGGGTGCATCTTGAGCGGGGTCGAGACGAGCATTCTCACGGTTATCTCACGCGGGCTGGGTGTCCGGAGCCGGTGTGAGGTTGCGCCGGATCGTCGCCTTCAGGGCCGGATCGAGTCGCTCCAGGACCGCGTCTGGATCGATGTCATCCGGTACGGTGACGCCGACCTTGAAGACCGGCAGGCCCTTGTGGTCACCGAAGATGAAGCCGCGCTCGTTGATCTCCTCGAGGTCGAGTGTGCCGCCTTCGTCCTCGACGATGGCGCGGAGCGTGGCTAGGTCATCTGGTGGAACGGAGAGCTGCCCGGTTGGCTGGTACACGGGGATGCGAGTTGAGATGACTTGGGACATGGGAGTGGGGGTGGAAGGAGTAGAGGTGCCGCCCTCCCGGCGGCCGTGCACCGCGTTCGGCGTGAGGGGCGTGAGTGTTGCTCGGACCTCCCTTCGCTCAAGCTTGGGGTTCGGTGTCGTCATGGGAGCCTCAGGCTGCTGCCGCACTTCGCGCAGTACAGCCACCCGGGAACGTAGCCGCAGTTGCTGCAAGGAATGGCGAGCGACCGGGGCTCGACGAAGCTACAGCGCCCGCAGCGCACGAAGACGTCGAGCTTGTTGCCGTGCCTGCAGTATGGGCACTTCACCCAGCCGACCTCGATGAGGGCGCGCGCCCGCCTGGCGGCGAAGTACCGGGCGATCGCCCTCAGCGCGTAGATGGGCGACGCCAACACGTAGAGGAGGGCGAGGCTGACCAACTTTGACAGTTGGCGCTCGGGGTCAGCCATCGATCCCCTCCTCGTCAGGGTGCTCGCGCAGGAGGTCGTCCATCGAGAACGTGTTCCGGCGACCCGACGCAGCTTCCGGCGGCGGGATCTCCCGACGGCCGAGCACGTCCGCTTCCCACTCGGCGATGAGGCGGTCGGCGGTGGCAATGGAGATCATGGACTTGGCGCTCACCTCGCGGTCGAACTCGGCGGCGAGCTGCTCGATCGTCAGCCCGTCGGCCGCGGGATCAGGGCAGTCCATGACGCGCAGCCGGAACACGCGGTGGTCGCGCGGCCACACGTAGCAGGTCTGAGCCGGTAGGTTCTCGATGTCGCGCTCGAAGTTCCGGCGGGCCTTCGCCTCGGACCTCGGGCCGTCCGCGTCGCCGGCATCGCCGGCAACTTGCTTGGCGAACACCCCGGAATCGCCGCGCGTCTGGAACATGGCCAGCCAGAAGCTGTTGAGGAGCATCGGCTCGAGAATCGCGGCCGGAAGGGTTGAGAAGTTCTGCGTCGACATCCACACGCCGACGCCGAAGTAGCGCAGCATTTGCACGCCGCCGGCCAGCTCCTCGGCGAGATCGGGACTGGTGGCGAGGAGTCTGGCCGCCTCCTCAACGATCAAAATGGCGGGTTTGTGCCGGTCGCGCTTGGGGGCGCTGCGCAGCACGTCGATGATGCGGTGCCGCTGCCGCTCGGCGGCGACGCTCAAGGGCAGCTCGAACCGCGTCGACACGTCCACGAGGCGCAGAGCGCCCGTGCGCCGGATGCCGAGCTTGGCGACGGCCGCGGGCGGAGGGCCGATTGACGCTCTGATGATGGAATACGCGAGCAGGTACTCGAGGCGTCGGCGGAGCGCCTCGAAGGTTCCCTTGGGCACGTGGTCCCCGACGCGCTGGTAGTGATCCCGAAGTTGCGGGTCAGGAACATCGCGAAGCAGGCTCTCGCAGAACGCCCTGTCGGTGTAGAGCGCGGTCATGACGTTGACGTTCGGCGGGTGGCCAAGTGTTGCGCAGAGCCTGGCGTACATCGAGAACTCGTGGCGCGTCCCGTCAGTGAAGCTGTAGGAGCTCGCATCGACCGTAGTCTGCGTCCTGAGGTCCGCGAGGTAGGCGAGCGACATCGTGGCGTCGTCGGCCTCAAACAAGGGCATGGGCGTCACCATGTCGCGCAGCCAGCCCAGGACCCAGACGTTGTCCTCGATCCACTTCCTGACGGGCTCCGGTCCGGTGCGGCGCAGCACCTCGAGCCACGCCTTGATGAAGTCGCACGTCTCGCCCTTCCCGTCGATGCACTCGACCTCGACATCCGGCGCAGTGCCCTTGAAGATGCCACGCAAGATCTGGAATACGAGGAGCGCAAGCAATCTGGTCTTGCCCTTGCCCGAGGCCCCGCCGATCGCCGCGTGTTTGTAGATGAGGTCACTGGGTAGCTTCAGGACGCGCCCGTCGTCGAGGGTGCCGAGCTCCAGCGCGTGCGGTACGTTGAAGTGGTCGAGGTACTCCTTGAAAGGGTCCGGCGCCTCGGAAGGAGGCGCCGGAGGTGCGAGCCTCTTGTGGAGGTCCGCAATGGCCCGCTCCGCGGTTCTCTCGCGGAGACTGGGCCTGTTCCAGGGGAGGAGCGTGTGCATCACCGCCTACTCCTCGTCGTCGTTCCACCAGCCGCGCCGCGCACCGGCGTCGACCTGATAGCCGCGGCGCTCGCGCCATGCATCTGGAGCGTGGCCCCTGCCACCGGCGACGCGACCACGAACAGCAAGGATCACGTACGCGATGACGGCGAGGATCGCGAGCAGCCCGATCCCCGTGAGGATGCCGCCCGGGGACGATGACCCACCGGCCTGCCCAGCCGCTGAGGCGGCGAGATTGCAGGCGACCGACGGCACGATGGCGGCGGCGAAGCAGGCGAGCGCCCAGCGCCGGATCGACTTGGCGACGGGGAGCCCCCCGAGCGGCAGACTCACCGCGAAGAGGATGCAGGCGAGGGCCAGGCACGCACCGATGAGGCTGCTCACAGCTCCTCCTCGGTAGCGGAGGTCACGCCGAATGGCGTGGTCGCCGCCGCCCTCTTCGCCTTGCGCGGCGCAGGCTTGGTGGTGGCCGTCGCGCCGGCCGCGCGGTTGAGGATGAACGTCACCCACTCCTGAGCCTCCTGGGCAGCAGCGCTGTCCCCCATGGCGAAGGCCGCGTCGTAGGAAAACGTCCCGGACTTGATATGGATCTCGATGTCGCTCATCGGAGCCTCCCGTGGTGAATATCGGACGAGCAGACGAGCGCGGTCAAGAAAGCTTGTATTTACATAGTCTTCGAGAGCGCTTGAGTACGCACATGTTGGCTGGAGTGCGCGCGTTTGTGCGCGAGCAGGCGGCGCTCAACCTTGCCGTGGATTGCTAGGTCGTTGCTACGCCGCACCAATCGACACCTGTCGAAGTCGACTGTTTTCAGTAGTCACCATTCGACATAAGGAAAGGCCACCTTGCGGTGGCCTTAGCCTGATCTTGATTGGTTGCGGGGGCAGGATTTGAACCTGCGACCTTTGGGTTATGAGCCCAACGAGCTACC
>DAONEV010000177.1:0-8549 GCA_035403265.1 Thermoanaerobaculaceae bacterium | reverse complement strand
CCAGGTGGTGCTCGATGACGACCACGGTGTTGCCGCGGTCGGCGAGGGTATGGAGCACCGTCAGGAGCTTGCGGACGTCGTCGAAGTGCAGGCCGGTGGTGGGCTCGTCGAGGATGTACAGGGTGCTGCCGGTGGCGCGCTTGGCGAGCTCCCGCGAGAGCTTGATGCGCTGCGCCTCACCGCCCGACAGGGTGGTCGCCGGCTGGCCGAGGGTGATGTAGCCAAGCCCCACCGCCATGATCGTGTCGAGCGGCCTGGCGATCTTGGGGTGCGCCGAGAACAGCTCCTGCGCCTGCTCCACGGTCTGGGCGAGGACCTCGGCGATGTTGAGGCCCTTGTAGCGGACCTCCAGGGTCTCGCGGCCGTAGCGCTTGCCCCCGCACACCTCGCAGGTCACGTAGACGTCGGGCAGGAAGTGCATCTCGATCTTGATCTGGCCGTCGCCGCCGCACGCCTCGCAGCGGCCGCCCCGGACGTTGAAGGAGAACCGCCCGGGCTTGTAGCCACGCGCCCGCGCCTCCGGGGTCATGGCGAATAGCTCGCGGATGGGGTCGAAGACCTTGGTGTAGGTCGCCGGGTTGGAGCGCGGAGTGCGGCCGATCGGAGACTGGTCGATGTCAATGACCTTGTCGAGGAACCCCAGGCCCTCGACGGCGTCATGGGCGCCTGGACGTTCCAGGGTGCGGTACAGGGCTCGGGCGCACGCCTTGTAAAGGATCTCGTTGACCAGCGTCGACTTGCCGGAGCCCGACACGCCCGTGACGCAGATCAGGCTGCCGATCGGAAACGCCACGTCGATGCCTCGCAGGTTGTGCTCGCGGGCACCCTTGACGACCAGGAACTTGCCGTTGCCGGGGCGCCGCGTCTCGGGCACCGGGATCTGCAGCTCGCCGGCCAGGTAGCGGCCGGTAAGCGAGCGGGGAAAGCTCGGAATCGTGGAAGGCTCACCCTGCGCCACGACCTCGCCGCCGTGCACGCCGGCGCCGGGGCCGAGGTCGATCAGCCAGTCCGCCTCCCGCATCGTCTCCTCGTCGTGCTCGACGACCATGACGGTGTTGCCGAGGTTGCGCATCCCCTTGAGGGTGTCGAGGAGCTTGCGGTTGTCCCGCTGGTGCAGGCCGATCGAGGGCTCGTCGAGGACGTAGAGCACGCCCATGAGCTTCGAGCCGATCTGGGTGGCGAGGCGGATGCGCTGCGACTCGCCGCCGGACAAGGTGCCCGAGGTGCGGTCGAGGGTCAGGTAGTCGAGACCGACGGCGGCCAGGAACTGCAGCCGGTCGTGCACCTCCTTGAGGATCTTGGCGGCAATCTGCTGGTCCCGGCTCGACAGCGTGAGGCCTTCCAGCCACACCAGGGCGTCGCGAACCGGCTTGGACACCAGGTCCGGCACCGGCAGGCCACCGACCTTCACCGCCAGGGCCTCCCGGCGCAGGCGCTTGCCGTGGCAGGTGTGGCACTCCCGCATCGACATGTAGCGCTCGATCTCCGAGCGCATCTCGGGCGATGCGGTCTCGCGGTGCCGGCGCTCCAGGTTGCGAATCATCCCCTCGAACTTGCCCCGGTACTCCCACCGGCTGCGCTCGCCAACGAAGGCGAAGTCGAGCTCCTGCTCGGTCCCGAAGAGGATGGCGTGGCGGATCTCCTCGGGCAGCGCTTTCCACGGGCGGTTGAGGGGAAACCCCATGGCCTGCGACATGATCTGGATCTGGCGCCACCGGAAGGAGCGCTTCGCCTCCTGGATGCCGGCCACCGCCCCGGCGGCCAGAGTCCGTTCGGGGTCCTGCACGACCTTGTCGGGGTCGACTTCCAGGACGACGCCGAGCCCGGTGCACTCCGGGCATGCGCCCTGGGGCGAGTTGAAGGAGAACAGGCGCGGCGAGATCTCGGTCAGGGCGAACCCGCAGTTGGGGCAGGAGTGCCGGGAGGAGAGCACGAACTCCTCGCCGTCGGCGACGGCGATCCGCACCATGCCGTCTCCGACCTTCAGTGCGGTCTCGATCGAATCCACGAGCCGGTTGCCGAGGTCGTCCCGCACCGCCAGCCGGTCAATGACCACCTCGATGTTGTGCTTGCGCTTCCGGTCGAGCTCGGGCGGCTCCGCGGCATCCACGAGCTGGCCGTTGACCCGGGCGCGTACGAACCCCTCCTTGACCATCTGCTCGAAGAGCTTGCGGTGCTCGCCCTTCTTCGACGCCGTGAGCGGCGCGAGAACGAGGAAGCGGGTGTTGGCCGGCATCGCCAGGATGCGGTCCACCATCTGCTGGGTCGTTTGTCCCTGGATCGGCAGGTGGCAGTCCGGGCACTCGGGGATGCCGATCGAGGCATAGAGAAGGCGCAGGTAGTCGTAGATCTCCGTGACCGTCGCCACCGTGGAGCGGGGGTTCTTGGAGGTCGTCTTCTGCTCGATGGAGATGGCCGGTGAGAGCCCCTCGATGGTGTCCACGTCCGGCTTGTCCATTTGCTCCAGGAACTGGCGGGCGTAGGCCGAGAGCGACTCGACGTAGCGCCGCTGCCCCTCGGCGAACAGGGTGTCGAAGGCAAGGGTGGACTTGCCGGAGCCGGAGACCCCGGTCACCACCACCAGCCGGTTGCGGGGGATGTCGAGGTCGATGCTCTTGAGGTTGTGCTCACGGGCACCGCGGATGGAGATCACGTCACGCATCGTCAGGTCCCAACCGGCGAGAGGGCCGGAATCATCCATTCTCTCCCGGAAAGTGGCTCGTGACTAGTGGCTCGGGGTAGCCACTCGAGCCTGGACCTGGAGGTGGACGCCGACGGGGACACCCAAGGCCACCATCACTCTCGGAGCGGTTGGGGATAGCCGCACCCACCTCGGAGCACGGCTTGTGGACCGAAAGGTGGGGCGGCTCGTCCCGAGACGCCCCCTGCGGCCGCTATTCCCTTCACCCCGCCTGGCGGGGTGAAGGGTCGGGCGAAGGTCGGCTACTTCAATCCGCGCTTCTCCAGCAGCGGCTCGACCGAGGGCTCGTGGCCGCGGAAGCGGACGTACATGGTCATCGCGTCGTCGCTACCGCCCTTCTCGAGGATGTTGGTGCGGAACGACTTTGCCGTGGCCTGGTCGAACAGGCCCTTCTCCTTGAACGCCTGGAAGGCGTCGGCGTCCAGCACCTCGGCCCAGATGTACGAGTAGTACCCCGACGAGTAGCCGCCGCCGGGCCCGAAGATGTGTTGGAAGTAGGTGGACCGGTACCGGGGCACGATCTGCGGCGGCATCCCCATGCGCTCCAGGGCGATGCGCTCGAAGGTGGCGGTGTCGGGCTCGGCCGCCACGGCAAGCGTATGCCAGTCCATGTCGAGCAAGGATGCGGCGAGGTACTCGACACTGGCGAAGCCCTGGTTGAACTTGCCGGCCTTCTTGATCTTCTCCACCAGCTCGGCCGGGATCGGTGCGCCGGTCTGGTAGTGCGTGGCATAGACCTTCAGGACCTTGGGCTCGAACGCCCAGTTCTCCATGATCTGAGAAGGCAGCTCCACGAAGTCGCGCGGCGGCCCGGAAAGACTCTTGTAGTGGATGCGCGAGAGGATACCCGCCAGGCCGTGGCCCAGCTCGTGGAAGAGCGTCTCCACCTCGTCTCCCGACAGCAGCGCCGGGGTGTCGCCGGCCGGACGGGAGAAGTTGCCGACGTTGACCACGATCGGCCGAATGTCCTTGCCGTCCTTGAAGTACTGGGACCGGTACCGGCTCGACCAGGCGCCGGTGCGCTTCCCAGGGCGCGGGAAGTAGTCGCAATAGAACACCGCCAGGTGGGAGCCGTCGGCATCCTTGACCTCGAAGGCCTTGACCTCCTGGTTGTAGACGGGAACGTTCTTCAGCTCGGTGAAGGTAATGCCGTAGAGCTTGTTGGCCACGTGGAAGGCGCCGTTACGGACGTTCTCGAGCTTGAAGTACGGCCGCATCGCCGATTCGTCGAGATCGAAGCGCGCCTTGCGCACCCTCTCGGTGTAGTAGAACCAGTCCCACGGCTCGAGCTGGAAGTCCTTGCCGTCGGCCTTGATCGCGGCCTGCAAGTCGGCAGCCTCCTGGGCCGCCACGGCCTTGGCCGGCGCCCACAGCCGGTTGAGCAGGTTGTACACCCGCGCCGGGGTCTTGGCCATGTTGTCGTCGAGCACGAAATCGGCCCAGGTACCGAACCCCAGGAGCTTTGCGCGCGCTGCCCGCAAGGCGGCGATGCGCGCCACGAGCTGCTTGTTGTCGGTCGCGTCGCCGTGGTCGCCACGCGTCGTGTAGGCGGTGAAGAGCTGGCGGCGGAGCTCGCGGTTGTCGGCGTACTGCAGAAACGGCCACAGGCTCGGGCCGTGGAGCGTGAAGACCCACTTGCCGTCCAGACCGGCCTTCTTCCCCGCCTCCGCCGCACCGATCACGACGCGCTCGGGAAGACCCGCGAGGTCTTCCTTCTTTTCGACGACCAGCCGGTAGCCGTTCATCTCCTTGAGGAGGTTGTCACCGACCTTGAGACCGGTGGAGGCCAGCTCGGAGTTGATGGCCCGCAAGCGGGCCTTCGCCTCCGGCTCCAGCATTGCGCCGCCGCGCTCGAAGTCCTTCCACGTCTCGTCGAGCAGCTTGGCCTGCTCGGCCGGGAGCTCGAGAGCCTGCCGCCCCTGCCAGATCGTCTTGACGCGGGCGAAGAGCTTCTCGTTGAGGTTGATGTCGTCCCGGTGCGCGGCCAGCATCGGCGCCGTCTGCTTGGCGATCTCCTGCAACTGGTCGTTGGTCTCGGCCCCCACGAGGTTCTGGAAGACCGAGGTGACCTTGTCCAGCAGCTCGCCCGACTGCTCCAGCGCTTCCACCGTGTTGGCGAAGGTCGGCGGCTCGGCGTTGCCCGCAATCGCGTCCACTTCCCTCTTCTGCTCGGCGATCCCCGCCTCGACGGCCGGCAGAAAGTGCTCGGGTTTGATCTCGGCGAAGGGCGGCAGCCCGAACGGCGTCTTCCAGGCGGCGAGCAGTGGGTTGGCCGGTGCCACTGGTTTGCTCGAGGGCGTCGCGGTCAGGCCGGGCAGCGCCAGGGCCAGCAGGACAAGGGACGTGCTCCACGATCGTCTCATCAGGGTCTCCTCCCTCTGAAAGCGGGCGCGGTCGTGCCTCTCCCGCGCCGGCCGCCGATTCTACGCTTCGGGCCTGCATTGGTTCCTCCTCGCATGGAGGTTCCCTCCGCCTCTGCTGTGCCCTACCATGGAGGCGCGAGGACTCCATGCACACGACCCACCCACGAAAGGTCAAGATCCTGGCCACACTCGGCCCGGCCTCGGCGAGCCCGGAGGGCGTGCGCGCCCTCATCCAGGCTGGCACCGACTGCTTCCGGCTCAACGCCTCTCATCTGAAGCCCCCGGAAATCGCGCCGCTCGTGGAGATGGTGCGGGCGGCGGAACGTGAGGCGGGTCGGCCGATTGCGGTCGTCTGCGACCTCGCCGGCCCAAAGCTGCGCGTGCGCAAGGGCACCCCGACGCGAACCCTGAACGCTGGAGAGACAATCGAGCTGTCGGCGGACCCGGCCGTCTCGGCCATTCCCATTGAAGGGTTCGACCCGCGCCACGACAGCCTGCCCGGCAGCCGCATCCTCGTCAAGGACGGGAAGGTCGTGCTGCGAGTCCGGGAGCTGAGTTCCACCGGAGTACGGGCCGTCGTCGAGCGGCCGGGGGATGTCGGTGGCGGCATGGGGGTCAACCTTCCCGACGGTGAGACCTCGCTTCCCTCCCTCACGGATCACGACCGGGCCTGTGCCTCGGCTGCCCTGGAGGCCGGCGTCGACACCCTCGCGCTCTCGTTCGTCCGTCGTCCCGAGGACCTGGAGCTCCTGCGCGCGTATATGGCGGCCTGCCATGTCTCGGTCCCGGTGGTGGCCAAGCTCGAAAAGGCCCAGGCGGTCCGGCCCGAGACGCTGGCGCGCGTGCTGCTGGCCTCGGACATCGTGATGGTGGCGCGGGGCGACCTCGGCGCCGAGACGGCGCCCGAGCAGGTGCCGGTACTGCAGAAACAGATTCTGCGCACCGCCCGCTGTCTTGGCATCCCGGCGATCACCGCCACCGAGCTGCTGGAGAGCATGATCCGCGAGGAGAGACCGACCAGGGCGGAGGCGGCCGACGTGGCCAACGCCGTGTTCGACGGCACCGACGCCGTGCTCCTCACGGCCGAGACGGCGATCGGACAGCACCCCGCGCTGGCCGTGGCGACCTGTGCGTCGATCATCCGCCAGGCCGAGGCGCACGGGGAGTTCGGGACGAGTTGGAGCTGCCCCACCCAGCTCCCGGAGAGTCGGGACCCGGTGGCGGACGCCGTGGCAATGGCGGCTGGCCGGGCCGCTGACCAGCTCGACGCCGCCGTCCTGGTGTGCTTCACCAACTCCGGCCGCACCGCCCGTCTGGTGGCGCGGCACCGACCGCGCACGCCCATCCTGGCCCTCACGCCCTCTTGGCACGTGGCGCGAGCCCTCGGCCTCGTGTGGGGGATCACGCCTCACGTCTGCCCTGAGCAGCCAGCCGACCACGAGGCCGTGGTCCACCTCGTCGAGCACATCGCTCGCGAGCGGGGCCTTGTGGATGACGGCGAGCTCCTCGTGATCACCCACGGCGCTCCGATGGGCGCACAGTCAGCCACCAATCTCCTGCGTGCCCACCGCGTCGGGCAGGCAGGGGCCCCGGCTACGGCGGGTACCGGCATGGAATGACGGAAACCACTGTTGGGCTTTGCTAGAATGATGGTTAGGGTTCAAGCCGCCATGCACCATGAGATGATCCTGGCAGGTCCACGGCTATCGGGGTCGTTCCCCGCCTGGCCCGGTGGAGGTTGCTGCCCGCCCTCGTCCCGTTGCCGGCAACGGGGACCGGGAGCCCCGCAATGACCGGGACCCCCCGTCTGGGTTCGCTTCCGGCTCAGTCCTCCCCGGCGGTCACCCGGGAGCCCCGCCAGCCGACCGCGCGCCATGCCACGGCTGTGGCCGCCGGCGACGCCGTGGCCGCAATGGAGGGTGTCACTCTCGAGGTCGTCGAGGGCCCGATGGACGGGGCGCGGTGGAGCGGTCCCGGCCCGCGTGTCACGATCGGCAGGGCGGCTGGCAACAGCTTCGCGGTGCCGCTGGACCGGTCCGTGTCGAGCCGTCATGCCGCGCTTTCATGGGACGCAAAGGCCGGCACCTGGGTCCTCGAGGACCTGCGTTCCACCAACGGGACCTGGGTTGAAGGGACGCGTATCACCACCCCGCAGCCGATCCCGCCGGGGAGCGAGTTCATCCTCGGCTATGCCGTGGTTCGCCTTTCGGCGGGCGCGACCGGCGAGAGCAGCATCCCCGACCCCGAGCTCCTGCGCCGGGAAGCGGCCCGACTGACAGCCCGTCTCTCGCCCGGCGCGTCGCAGGGATTCGGGGCGGCCGTCATGCTGGCCACCCAGGAGAAGCGCGCCTACGTCACCGACCGGCAGATGCTCATCGGCCTGCTCAGCCTCAACCCCGACCTCCTGACAGCCACCTCCGCCGCCGGACTAACCTCGACCTTCATCAGTGAGACGTTGCGCCGCAACGAGATCTGGGCCGGTCCCCGAGCCTGGATCGGCCGCCACCTGAGGGCCATCGCGATGGACGAGACGGTCCTGTTCGTCACCGAGATCCTCGTCACCCCGCGGCTCGCGCGCCTCCTGCAGCTCGCCGAGCGTGAGGCCGGGACCGCCCCGATCGAAGCGGTGAGCGTCCTGCGAGCCATCCTCGCCGACGGGGACAACCGGCCCTGCGAGCTGCTGCGTCGCGAGGGGAGCACGCCAGCCGACATCCTCTCCCTCACCGAGCTCAGGACCTCCGCGCCCGTTGTCGCGGCCCCCGAGACGCCACCGCCGGCGGGAGCGGTCGAGGACTCGGTCATGATGAAGGTGCCGTTCTCCAGCGGCGACCTGGCGATGGACACGCGCGCCCGCGAAATGGCCCAGGCATTGGAGGGGATGGGCGCGGTCTACCATCTCGCCGAGCCCGAGGAACGGTCCAGGGCCATGCGCCAGTACCTCGTCGAGGAGGTCAGCCGCCTGACGCCCGTGAACCGGCGCCGGTTCCTGGATCAGTTGCGCCGGTTCTTCCCAGTGATGCCAGGCGCCAAGGTCGACCTGACCGAGCTGACCGCCTTGCGCCGACGCGTCGCCGAGCTGGAAGGTGCGACGGCGACCCCCGCTGCACCGGAGCCAGTCGCCTCCGGCCCGTTGGCCTGGTCGCGGCTCCTCGGCGAGGCCAAGGGTGCGCCTCCCGAGCCGGGGCTGGCCGCCGCCAGGGCCGTGGTCGAGTTCGCACTCTCGGCCGAGCGCTTTATCGCGGCCACGGCCCACAATCTGACGACGCGCGGGAACGTCACGGAGGCCGTGGCGATCCCGGGGTTCCGCACCTCCATGCGGAAGCTCCTGCCGCCCGCTCTCGAAGGCAGGGCCGGCGCCCTCGACGAGCTCCGCCATTACCTCTCGGCCGTCGAGCGCTGGCTGGTCGCCACGACAGCCGCCTACCACGAGAGCCCCGCCATCTGGTTCACCGGCTTCTGGTCCCAGGTCAGCCCGGCGGCCATCG
>DAONEV010000176.1:0-8581 GCA_035403265.1 Thermoanaerobaculaceae bacterium | reverse complement strand
GAGGATCTCGCCCCGCACGTAGACCAGCGACTCGATGAGCGGGTTGCCGGCGCCGCGGTCCTCCGTCTGGACGTGATAGACCACGCCTTCGGACTCGACCTCGGTGTTGTAACCGGTTAGCACCCAGCCTCCGCTCCGCGTGATGCTACGGGAAGCACCGGCAGGATGTCAATTTCGCGCGCCTCCCCGACCTCCTGACAGCCGCACCACGTCCGCGTCCCGAGCCCGCGACAGCGGGGGCTTCCGTTCGAGCCAGCGCGGCACGTCGGCCGGCGCACAGGCAGCCTCGAACCAGCCTCGGAGGCCAACCTCGTCGAGCCAGGCCGTCTGCCCGTCGTGGATGATGAATCGGGGTGGATGGGCCATCACCGCGGCCTGGATCTCGTCACGCCCCGCGTCGGGGTCAGTGAGATCGCGGACGAGGTTCGCGGAAACGGTGCGGAACCGCTTGGCTACCGCATCCACCTCATTTGACACAGCCGTCGAAACCGGATCGTCCTTGACCTCATGCCAGGCGTGCGCATCAACCGCGCCGACACGTGTCCACGTGGAGCCCAGGACGTGAGCCGGGTGCGCTGGCCGAGCCGGGTCGGGTTGCCTGTGTTGGAGTCTGTGCCGTGGCCGTGGGTGAACGACGCGAGAGTGCCGGCCATCGGGTGCTGGTTGACGAGGGTGGTGAGGCGTCCCTGGTCGTCGGTGGTGAAGCTGGAGGTCTGGTCGTTCGGGAAGGTGATGGTCTGGACCAGGCCGGTGAGGGCGTACTCGTACTTGAAGTCGCCGGTGACCGGGCTCCACGCAATATTGTCGAGGGAGCCGTCGGGGTAGTAGGTGGTGCTCGTGGTGGGGCCGCCGGTCACTGCGAGGGTCTCGGGCCGGTCGCCGAGGGTGTAGGTGGTGGACAGTATGCCCCGGCCGCCCTGGGTGTCGGTGGCCACGTGGTACAAGGGGTCATTGGTGAAGGTGTGGGTCTCGCTCGGGGAGGTGGCGGTGTCGAGGACGCTGCCCAGCGCCTGGCCCTGGCAGGTATACGTGACGGCCGTCGAGCCGGGGTAGGTCCTGCTCGCCACGCGCTTGTGGATTCAATTACTTATGCAAGAGTCTCAAGGGTGGCGGACCTGGCACTCAAAGCGTCACAACCCGCGGCAAGAGCTCAGTGCGGTAGTCCCGCACGCTGAGATCTGTGCGGGAGGCGCCGGGTAACCGGCGTCCCTGCCGCGACGGGGGCCAGGGAGGGCAACCTCCTCGGTCTACCCGACACGCAATCTGGTAGGTGTAGGTGACGACGGTGGAGCCGGGGTAGGTCTTGGAGGTACGGTGCTTGATAATTCAACCGCTTATTCAAGAATGTCAAAAGTGGCGGACCTGACAGTCAAACCAGGAGGATTCGGGTAGCAACGCCTGAGGTATCTCCGCCGAGCCAGACAGGCGAGTCCAAACCCCACGCCGATTCCGCACATACCTGCGAGAATCCCTCCCACTAGTACGACCTCGGAGTAGCTCTCGATCGCTTGCAAGAATGCCAGCGCGCCGAACCCTCCGGCGGTGGCGGCTGCCAAGAAGGCCGCGCCAGTTCCAAGAATGACGGTCTCTTCGCGCGGACCACTCCAGCGAGGAATGCCACGCCGATCCAGGTCGTCTACGAGATCCTTGAACTCGGGAGGGACCCTTTCGAAGGGGCGGATTTCGTGAGCAGAGTCTCGGGTGCGGAGACCGGAACCACGGACGAAGAGGGCGCGTCCACTAGCTAGATACAGCACCACCCGGGGGAAAGGAACACCGAGACCCGCATGCGTCTTGTCGAGGAAAAGATCTGGGAACGCACGGAACGCCACAAGATCAGCCCAAGGCACCAAGGCCTGAGACCGGTACTCGATTCCCTCATCGTCCAGCGCCAGGATCCTGATGAGCCGACCCAACTCATCGCGTTGCAGGTATTCTCTCTTGCTACTTTCTGGCATCGCTGAGCCTCCTGTCACTGCATCCTGTCCTATCTGAACAACTCGGGTGCCCGCCGGATCTGAGGATTGAAAGACAAGGATTTCAAGAGTGGGGGACCTGACACCAAGATCACAAGAGTGTCAAGAGTGCCGGACCGATCCGCTCTGGTCACTTCCCCTTGCCGCATCGACCGCTTCGCGCTTGGCGTTCTGCCTCGCCAAGCAAGACGCGCTCAAGCTGCTCGTTGAACCCATCCTCCTCGGGGAATACCCATAGGGCGCCGACCCATGGTGCGATGACCTTGTTACTTTGCATCTCACCCCGGTTACCCCACTTGCTCCACCAGGTTTCGTAGTCCTGCGCCGCACGTATCTGGTCGTGCACTTGTCGCAGATCCGGTGGTATCGCGCTGTCGTCAGAATACTGGAAAGAAGGACTCTCACAGTGAATCAACGAGTTCACGCGAATGGCCTCAATGAGATACAATGCCACCAAACCGCGAGATTGACAGGCATCCCTGTCCTCGGAGCCCTTCACGGCGATTGAGCCGTTCAAGAGGGGATGGGTTGGGATCTGTAGTGTCGATTCCCTTGGATCCCTCGCCACTTTCAGGAGCGGCGGGATAGCGGTGGGGCCAAGCCGCCAGAGCGCCATGTAGGCATTGAAAGCGACCAGTTGGTCGTGGGATCCAAGTTCGACGATGAGCTGTTCCATATCGCGTGGAGGTGGCGGCGCTTCCTGGCCGCCACCAACAGACACGCCCCCCTGTCCGGAGATTGCAGCCAGCAAGGCAATGAGCACTGTCACCATTCTGCCCCCGATCACCTTGGGACTCGGTCATGAGTTCGGACAACAGAAGCACGTCTTCACGACCGGACCATTTGGCTTGTACCAGAAGTCATAGAACCTGTCGGGATCTGGGATATCAACGAATCGACCCAATCCGCCATTCTTGCTTGACCATGAGGCACCGTATTCATTTCTCATGACATGCCACTTGCGGGGGTCGCGAGTATCCTCAAGGATCATCACCTTGTGGCATTCGTATTCGCACTCTTTGTCACAGCCGACAGAAGTACAACCAAAGTAGTAGTCAGGGATCTTGTTGGGAGGATAGTCCGGCTTGATCCCACCACGGCCCGGCGAGACCCAATCATCCGTGATTCCAAGCGCCCAAGCCATGCAGTTGAGTCGACCCGTCCCAGAACCCGGAACCTCCCTGCCACCTCCGCCGAGGGATGCGTACCCGAGGGGGTCGGTGAAGCTCGTCGGGTTTGCCCCCACGTATAAATGGAGACTGGGCTCGGCCTCGAACCTCAGCGGATCCTCACTCCCGAACCTCCCAATTCCCGCCTGGTAGTACCGTGTTCGGTAGTACCACATCCCCGCCTCGCCAAACTCCCGCGCCGTGTACCCGAAGTCGTTCGCCAGGGTGCCGCTCTGGCCCTTGACCTCGCCCCACGCATCGTAGATGGTACGCGTTCTGCACGGTGCCAGTGGGGTCGTTGAGGAGAACGGCCGAGCCGAGACCGTCCACCGAGTAGTAGGAGATGCTCTCGTTTCGGTGAATCGCCAGCGGCTCGTCGATCCCCGGGCCAAACAGGTAGTCCGCCTGGCTCGCGCCGCCGGTCCGGACCAGGTTCAGCCCCTCGTACAGGTAGCTCGTGGTCGTCCCGCCGGTGGTCTTGCTCGTGCGCCGGCCCTGGTAGTCGTAGGTGTAGCTCGCCGTCACCCCGCCCGCGATCGAGGCCATGCGGTCGTCCGGGCTCCAGCCGAAGGTGACGCCGGTGTGGGTCGCCGTGTTGCCGTTTGCGTCGCAGGTGTATGCGCCTTGTCCGTCCGACTGCAGGCGCTGGCCGTTGAGGGTGCCGCGGGTGTCCTGGGTGACGCTGCGCGGGCGGTACGAGGGGTCGTACGTGAAGATGTGGGTCTCGCTCGGCGAGGTGGTGGTGTCGACGACGCTGCCCAGCGCCTGGCCCTGGTAGGTCTACGTGGCAGCGGTCGAGCCGGGGTAGGTCTTGCTCGCCATGCGCTTGAGGGTTCAGTCATTTATCTAAGAATGCCAAGAGTGGCGGACCTGGAGGCACCCGAACCTACGCAGGATTGGCTTCCTCGCGGGGAACAACACGCCCATGGAGTCTTCGGAACAGTACTACGGTTGCCGCAAATGGGCCGGTCAGAAGAATCAGGACAATCCACAGCCTTCTATCGCCCACAGAGAACGACTCAGTTCGACATGCGGCAATGAACGCCCAGACGGTCAAAATCCAACTGGCCACCACCGCTACTATCAAGCCAGCAACGAAGTTGTCGCGGCCAATCGACTCGAGATTGACCCCGACAGCACCGACAACGGCCACCAAGAGAAAGGAGGCTGCCGTCACGACGAGCGCCCAGAATGCAACCTTGGCTTCGAGGTGCCGCTTCCCAAGCATTCAACCACGTCCTTTCCTCGATCCTCCTGCTGGGTCGGGCCAGGCACCCCATACTCATATACGAGATCCTGGTCTGGCGTAAGCGAACCCCGATGGGCTCACAATTTCGTTCAAGGAGGTCCCCTCGTCAGGCGACTGCTCCTCGCGATGCGTTTCTTGAGGAGGAAGTAGAGGGGGGAGGGATGGGTGCCAGATCCGTCACTCTTGACGCTCTTGGGTTGCGGTGGGGTGAAGCGCAGGCCAGGCGAGGGTGGCATCGAGCCGTTCCAGCAGAGCGGCGAAGTCCGGATCGGTGTGACGCCTGGCCGAGGCGTGCACGACCCAGCGAGTGGCGCTCTCGGCGCTCTTGCCCAGTGCTCGGGCGACGGCCTTCAGCCGCAGGCCGTATCGCTCGGTCCCGACCAGACAGATCGCCTCGCGCACCCGCACCACGGTGGCTGACTGCTGTCGGCCCGAGATCACCTCCAGGCTGAGACCGAGGACCTCGGCCGCCTCGTGTACGAAGGTCGCGGCGTCCCGAGGTCGGCGGTCCCGAGCCGGGCCTCGGCCAGCAGCGTCCGGACCTGGCACCCGCGAGGGGCCGAATGGCGCACCGTCGTCCGCCGGAGGATCGAGCCATCCATCCGTGGCTCCCTGCGCCTCGAGCGCCGCGGCCACCACCCGGACCGTCTCGCGGTAGGCCCGCCGCGCGACCTGCCGTGTCTTGCCGAACCACCGCAACAGCTCATCGGGATCGCCGAGCGTCGCCGGCGCCCGCCCGAGGACCTCGCGGTGCCCACTGCAGGGGTAGTCTTCCGGTCGCGCCACGATCCCGGCGGCCACGGGGTTGAGGTGGACGTAGGCGACGAGCCGGCGGAAACCGCGATCGTCCTCGACGAGCCTGGCCTTGTACCGCGATTGCCACACCGGACCGACAAGTCCGTGGCGCCGGTTGAACCCCATCGCGAACCGCCCCTGCATGCTTCGCATCGAGCGCCAGAGCGGCACCGAACCGGTACGCAGGACGAGATGGAAGTGGTTCGACATCAGGCACCAGGCCAGGACGGCGAAGCCGTCCCGCTGTTTCACCTCGCGGACCGCGGTGAGCCAGGCATCGGCCTCTTCCGGTTGGGTGAAAATCCCTTCCCGCCGCGTCACTCGCGCATACACGTGGTAGCTCGCTCCCTCCACGAGCACCCGCTTCCGTCTCGGCATGGCGCCTCCTTGGCCCCAACCCTAGTGGGAAAGGATAAGAGTGTCAAGAGTGACGGACCTGGCACCAAAAGAAATGCTACACTCCCCGGATGCAGGACGGAGCGCGACGGCTCATCCTCTTCGACGTGGACGGGACGCTGATCAGCACCCAGGGACGGGCTGGGCGGGCGTTGGCGGCGGCCATCACAGAGGTCTTCGGCGTCATCGCGCCGATGGAGCGCTATCGCCTCTCCGGCAAGACAGACCCCCAGATCGTCTTCGAGCTCATGGCGCTCTGCGGATGGCCGCGCGAATGCGTCGTACCGCGGCTCCCCGAGGTGTTGGACGCCTATCTGTCGCGCCTCGACGCGGCGCTCCGACCCGAGCACGTGACCGTGCTGCCAGGGGTACGCGAGGTCCTCGAGGCACTCACGGCGTGCCCCGGCGCGTGCGTCGGGTTGCTCACCGGCAACGTGCAGCCCGGCGCCGCCCTCAAGGTCGAGCGGGCCGGGCTGGCTCGGTACTTCGGAATGGGCGCGTTCGGCTCGGACGGGGAGGACCGGAACCTCCTGGTGCCGGTCGCCCGGGCCCGGGCGGCGGCGCGTTGGGGCGAGCCGTTCGAAGGGCCACTCACAGTCGTGGTCGGCGACGCCGAGGCCGACGTCCGCTGCGCCCGCGCCGGCGGCGCCCGCGCCGTGGCCGTGGCGAGTGGCGGCACCCCCGCTGAGGTGCTCGCCAGCCTCGGGCCCGACGCGCTGCTTGCCTCCCTTGCCGACCCGGCGGCGCTATCGGCATTGCTGGACGGCCACCCGGGCCGGGCCTCGAACTGACCGCGGGCGGATCGGCCCGCGACGAGAAGGAGACACCATGCAAGAGTTCCTCAACCACCTGCAGAACGAGATCGACAAGCTGCACGCCGCGCGCACCTACAAGGTCGAGGTGGCGTTGCAAGGCCCCCAGGACCACGAGGTGACGGTCGACGGCCGCCCGGTGGTGATGCTCACCTCCAACAACTACCTCGGCCTCGCCAACCACCCGCGGGTGCGGGGCGCCGCCATCGCCGCCATCGAGCAGTGGGGCGCCGGCATGGGCTCGGTGCGCTTTATCTGCGGTACGCAGGTCCTCCACAAGGAGCTCGAGAAGCTGATCTCCGAGTTCTATGAGACCGACGACACGATCCTCTTCAGCTCGTGCTGGAGCGCCAACGAGGCGGTGTTCGCGACTCTCACCGGCGGCTACGACGCAATTGTCTCCGACGAGCTCAACCACGCCTCCATCATCGACGGCATCCGACTCTCCAAGGCCGAGCGCTACGTGTACAAGCACAACAACATGGGCGACCTCGAGGCGAAGCTCGCCCAGGCCAGGCAAGAAGGCGCCCGGTTCATCCTGGTGATCTCCGACGGCGTCTTCTCCATGGAGGGCGAGCTGGCGCCCCTGGCCGACATCGTCGACATCTGCGAACGCTACGAGGCGGTGCTGATCGTCGACGACTCGCACGCCACCGGCCTGTTGGGTCCGCGCGGTCGCGGCACCGCCGAGGAGCTGGGGCTGTGGGGCAAGGTGCCGATCCACACCGGCACGCTGGGGAAGGCGATGGGCTCGGCGATGGGCGGCTATGTGACCGGGCCCAAGCCGGTGATCGAAATGCTGCGCCAGCGCTCGCGGCCGTACCTGTTCTCCAACTCCCTGCCGCCGGGAGTGGTCGGGGCCGCCATCGAGGCGTTCAAGATGGTCATGGAGGATCCCTCCCGCACGCACAGGGTGCAGGAGAACGCCCGCTACTTCCGCCAGCGCATGACCCGCTCCGGCTTCCGCATCCCCCACGGCATCCACCCCATCGTGCCGGTCATCGTCGGCGACACCGCCCTGGCGCTTGCGATGGGCAAGGACCTGCTCGAGCGCGGCGTCTATGTCTCGGGGTTCGGCTATCCGGTGGTGCCACAGGGACACGCCCGGCTGCGCGCCCAGATCTCAGCCGCCCACTCCCAGGAGGAGCTGGACCGCGCCGTCGACGCCTTCGTCGAGGTCGCCCACGCGCATCACGTGCTCTGACGGTAGGCTCAAGGCTCCAGGCTCAAGGTTCAAGCTCCCCCACCCTCCCGAGGACCAGGCCGACCCGAACCTTGAGCCTGGGCGGGGGTGGACCTCGCCTGGACGGGCAGCGAACCTGAGCCTGCAGCCTGGAGGCCAGGTGGGCGGTGGACCTGCTCCGGGTGGGCGGTGGACCTTGAACCTTGAGCCTGGAGCCTTGAGCCTGGGCGGGTGGGAGGGGGTCCCCCTCAGTCTTCCAGCTCGTGGACGCCGGCGCGCTGGGTCTTGAGGTACATGGCCTCGATCTGGTCGTGATAGAGCTCGGCGATCGCCCGCCGGCGCACCTTCATGGTCGGCGTCAGCTCGCCCTCCTCGATCGAGAACTCCCGCGCCAGCACGGTGAAACGCCGGATCCGCTCGTGCATCGGCAGCTCGCCGTTGAGGCCCTTGAGGACAGCGCCGATCGCTGCCTGGGTGAGCGGGTGCTGTCCCATGGCCGAGCGGTCCAGGCCGCGGACGCCGGCCGCCGCGAGGTGCGCCTCCAGGGTCTCGAAGTTCGGCACGATGAGGGCCACGAGGTATGGGTACGTGTCGCCCATCAGGACAGCCTGGGCGATGAGCGGGGTGGCGCCCAGCCGCGCCTCGAGAGGTTGCGGGGCCACGTTCTTGCCACCCGAGGTGACGATGATGTCCTTCTTGCGGTCGGTGATGAACAGGTACCCGTCCGCGTCCAGGTATCCCACGTCGCCGGTGTGCAGCCAGCCCTCCGCGTCGATGGACTCAGCCGTGGCCTCCGTCTTGTTCCAGTATCCCTGCATGATGTTGGGGCCGCGGGCGAGGATCTCGCCGTCCGCGGCGATGCGCACCTGCACACCGGGAAGCACCTGGCCCACGGAGCCGATGCGGTTGCGGCCAATCAGGTTGGTGGCGATGATCGGGGCCGACTCGGTGAGCCCGTAGCCCTGGAGGATCGGCAACCCCATGATGTCGAAGAACTCCGC
>DAONEV010000175.1:0-8648 GCA_035403265.1 Thermoanaerobaculaceae bacterium | reverse complement strand
GCGCCGGCTTGTGCTCGAAGACTGGACACCCGGAGGTCCGGCCTCTCGCGACTCCCGAGAAGACGTCAGCTCACCGGGTACCCTGGGACCTCGACTACTTCTTCTCGTCCATCTTGGTCGGGGTGATCCAGGTCTTGCCGTCCTTCTCCATGACCGTCCCAGTCACCACGGTGGCCTTCTCGCCCGTGCAGACATGGCCGAACTTGGTGGCAACGTCATTCTTGGTGACGTAGTACTCCTTCGTCGCGTTCTCGCCCTTGACGACCAGCACGTCCTGGCAGGACTTGGCGTCGGCCTTCTTGAGCGTGCACTTGGCACACATGACG
The DNA here is from genome assembly GCA_035403265.1 of Thermoanaerobaculaceae bacterium. GTDB lineage: Bacteria > Acidobacteriota > Thermoanaerobaculia > Thermoanaerobaculales > Thermoanaerobaculaceae > JAAYVZ01. The sequence continues at coordinate 8,322 of DAONEV010000175.1, read as the reverse complement.
TTGCCGGTGAGAGTCTGCTCCTCCGCGGTCACGATGCCAGCGGCACCGACCAGGAGAATCACTGCGAGCGCTGCAACTGCAAGCTTCCTCATGGCCCTTTCCTTTCGTTCCCGGCTATCAACTCGACCGGGATTGCCGGGGGGACAGGTCCACCTCAGGTCGCAAGAACCGGGATGCCGAGTCGGAGTATTCCGCCCGGACGCCAGTCTCCGGCATCCCTCTCACCCCGCGGCGGGGGCAGGGACGAGCTCACGTAGCACCGCCACGAAGCGGCGCATCTCCGCCGGCGTGCCAACCGACACTCGCAGCCACGAAGGCATCGAGGAGATCTTCCGTCCGACCAGGATCTGGCGAGCCTGGAATGCGGCGATCAGCGGCGCCACATCGCGGCCCGTGTCCAGCAGGAGAAAGTTCGCCTCGGACGGAATGAAGCGGCGGCCGTCGGCGGCCAGTTGCCCCGCCAGCCATTGCCGGGTGTCGTTGAGGCGGCGCTTCATTTCAGCCACCCGGCGAGCGTCGGCCAAGCTGGTGAGGGCGGCCGCGAGGACGGCCGAGTTGACGTTCGAGAAGGACGCGTGGCGGGCCAGCGCGTCGAGCTTCTCGCTCGCCGCCACGGCATAGCCGAGGCGCAGCCCCGCCATGCCGTAGACCTTCGAGAACGTCCGCAGGACGACCAGGTTGAGACGGGAAGCGAGGAAGTCGAGGCCGCTGGAGGCGCTGGGGTCCTGGACGAAGTGAATGTAGGCCTCGTCAAGAAGCACGGTGGCCGACCCGGGAACTCGCGCCAGGAACGCGGCCAGCTCCTCGCGCGTCACGACGGTCCCGGTCGGGTTGTTCGGGTTACACACGTAGACGAGCCCGGTCGCGGCATCGCACGCGGCGGCCATGCGCGGCAGGTCGTGGCGGAAGGAGGCGTCGAGAGGCACCTTGACGACCTCGGCATGCGTCACCCGGTTGTAGGCGAGCACGGCCTCGAACGCCGGCTCCGCGGTCACCAGCTTCCGACCGGGCCCGAGGAACGCCGCGGCGGCCATGCGAATGATGTCGCCTGATCCACAGCCGAACAGGATCTGGTCAGGTGACACGCCGTGCGTCCTGGCGATGAGGCTCCGCAGCTCGTCCTCCCCGGCATCCGGGTAGCGGCCGGCGACATCGAGCGACCGGACCGCCGCCTCGCGCGCCGCCGGGGATGGCCCGTAGGGGTTCTCGTTCGAGTTGAGCTGCAGAACGTCGCGTGGCACACCGCTCGGAATGCTCGCCTCGGCCCCTGGACTCCCCAGCGGCATCTCGAGCAGCGCCGCACCCGCGGCCGCTCCAAGGGCCACCCCGAACCGTCGCCGCGTGATCGTCGTCGAAGTCATTCAACTCTCCCTCCGCCAGGCCACGGTCAGCCGGGTCGCCTCCGGTTGGCAGACTGACTTCGGACCCGATTCGGTCCTCGCGTGCCACGCCGGCCGGGGTCAAGCCCCGGTCACCTTATCGCGACTGGCGGATCTCCCGGGGCGCGCCGGCGGCGGGACCGGCCGGTCTGGTGAGCCGTCGCCTGACGCTGGGAGCCATCGTCCCGAGGTCGAGGGCGAACACGCCACGGCCCGCGGTCCCGGCGTACAGCGTGCGGCGATCCTGGCTGAGCACCAGCGCCTGGACCTGGATGACATCCCGATCCCCGGCGAGCAGCGCCCATGAGTCGCCTCCATCATGGCTCACGAGGACGCCATCTCGCGCACCCGCAAAGACCAGACCGGGCCTGCCGGGATAACGCAGCGCGGTGTACACGTCGCCGCCGAGTCCCAAAGAGGGTGGACGCCAGCTTGCGCACCCGTCGGAGCTTCGGAAGATCCCGGCCTCGGTGAACGCCCACAGCTCGCCGACCACGACGCCCGTGGAAATGGCGTTGATCCAGACACCGTACCCTGGCTCGACCATGGCCCCACAGCTCTGCAGGGTCGCACCACCATCATCACTCCTCAGAACCCCCTGGGTCTCCTGCGCCACAAATACCCGGCGGGGCTGCGATGGATCGGCCGCGACACCACTCAGAGAGCCAGTCAGGCACTGGCTGGGCGGCCACGACGAGGCCCACGCGCCGCCCTGGGCTGTTTCGGTGAAAAGGTCACCGCACCCCTCGTGCCAGCTCCGCTGGCTCAGGATGGTGACTCCGCGCGAATCGACGCCGCCCTGGAAGGCGAATCCCTGGACGAAGTCGCGCTGCCACAACGGGTCCCAGTGCTCGAGGTCGGACGACTCGAACAACCCGAAGGTCGTCACGGCCAGGGTGCGGCCCGGCCGCCAGGGGCTCGGGAGAAGCTGTCTGGGAAGAAACCAGGGCTTTTCGAAGCCTCCCTGCCAGGGCAAGCCCTCGCGTCCACGCGCCCAGGTCGTGCCCCGGTCCTGGCTCGAGAAGATCCCCAGCCCGCCTGCGCCCACCAGCAGGTCGGAACCGGCATCCAGGATCGCCCCGACGTGGACGTTGGTCAGGCCCCGACTGCTGGGCACCCAGCTCGCTCCGCCGTCGGCGCTCGCGAGCACCCCCTCGACGGTGCCGGTCGCGAGGAGACGACCCGACGGCGACGGGTACAGCCAGAGCCCGCCCGGGGTCGGGCCGATCTCGGCCCAGGTCGCCCCCCGGTCCACGGAGCGGAACACCTGCCCGTCGGATTGCACCGCGAGCAGCGCCGGCGGGTTGGAGGGCACCCACGCCAGGCTCGCGATGCTTCCCCAGCCAGAAAGCGGAATACCGGTGCTTGCCTGGGTCCAGGTCTGACCGCCATTCTCACTCCTGACCACCCCCGTCTCGTTGATCGCGAAGAGCACCTCGGGGTTGTCTGGGTCCATCACCGGCCTGGCCGGCCAGGGTGCCCCGCCGGAGCCGGGCAGGGGCGTCCACGTGGCGCCGCCATCCGGGGACTTGCACATCCCCACCGAGGCACCGCTGGCGTACAGGGCGCGCGGGTTCGAAGGATGGGGCAGGACGAAGGTAGTGAGCCCGCGACCGTACCCTTCGCAGAACGCCGGGGTCTCCTGCCAGGTCACCCCGCCGTCGGCACTGGAGTAGACGCCGTTGTCGGTCGCCGCATAGACCACCGTCGGGTCCGAGGGCGCGAAGGCGATGTCGAAGACGCGACCGATGATGACGTCGACGGTCGCTCGTCCCCACGTCGCGCCGCCATCGACGCTGCGGAAGATCGCCCTGTCGCTCGCGGCGAGGATGATGTTGGGATCAACCGGGTGGACCGCGACACTGTACACAAAGGACCCGGCGAGCCCCGCGGACATCCAGGTGACGCCCCCGTCCTCCGACCGGAACGCCCCAAAGTCCGTGCCTGCCACGACCACCGCCGGCTGGCTGTACGCGAAGGCCATCGTCCAGACCCGACCCCCATCCGGCCCGATGTTTCGCCACTGCCCGGCGATGCCCGCCGCCGAAACACCCATGAGCACGATGCCGATCCCTGCAAGACGTCGCATCACGGTGGTCCTGTCGTCCATTGCTGGCACTCCTCTCAGGCACGAGCTCGCAGGTCCAGACAACACGCTCTCACCTGAATGCATCGAATCTACTCCACCTGGCCAGGCCTATCAAGGTGAGCCCGCTCACAGACCCGCCCACATCCGCCGACGGCAGCCAGCCCGAGCGCCCACTGGCCCGACGATTCCTGCTGCGACGGGCAAACCGGCGCCACGGTCACCCCCGAGGCAACGCGGTGACGTGGGCCGACGGGCGCATCGACGACCCCGGACCACCGGCGAGCCTCGTCGCGCCCGGGGGATCCCAACTTCGACCGGGCCGTGAACGTGATCGACGTCTTCATTCTCGTCAGCCACCTGTTTGCCGGCAGCCCCGAACCCAGTTCGCCTTCGCGCCGGCAACGGCCGGCGGGACACGCACCTCATCGCCGACATCGAGATCGAGCACAAGGCGACTTTCCTGACGCGCAACGCCGCCATTCCGCGCAGGCTGACGCTCTCGCCACGGCGCCGACACCACGCACCGGGCCCGCCCATCCCGGCCTGCTGCCGGACCGACATCCTCCAGTCGCGGCTCGGACCCCCGCCGACGCCGGCAGGTCGCGTCGAGGAGCCACCGACCGAGCTCCCCGCCCGACCACTCTCCGGCCTGTCCGGAAGCGGACACTGCCACACCGGGGCCGAACACCCGCGTCCACCGTTCGTTCTCCCGCCGCACCGGGTATCACGAGGTGGATACATGACTTCGCCTCCACACGACGGGATGGCACAAAAGCGGCATGGCAGCGACTGGAGGCGAACGAATGGACGTCCCTCGGGTCGGGGTGGTCGAGCAGAAACGCAAGCGCAGGATCATCGTCGGCAGCGTGATCGGGGTGGTGGTGCTGATGGTCACGGCGGCGCTGGCGCGGCTCAAGCCGGCGGCGCCCACGGTCGAGCGCGCCACGGTGTGGATCGGCAAGGTCGAGCAGGGTGAGATGCTGCGCCAGGTGCGCGGTTCGGGCACCCTGGTGCCGGCCGAGGTGCGGCTGGTGCCGGCGGAGACCTCGGGCCGCGTCGAGCGGCGAGTCGTCGACCCCGGCGCGACCGTCCAGGCCGACAGTGTGATCCTCGTGCTCTCCAACCCCACCGTGGAGCAGGAGGCGACCCAGGCGCAGAGCGAACTTCGCATCGCCCAGGCCGAGCTCGAGAACCTCCGCGCCATGCTCGAGTCTCAGACCATGACGCTGCGCTCTGAGGTGGCTCGCATCGACTCGGAGTCCGAGCAGGCCCGCCTGCAGGCCGAGGCGAACCAGGAGCTCGCGAAGGACGGCCTGGTGTCGTCAGTGGAGCTCAAGCTCGCCCAGGCGCGCGCCGGCTCGCTGGCCACCCGCACCGTGATCGAGAAGGAGCGCCTCCAGGTGTTCGCCCGCTCCACCACCGCGCAGGCAGCGGCTCAGGAGGCGGCGGTGGAGCAGCGCAGGGCGATGGCGGTATTGCGGCAACGGCTGCTCGACTCCCTGCAGGTCCGGGCCGGGATGGCCGGGGTGCTGCAGGAGGTCACGGTCGAGATCGGCCAGCAGGTCACGCCCGGGATGAACCTCGCGCGCGTCGCCGAGCCCACCCACCTGATGGCTCGGCTGCGCGTGCCGGCGACCCAGGCCCGCGACGTCGCGATGGGGCTGCCGGTCGCCGTCGACACTCGCAACGGGATCGTTCCAGGCAAGGTGAGCCGCATCGACCCCGCGGTCCGCGAGGGCACCGTGACGGTGGACGTGAGCCTGGCCGGCGAGCTGCCGCGTGGCGCCCGCCCAGACATGAACGTGGACGGCACGATCGAGATCGAGCACCTCACGGACGTGGTCTACGTCGGACGCCCGGCGTTCGGCCAGGAGCACGAGAAGGTGGGGCTGTTCCGGATCGAGAAGGACGGCAGGCACGCGAGCCGCGTACAGGTCAAGCTGGGGCGCAGCTCGGTCAACACCATCGAGGTGCTCGACGGGCTCAAGCCTGGCGACGAGGTGGTGCTCTCTGACACCTCACGCTGGGACGACGTCGAGCGCATCAGGCTGAACTGAAGGCATCGACCATGACAGGGCACGGACGACTCCGAGGAGGATACCGATGAGCAGCAACCACGAAACACTGATCGGCATGACCGGCATGGGCAAGGTCTTCGTCACCGACGAGGTGGAGACCCACGCCCTTTCGGACGTGCACCTCCAGATCGGGCGCGGCGAGTATCTCTCCATCGCCGGACCATCGGGGTGCGGCAAGTCGACGCTGCTCTCGATCATGGGGCTGCTCGACACGCCAACCTCGGGCCAGTACGTGCTCGGTGACACGCCCGTCGAGTCGATCACCGCGCGCGACCGGGCACGCATGCGGAACCGTGCGATCGGATTCGTCTTCCAGAACTTCAACCTGATCGGCGACCTCACGGTGTTCGAGAACGTCGAGCTGCCGCTCGTGTACCGCGAAATGGAGCCGCGGCAGCGCCGCGAGTGGGTACGTGAGGCGCTCGAGAAGGTGGGGATGGAGCACCGCATCAACCACTATCCCGCGCAGCTCTCGGGCGGCCAGCAGCAGCGCGTCGCCGTGGCACGGGCACTGGTCGGCAAGCCGCTCATCCTGCTCGCCGACGAGCCCACCGGCAACCTTGACTCCCGCAACGGTGAGGCGGTCATGCAGCTCCTCGACGGGCTGCACAAGGACGGCGCAACGATCTGCATGGTCACCCACGACCCACGCTTCGCCGACCACGCTCGGCGCACCGTACACCTGTTCGACGGCCGCATCGTCGACGAGAGCAACGTCGGTTCCGCGTCCTGACGCGAGACCAACCGGGGAGGCTTCCATGCGCCGCATCACCCGCGAGATCCCGGCCGCCCTGCTCAGGCTCCTGCGCCACCCCGGGCACACACTGGCACTCACCGCCGTGCTCACGGTGGGGCTCGCCATTGCCATTGTCATGTTCGAGGGACTCAACGCCTATCTGCTTCGCCCGCTTCCGGTTCCGCACCCGCAGCAGGTGGTGCTCGCGACGGTGGCGATTCCGGCCCAGGACATCGAGGTGTCCGTCCAGGCGCGCGAGCTGCTGGCCTGGCGGGCGGGCCAGCACAGTCTTACCGCGATCGCCGGCTTCTACACGGGGACACTCAACTTGGGCGGCATCGAGCGTCCCGAGCGCCTGGCTGGCGCATTCGTGACCGACGGATTCTTCGAGACGCTGGGGGTCGAGCCGGCGCTCGGCCGCGGCATCCGGCCCGAGGACTGCCGGCTCGGAGCGACGCCGGCGCTCGTGCTCGGCCGCGGCACCTGGGAGCGCAGCTTCGGCCACGACCCGGCCGTGCTCGGCCGCACCGTGCGTGTCAACGGCCAAGCTGCCACCGTCGTGGGAGTCATGCCGGAGGGGTTTCGACTGCCGGTGGACGAGGATGCCTGGACGTCGCTGCAGATCGACCCTGCGTCGGCTGCAGACCTCGATCGCGAGGTCACGGTCGTCGGACGCCTCGGCGAGAAGACCTCTCCGGCCGCCGTCCAGGCCGAGCTGGCCACGATCTCCAAGACAGTGGCCGGCCTCGACCCGAGTATCGAGGCGGGCCGCGTTCCCGTCGTGCAGCACTACATGGAGTACTTCGTCGAGCCTTCGACCCGCGCCATGGTCGGCACCATGTTCGTTTGCACCCTGCTGGTGCTCCTCATCGCCTGCGCCAACGTCGCCAACCTCATCGTCGCGCGGCTCGCCTCGCGGTCGCGCGAGCTGGCGGTGCGCTCGGCTCTGGGCGCCTCGACCTTCCACCTTGTGGCACCGGTCTTCGTGGAGTGCCTGCTGGTCAGCGTGGCCGCAACCACCGCCGCGTACGGGCTATCGCGCCTCGCGATGGAATGGATCGCGGCCACCCTGCGCGCCGCCGACCTCACGCGCCAGCCGTTCTGGGTCCACTTCGATTCCGACTGGCGCAGCCTTGTCTTCGCCGGCGGTGCGGCGCTCGCGTGCACCTTCCTCGCCGGTTTCCTGCCGGCGATGCGCCTCGGCCGGCGCGATCCCGCCGAGGGTCTGCGCATCGGTGGCCGAGGTACCGTCGGCGCCTCGCTCGGCCGCATGAGCCGCGCACTGGTGGGCGTCGAGGTGGCGCTGGCGAGTGTGGTTGTGGTCTCCGCCGGCCTGATGGCACGCACGGCCTACAACGTCGTCAGAACCGACTTCGGCGCCCGCACCGAGGGCGTGCTCGCCGGGCGCGTCGGCCTCTTCCCCGCCGACTACCCGTCGGACGCCGACTGCGTAAGGTTCTTCGCCAGGCTGGGTGAACGGCTCGCGGGGCTGCCCGGGGTCACCGGCGCCGCCGTGACCACGAGTCTCCCCGGAAGCAACTCGTCGTGGCTCGGATACCTCAAGGAAGGCGAGCGCGTCGAGGCAGGCCGGCGGCCACCGCGGATGCACTTCGTCGCCGTGTCACCCGGCTACTTCGAGCTGCTCGAGACGAAGGTCCTGACGGGGCGCGTGATCACCGGTGGCGACACTCCGGAAAGCACGCCAGTGGTGGTCATCAACGCCATTCTGGCCGAGCGCCTCGGTGGCGCCAGCTCGGTGATCGGGACCCGCCTGCAGCTCGTCGCGCAGAACGAGACAACCGTGCGCACCATCGTGGGCGTGGTCTCGAACATTCAGCAGGGCAACGCGGACCAGCCGCTCTCCCCGGTCGCCTACATCCCCCTCGCTCAGAAGCCGGTGCGATTCGCGAGCCTGGCGGTACGCGGCACCGCCAACCCCTCGGCATTGGCCTCGTCGCTACGTGCGGCGGTCCGAGAGGCTGACCCCAACCTTCCGATCTACTGGCTCATGCCACTGTCGGAGTGGGCCGGTCAGCACAT
>DAONEV010000174.1:0-8679 GCA_035403265.1 Thermoanaerobaculaceae bacterium | reverse complement strand
GAATTGCGCATGTTGTCCAATTTCCAGTTCGAGACGCAAGCCTTGCTGCAAAGCCGACAAGTGCAACCAGTAGAACAACTGGAAGGACTTTGGACATTTGCATGTGCCTCCTCCTTTGGTCTGCGACCAGGTCGCACTTCCGGCGGAATACTTGGCCGCCAGACAAAGTGTATGCCCGGTCGCGGTAGGTCATGTAATAGCAGTATCTGTAATCGCTCACGCGCGTGGTCCAGCTCGTTTGTGATACTACTGCGCAACCACCGCTACTACAAGGGGCGGTACACCAGGCAAGCGGCAGTGGCCACGGCTCGGCTCGGAGTCGTGGCGTGGTGGGGACCTGATGTCACGCGAGGAGCTGGAAGCTCAGCTGGCAGCTCAACCGGGGCGTCTTGGCCCTCGACTGCAGAGCAGAGCAGGTGCGTGTAAGCTGGGCTGAGCCGACGCCCTTCCGCTCCCTGCGCGATGATACGGACCGGGGCGGAGGTCACCTTCGAGAACGGGATCCGGACCCCCCGGGCAGGCGGCGGAGCTTGAGCCTGAAGACTTGAGTCCAGGAGTGTGGATGGGGTCCTATCCCCCGCCGAGGATCACCCCACGCTCGGAGGCGCGCATGAACTCGACCAGGCGCATCGCGTCGGGAGCGTCGGCGAGCTCGGCCTCGATGTGGGCGATCGCTTCCTTGGTCATGAGCCTGGGGCTGTGGAGGAAGCGCCACGCCTTCTTGATCGCCTCCCGCCGCTCCTCGGAGAAGCCCTTGCGCTCGAGGCCGATGCTGTTTGGCCCGAAGCAGCGTGCCGGCCGGCTGCCAACCACCTTCATGAACGGCAGGCAGTCCTTGGTGGCAATGGTACCGCCGCCGAGGAAGGCGTACTCCCCCACGGAGCAGAACTGGTGCACGGCGGAGAGGGCGCCGATCGTCGCGAAGGCGCCGACGTGCACATGCCCGGCGAGCGTGCCGTTGTTGGCGAAGATGACGTGGTCCCCAACCTGGCAGTCGTGGGCAACATGCGAGCCCACCATGTACAGGCCCTGGCTGCCGATGCGTGTGATCCCGCCGCCTCCCGGCGTGCCCCGGTGGAGCGTCACGAACTCGCGGAAGAAGTTGTTGTCACCGATCTCCAGGCGGGTCGGGTCGCCCTTGAACTTGAGGTCCTGGGGCTGCACGCCGATCGAGCAGTGCGACATGAAGCGGTTGCCAGTGCCGATTGTGGTGGGCCCCTGGAAACGGCAGAACGGGCCGACCTGGCACCCGGCGCCCAGCTTCACGTCGGCCTCGACGATGGAGTACGGGCCGATCTCCACGTACTCTCCGAGCTCGGCCTTCGGGTCGACGATGGCCGTGGGGTGAACGTGCAGCATCACCCGCCTCCCTGGGGCCGGTCGACCATTGCCGAGGACAGCTCGGCCTCGGCGGCAACTTCCCCGCCTACCCGGGCAATGCCGTGCATGACCGCGAACCTGGAGCGCCGCCTGACCAGGCGCACCTCCAGCAAAAGCTGGTCGCCTGGAACGACTGGACGGCGAAAGCGGCACTTGTCGATGCCGGTGAAGTAAACCAGCTTGGAGTGCCGGTCGGGCACGCCGGAGAGCATCATGACGGCGCCGGCCTGGGCCATGGCCTCGACGATCAGAACGCCCGGCATGACGGGTGCCCCGGGGAAGTGCCCAGTGAAGTGCGGCTCGTTGAACGTCACGTTCTTGAGGCCCAGCACCCTCTCGCCGTCCATCTCCAGGATGCGATCCACGAGCAGGAACGGATAGCGGTGCGGCAGGACATCCAGAATACCCAGAATGTCGATCATGACTTGCTCCTCGCGGCCAACGCCTGCTCCAGCTCGTGGACGAGCCGCTTGAGGTCCTCGAGCTGGTAGAGATACGCCATGGCCTTCAGCCACTCGCGATGGGGCCGCGACGGGAACCCAGAGACCATCGAGCCCGGGGCGGTGTCCTCGGTGACGCCGGTCTTGGCCGTCACGACGGTGCGCTCGCCCAGGTGGATGTGTCCGACGGCACCGCTCTGTCCGGCCATCACCACATGGTGGCCAAGCTCGGTGGACCCGGAGATACCCGCCTGGGCCACCAGCAGGCAGTGCTCCCCCACCTGCACGTTGTGGGCGATCTGGACCAGGTTGTCGACCTTGGAACCGCGACCGATGCGCGTCTCGCCCAGGGTGGCACGGTCGATGCACACGTTGGCGCCCAGCTCGACGTCGTCTTCAACCACGACGACGCCGACCTGCGGCACCTTCCGGTGCTCGCCCTTGACCGTGGCGAACCCGAAGCCGTCAGAGCCGATCACGACCCCCGCGTGCAGGATGCAGCGGGCTCCGACCCTGCACCGGGTCTCGACGACGACGTGCGGGTGCAGCCAGGTGTCGGCCCCGATCGTGCAGTCGTCACCAACCACACAGCCGGCGCCGACGACCGCCCGCTCTCCGATGAGCGAGCGGGCACCGACCACGGCGTGGGGCCCGACACTGGCGCCGCCGGCGACGCTCGCACCGGCCGCGACGACTGCGGTCGGATGGACACCGGCCGGCGGGTGCTCGACCGGGTGGAAGAGCCCGAGGACCTCGGCGAGCGCGGCGTAGGGCTCCTTGACGACGAGTAGGTTCCGTCCGAGGAAGCCCTCCGGCGAAGCCACCAGCAGCGCCCCGGCCCGGGACTCCCGGGCGGCCTGCAGGTAGCGCCGGTTGTGGTAGAAGGAAAGGTGCTCGGGGCCGGCATCGCCCAGCGGGCGCACGCCACGGATGTCCAGGTCCCCCTCACCGATGACCGCGCCGCCGAGCCGCTCGGCGAGCTCCGCAAGAGTCACGACTGCCATGCTCCACGTCCCCCATCCTGGCGGGGGAAGCGCTCCTCCGCCGGACCCGGGTTGGGCGCGCGCCGCGCGCTCACTTACCGGTGCCGCCGGTCGTGGTGACCTTGGTGTTGAAACGGCGCAGCACCTGGTCGGTGATGTCCACGGTCTCGTCGGCGTACACCAGCCCGGACTGGAACTTGTTGAAGACCATCTGTAGCTTCATCTCGCGGCCGAGCTCCTGGATGATGGGCATGATCTGCTTCTCGAGGTTTCCGAGCTCTGTGGTCTTGGCCTTCTCCAGCTCCTGTTGCGCGTCGTCGTCGAAGCGACGGATGACGATCTCCTTGTCCTCAATGGATTTGCGGAGCTCGGCAAGCTTGGCCTCGGAGAGCGTGCTGCCCTGCGTCGCAAGCTGCTTCTGCAGCCCGTCGAACTCGTCGGAGAGCTTCTTGCGCTCCGTTACCTTGTCGTTCTGCATCTTGGCCAGGCGCCCCATGGCCTCCTTGCCGGCCGCCGACTCCTGCACGAGAACCTGCACGTCGATCACGGCCATGGTCAGCTTCGGGGCCTCCTGGGCGTAGAGCTGCACACCGGTCAGCGCCAACCCCACGACTACCAGCAACGTTGCATAACGCTTCATGTTCCGCTCCCTTTTCACGCCGTTCCTGCGGCGGAGTGCGAATTGTAGCAAAGCGCACGGACTTGCCGCCTGCCACCGGCTGGGCCACAATCCGGTGCCGTTCTGGAGGTCCGTATGCATGCTCTCGGCCCGTCCGACCAGTTAGCTGTCACCGCCCTGCGCGTGCTCTCCATCGATCAGGTGGAGCAGGCACGTTCCGGGCATCCGGGGCTTCCGCTGGGCGCCGCGCCAATGGCGTACGCGCTCTGGCGCCACTTCCTGCGCTTCGACCCGGCGCATCCGGCGTGGGCGGACCGCGATCGTTTCGTGCTGTCAGCCGGTCACGGCTCGGCGCTTCTGTACGCCCTCCTGCACCTGTTCGGGTACGACTTACCCATGGACGAGCTGCGCCGCTTCCGGCAGCTCGGCTCCCGGACCCCTGGTCACCCCGAGCATGGCCTCATCCCTGGAGTGGAGACAACCACTGGGCCGCTCGGGCAGGGGCTTGCCAATGCCGTGGGCATGGCGCTGGCCGAACGGCACCTCGCGCAGCGCTTCAACCGCCCCGGCTTCGAGGTCGTGAGCCACCGCACCTGGGCGATCGTCTCGGACGGTGACCTCATGGAGGGGATCTCCCACGAGGCGGCGTCCCTCGCCGGACACCTCGGGCTCGGCCGGCTCGTCGCAGTCTACGACGACAACCACATCACCATCGAGGGCTCCACCGACCTCGCGTTCTCGGAGCACGTTGAGCCGCGCTTCGCAGCCTACGGTTGGCGCACGCTGCACGTCGACGACGGCAATGACCTGGCGGCGCTGGCGGGGGCGCTCGGCCAGGCGGCCAGCCGCGAGGACGCGCCGACCCTGGTGCGTGTCAGGACCCACATCGGCTACGGCAGCCCCAAGCAGGATACCGCCGGGGTGCATGGTTCGCCCCTTGGCCCCGAGGCGTGGGCGGCGACGCGCCACAATCTGGGCTGGGCTGCCGAGCCCTTCGTGATCCCCGAAGGAGTCCGCGCCGCCTTCCGTCCAGCCGGCCAGGCCGGAGCGGTTGCCCGGCAAGCATGGGAGGAGCTCCTCGGCCGGTACCGCGAGGCCCATCCCGAGCTCGCCGCCGAGCTGGAGCGGCGCCTGCGCGGCGAGCTGCCCGAGGGCTGGGACGTCGCGATGCCTACCTTCGACGACGGCAAGCCACTGGCCACCAGGGAGGCATCCGGGAAAGTTCTCAACACCATCGCTGCGAAGCTGCCCGAGCTGCTGGGCGGCTCGGCCGACCTCGCCCCTTCCAACAACACGGCCATGGCCGGCGAAGGAGACGTTGCCGCCGGCGCCTGGGGCGGCCGCAACCTGCACTTCGGGATCCGCGAGCACGCCATGGCTTCAATGGCCAACGGCATGGCCCTGCACGGCGGTGTCCGGCCGTTCGTGGCCACGTTCCTGACCTTCGCCGACTACCTGCGCCCGGCCCTCAGGCTGGCGGCGCTCATGAAGCTCCCTGTGACCTACGTCTTCACCCACGACTCGGTGATGCTGGGCGAGGACGGCCCCACCCACCAGCCAGTTGAGCACATCGTCTCACTGCGCATCGTGCCCGGCCTCGTCACGCTGCGTCCAGCCGACGCCAGGGAATCCGCCGAGAGCTGGCGGATCGCCCTGCTTCGCCAGGACGGCCCGACGGCCCTGCTGTTGTCCCGCCAGAAGCTCCCGATTCTGCCCGCTCCGGCCCCCGGCGACGTGGCGCGCGGCGCCTTCGTGCGCGCCGAGGCTTCCACCGGCGAGCCCGAGGCGGTGTTGGTGGCGACCGGCTCCGAGGTCAGCACGTCCCTCGCCGCCCGCGAGCTGCTGGAAGGTGCCGGCGTCCCGACCCGCGTCGTGTCGGCGCCGTCACTGGAGCTGCTCGCCCGCCAGGACCAGGCGTACTGGCGCACGATTCTGGGACCGGATTCCGCCCTGCGGGTGGCCGTCGAGCTCGGGCGCGGCCAGGGGTGGCACCGGTGGATCGGGGACGGAGAGATGATCGTCCTGTCGCGATTCGGTGAATCAGCCCCGGCCGACGAGCTGGCGCGGTTCTTCGGCTTCACTCCCGAGGCGATCGCCGGGCGCGTCCAGGCGGCATTGGCCGCGCGCCGGGTCGCTCCGCTCTCGGTGGCCCTCCCACCGTCGGTCGGCCTGGCTGACCTGGCGGCGCGCCAGCGGTTGCGCGATGCACGCTTCGTCGAACGCCTCGAGGCTCGCGATAGCGCCCTCTGGGGCGAGCGCCACGCCGCGAGCGTGAGCAAGCGGCTGGGGTGGCTGGACCTCCCTGACCGCAGTCACGCCGGGCTGCCCGCGCTGCGGCGCCTCGTCGCGGACCTCGTCGCCGATGGCGTCGACACGCTCTACCTGCTCGGGATGGGCGGGTCGTCCCTGGGACCCGAGGTCCTTCGCCTGGTCGCCGGAAACCCGTCAGGGCGCCGCCTGGTGGTGGCCGACACCACCGACGCGGACCGGGCCGCAGCTCTCGTGGAAGGGTTCGAGCCGGACCGCTCCGCCGTGCTGGCTGTCTCGAAGTCCGGTACGACGGCCGAGACGGCGGCACTGCAGGCGATCCTGGCGGAGCGCCTGCGCGGCCGCCTGGGCGAAGCCGCCGGCCGCCGTCTGCTGGCGCTCACGGAACCGGCCACGGCCCTGGCTCGCCAGGCAGCCCAGGAGGGGTTCCGGGCCGTCATCCCCCACCCCATCGACGTGGGTGGCCGCTTCTCGACCCTCTGCGCGGTCGGGCTGCTACCGGCGCTCTGGCTCGGCCTCGATGCCGACGAATTGCTGACTGAAGGTGCCCGCCCTGTCGCCAGCCTCGGCCTCGACCATCCGGCGGTGCGGCTTGGCACGCTCATGGCAGGCGCGTGCAGCGGTGGCTGGGGCAAGCTCGCCTGGTGCGCCTCCCCGGCGCTCCAGCCGTTCGGGATGTGGGCCGAGCAGCTCGTCGCCGAATCGACCGGGAAGGAAGGCCACGGCATCCTTCCGGTGATCGTCCCCGACCCTGCCGACATGCCGTCCTGGCCGCACACGCTCGTGATTTCCCCGCGGTTCTCCGACGAGGACACGGGCGCACTGGACGCCGCCCTCGATCGGCTTGTCGCCAAAGGTGTCCCGGTCGTGCGCTGGGCTTTCAGGCGCCACCAGCTCGCCCAGCTCTTCGTCGGCCTCGAGGTCGCCACGGCCGTGGCCGGCTGGCTGCTGGGTGTCAACCCGTTCGACGAGCCCGATGTTGTGCACGCCAAGGAGCAGGCCCGCGCGGCCCTGGCGGCGGGCCACAAGGCGTTCCCTTCGCCAAGCGTCGACCCCGCCGCGGCTCTTGTGGCTCACCTGGATGGTATCGGCCCGGACGACGCCATCGTGGTGCTCGCATGGGTCCCGGAGTCTCCAGAGACCTCGGCGGCCCTGGACCGTCTGGCCGCATCCCTGGCGAGGCGCTCCGGCGTGCCTGTGACCATCGGGTTCGGCCCACGCTACCTGCACTCCACCGGCCAGCTCCACAAGGGTGGTCCGGACCGGATGCGGGTTGTACTGCTCTCTGCCGAGCCGGGCCAGGATGTGCCGATCCCGGGACAGCCCCACACCATTGGGCAGCTCCGCTGGGCGCAAACCCTGGGTGACTTTGCCGCCCTGAGTGAGGTCTCGCGCCCGGTGCTCCACCTCCACCTCGGCCTGGATGCGCTCGGGGGCATTCTCGACCTGGCGTCTGCCCTGGGGTGAGGCGCTGAGGACAAGCAACGGCAGGCGTTGCATCCCGGCTTGCAGCCGGCTCACTCCCTAGCCGGAGGTCGCTCCCAGATCCTCGCCTCGATGAAGACGTGAACGAGCTCGGGGTCGAGCATCCCTCCCTTGGCCTCGTCCTCGATGATGGCGAGCGCCCGCTCCGGCGGCACGGCGCGCTTATAGGGGCGGTCACCCGCCGCCAGCGCGTCATAGATGTCCGAGACGGTCATCATCCGGACCTCGGGCGGTATCCGCTCCGGCCCGAGACGGTTGGGATAGCCGGTGCCGTCGAGCTTCTCGTGGTGGCCGTATGCGATCTCGGGGACCCGCCGGTACCGCTTCGGCCACGGGATGGTCAGCAGGAAGTCGTAGGAGTGGACCACATGCGACTCGATCTCCCGACGCTCCTCCTCGTTGAGGGATCCCTTCGGCACCGAGAGGACCCGGAGCTCGTCGGGAAGCAGGAACGGGGACTCACCCCCGTCAGGGCCGGGGAACCGGGCCTGCGCGACCTCCACCAGCAGGTGGCGCGTCTCCAGGTTGAGCACGGCCGGCTCGTTGGCCGTGAGGATGGCCCTGAGATAGGTGTCGAGCTCCCGTCCCGAGCCCTCCAGGGTCTCGCCGAGGCTCTCCAGTTCATCCACGGACGGCGGCCTGCCTTCCCGTCCCAGCGCCTCCATCAGTCGCCGCAGGATCTCCACCTCGCGCGCCCGCCGCGCATGGCGGAACCTCTCCTGCACGAGGGCAAGGCGCTCCGGAAAGAGCTTCTTGCCCTTGGTCAGCACCGCCTCCCGGACCCCCACCTTGCCGAAGTCGTGCAGCAGCCCGGCGTAGCGGAGCTGGGTGATCTCCTCTGGCGAGAATCTCAGGCCGCGGAAGCTCGGGGGCGGCGCCTGCTCCACCGCCTGGGCCAGCGACACCGTGTAGTGGGCCACCCGCACCGAATGCCCTGAGGTGGAAGGGTCGCGTTGCTCGATGGCGGTGCTTGCGGCCCTCACGAACCCCTCGAAGAGGCTCTCGATCTCCTTGACCAGGCGCGTGTTCTCAATGGCGACGGCGGCCTGCGCGGCGAGCGCCCGGATCACCGAGGCGTCGTCATGGCCAAACGGCACGACGACAGCGTCGGCGGCGGATGCGGACGTGATCAGCGTCTCGCGCGTGGTCTTGCGGTTGAGGAGCTGCAGCACCCCGACGACCTCGCCGGCGCGGGTTGCCATCGGCGCCGTCAGCAACGATCGCGTGTGGTAGCCGGTGGCGACGTCGACCTGTGGATTGAAGCTGTAGGGCACCTCCGGCGGCAGGTGGCGCACGTCCTCCACGGTCACGACCTCGCCGACCAGTGCCACGTAGCCGGCGAACGAGGTGCGGTCCACGGGGATGGTGAACGAGGCGAGGCTGGTGGGGACGCTGTCGTTTTGGGACAGAATGAAGCGAAGCAGCCGCAGGCCCCCCTCCACGTCCACCAGGTAGAGCGAGCCGGCGTCGGCAGCCACGAGATCGCGTGCGGTCGAGAGGATGA
>DAONEV010000173.1:0-8800 GCA_035403265.1 Thermoanaerobaculaceae bacterium | reverse complement strand
GCTTGCCGTCCGGGTACCCGCTTCTCGACTCCCTGCTCGGACGGAAGAAGTAAGCATCCGCCGACTCGCCGGACCAGCCGCCCGGCGCGTCAGTGTCTCCGCCCGCCGAGAGCGCCCACCGCCTGACCTGATGGCGTGCTGACGGGAGTGGACGCCTCTCGGCGCTACTGCGCGCGCGGGGGCAGGCCTGATTCGCCTCCCAATTCAGGACTACCCGGGGCGACGGCTCCGGCGGCGGGCGCGGGCGAACTTGTCGCGGTACATCCGGGAGTCGGCCAGCCGCAACGCCTCGGGGAGCGAGAGCTCGGTCGTGGCGGTGGCGAGCCCGACGGAGAACCGCACGCCGCAGTCGCAGTGCAGGCGGCCGTGGGCCCGCTGGTTGGCGCGCAGGCGGGTCAGGATCGCCTGGCCCGCCTCCTCGGTGGCGCCCGGAAGGAGCACGGCGAACTCGTCGCCGCCAATCCGCGCCGCCACGTCGCCAGGACGAAACGAGGCGCGCAGGATCTCGGCGCCGTGGCGAAGCAGCTCGTCGCCCGCACTGTGACCCAGACGGTCGTTGACGTCCTTGAGTCCGTCCACGTCGCAGACGATGATCGAGACCGGCAGGCGGCCGCCCCTCGAGAGAGCCACCATGTGCTCCTCGAAGAAGGCCCGGTTGAAGAGTCCCGTGAGAGCGTCATGCACGCTCTGGAAGCGGAGACGCTCCTCGATCTGCTTCTGGGTCGTGATGTCCTGCACCACGGCCATGCCGGCCCAAACCTCTCCGGCCGTGTCCCGCAACGGCAGCGCCCGCAGGCTGTAGACGCGATCGTCGAACGGGAGCTCGAGGCGGGTGCCGGCGCCGGAGAGCGCCGCTCTGAGCGCCGGTTCGATTCGCGCCGCATACGCCGGTCCGATCACCTCCCCAAGGGTGCGTCCCTCCAGGGTCCCCTTGCCGAGACCGCTGGCGTCCAAGCCGGTGCCCTCGACGAGGCTGAAGCGCAGGTCGCGGTCGAAGACGCACACGGCGCCGTCCGGGAAGTTCCTGGCCAGCGTGTGGTAGAGCTCCTCGCTTTGCCTCACTGCCTCCTCGGCCTGCTTCTGCTCGGTGATGTCGACGAGCACGCCGTCGAAGTACTGCACGGCTTCCTTGTCGTCGAGAATCGCACGGGGGTAGTCGCGCACCCAGATGAGGGAGCCGTCGCCCCGGCGGAGCTGGAAGTCGGCCGATGCGACCTCGGCGGCCCGCAGCCGCTCCAGATGCCGGTCGCGCTCCCGGCGCGCCACGTAGAGCCTGGCGATGTTCACTTTCTCCAGGGCGGCGACGTCGGGGAAGCCGAGGATCCTTGCGAGGGCCTGGTTCGCCTCGAGGATCTGGCCGTCAGGGGTCGAGCGGTAGACGCCGACGGGCAGGTGGTCGAGGAGCTGGCGGCGCCGCTCCTCGGCCGCTCGGCGCTCGGCCTCCTCGCTCTTCAACCCGAGGGTAACCTGGCGCAAGGCCTCGTTGTGCTCGGCGACTCTCGACGCCAGCTCGCGCCGTTCCGCCTGCAGCGCCTCCTCGACCCGCTTGCGGGCGGTGATGTCGCGGCCCGAGGCCATGACCGCGATGACGCGGCCGCCGCCGTCGAGCTCGGGTGCGAGCTGCCAGTCGATCCAGATGCCGGTCGGCAGCTCGAACTCGACGCGATGCGCCTGGGCGGTGGTCAAGACCCGGTCGATGGCCGCCTCCCATAGCTCGACAAGAGGAGGCGGAAAGCCGAGCTCCCGGTGGGTGCGGCCGATGAACTGCGCGGCGGGAATCCCCGTCTGCGCCTCGACGATCGGGTTCACGTACAGGTGTCTGTGCTGCCGGTCGAAGCGCATGATGGTGTCGTGGGACGGCTCGGCCAGGGCGAGGAGCATCGCTTCCGATTCGCGTGGCGTCCGGCCTGTCGCTCGCGGCCGGGCGACCACGGGAGCGTCCGGCTTCACTCCGCTGGCCTTCACGAGCCAAGTATAGGCCCGAGCAGGGCCAGAGCCGCCGACAGCTCGGTCGGGGACGCCACAGGCGCGTGACATGCGCCGCCCTCACAGAGGTAGGCGAGCGCCTCCACGGACATTGCGTCGGGTTCTCCAGCAGGCGGCGGCATGTCAGGCGAGAGGCCGATTCCGGGGTAGGAACCGGGAGGGGAGAGAAGCACGACGACGTCGGCTGGGGACTGCACCAGGGCGGTTCGGTACAGCTCGCGGGTGGTGGCCCGTGCCGGGTTGCCGGCCACCACCACGCTGCGCGGTGGCGCCGCGAGGGCGGCGGCGGCCGAGAGCAGGGTGGGAGCGGCCTCGGGGGCGCGGGTCGCGGCGAGGGCGTCGGTGCCGACGAGGCGCTCGGCCAGGTCCCGGTACCCGATTTCCCCGGTAACGGCGGCGAGGCGTGCCAGGAGCTGGACCGCCACGGCGCCAGACGCGGGAGTGGCTCCGTCCATCGGGTTGCGCGGGCGCAGGACCAGCGCCGGGCCGTCATCGGGGGTGTCGTGGATCGCGCCGGCGTCGACGTAGTGTGCCAGGCGTCGCGCCACCAGGCTCGACACCGCCTGCAGCCAGCTCGCTTCCCCGGTGACCTCGAAGAGCTGCAGCCAGCTCGTCGCGACCCAGGCCACGTCCTCCAGTGTCTCGGTCCCGCTGGCCGAGCCGTCTCGCCAGGCGCGCTCCAACCGCCCGTCGGGTCCGACTCGCTGAAGCAGGAACCGGCCTGCCCGCTCGGCGGCCTCCAGAAATCGCGGCTCCGGCAGGGCGACGCCGAGCCAGGCCAGCGCCCAGACCGCCATGCCGTTCCATCCCGCGAGTTGTTTGTCGTCGGTGGAGGGCGGAATGCGCCGCCGCCGCGCCGCGAGCAGGCCGCGGCGGGCGGCGGACAGCGCCTCCTCTGCCTCTCCGGCTGCCATCCCTGCTGCCTCGGCCGCGGCGGCCAGCGAGTGGGATGGACGGAGGACGCTCCGCCCGCGCTCGAAGTTGGCTGCGCCATCGAGGTCGCAAAGGGCGACGACGAGGCGCGCCTGGTCGGCGGGAAGGGCGTCGTGGACCTCGGCGGCGGTCCAGGTGAAGAAAGACCCCTCGCCCTGCGGGTCGTCTGCATCGGTCGAGGCGTAGAACCCGCCCTCGGGTCCCTGCATCTCGTCCAGCATCCAGCCGGCTGCCTGCCTGGCAATCTCGGCCCACCTCGCCTCACCCAGCCGGAGGGCCGCCCAACCGTACAATCGGGCCAGCAAGGCATTGTCGTAGAGCATCTTCTCGAAGTGGGGGACGAGCCATCCGCCGTCCACGGAGTAGCGGTGGAAGCCCCCGCCCAGCCAGTCGTGCATCCCGCCAGCGGCCATCCCGTCCAGGGTGAGGGTGAGCATGTCCCGGGCCGAGGTGCTGGCGGACGCCAGATCGAGGAGCAGGTAGAGGCGCGAGGGCGTCGGGAACTTGGGGGCGTCGCCAAACCCGCCGGCGGTACGGTCGAGCTGCTTGTCGAGCCGTTCCAGGAAGCGGCGGACGGCGGGAGTGAGGTCGAGCTCTGACGGTGCGCCGGGCTGTTCGGCCCGGTGCAGGTGGGCGAGGAGGCTGGCGCTGCTGGCGATCACCTCGCCCCGGCGCTCCCGCCAGGCGGCGGCGACGGCCTCGAGGACATCACGAAACGAGGGGCGTCCCCAGCGGCGCTCGGGCGGAAAGTAGGTTCCACCGTGGAACGGCTCGCCCTGGGGGGTGAGAAAGACGTTGAGAGGCCACCCCCCACCACCAGTGATCGCCTGCACGGCGGCCATGTAGACGGCGTCCAGGTCCGGCCGCTCCTCGCGGTCGACCTTGACGGGCACGAAGTGGGCGTTCAGGAAGGCGGCGGTCTTGGGATCGGAAAACGACTCGCGCTCCATGACGTGGCACCAGTGACAGGCGGCATAGCCGATCGACAGGAAGATGGGCCGCTGCTCCTGCCTCGCACGCTCCAGCGCAGCGTCGCCCCACGGGTACCAGTCCACCGGGTTGTGGGCGTGCTGACGCAGATACGGGCTGAGCGCATCAACGAGGCGGTTGGGGGTACCCATTGGAATCAGTGGAGCCTCCAGGCACCCGCCGCAACACCCCGCCGGACATGACGATTCCGCGGGCTCCACGACGCGTCGCCCTGACCCAGGAGCGCTCCGATCTCGCCGTCGGTGCTATGCTCGGTGACGTCAAAGAGCTTTCAGGAGGTTGAGGCCATTGCCGCATCGGTTCATCCTCTCGCGACGCGGATCACCGCTCTGCCGGCGTGTGTCTGCAATGTGCGCCGAGTGTGGCCGGAACGACCAGCCGGCCGGGCGGTTCACGACGAGCTCCGGCCTTGATATTCCTGGCCGGCCCGTCGCAGCCCCTCATACCAGCAACCAAGCGCCGCGTTGCTTTCCCTGCTCGATCGACCACCGACTGGTCGGGGACCCGGCCCCGCTGTGAACGTGGAGGCATCCATGCGAACGAACCGATTGCTCCTGTGCGTGATGGTCCTGATGGCGGTAGGTCTTGCTACCCGTGTGGAGGCTCAGGGTTGTACGACCCCACCGGCGAACGTCATCACGTGGCTGCCCGCTGACGGCACCCCGGACAACCTGGGTGAGGGTCCCGCCGCGACCCTGGCGGGCGACGCCGGCTATGCCGCCGGCAGGGTCAGTCAGGCGTTCACCTTCGACGGCAGCGGCGACTCGGTGAACGTGCCGCGCGTCCCGATCCTCGACCCGGGCGGCCAGGTGACCCTCGAGTTCTGGGTCTTCGTCGACCCGACGAACCCGATGACGGGATGCCAGGGGCTCGTCGCCACGGACTACTACGCCACCGAGTTCTGCGGCGACCAAGCCTACTTCTACGTCAACACTGGCAGCGGCTTCAGGCACTCCTCGAGCATCGCCATCCCCAAGGGCGAGTGGCACCATGTGGCCGGCACCTATGACGGCACGCAGGAGCTCTTCTACCTGGACGGCGTACCGGTCCTCACCCCGACAGCGGTCACCGGGACGATCCTCCCGATGCTCCCGGCCAGCTTCCTGTCCATCGGCTCCCAGGACGGCCGCACCAACTGCGACTTCTGCGTCGGAACTCGCTACTTCAAGGGCATGATCGACGAGCCGGCGGTGTACAGCCGCGCCCTCTCCGCCAGCGAGATCCAGGCCATCGTCGCGGCCGGCGCGGCCGGCAAGTGCAAGGTGATCACCGACGAGATCACGGTCGGGTCGGCCGAGGGCCCGCCTGGCACCATCGTCCATGTGCCTGTGTACATCCGCGACCGGTCCACCACCGTGCTGGGCATGGACCAGGCCGCCGACCACCACATCCAGGGCTTCCTCGTCAAGGTGGCCTACTCCCCGGCCGCTGCGGTGGTCGCCGCCTCCACCACCTTCTCGCTCGCCGGCATTGTGGCGTCCCTGGAGCCGTTGCTCTCCCAGACGACTCGATTCGAGAACACGATCGCGCACACGGCGCTCTTCGACGCCGCGACCGCACCTGTGCCCTTTACCCTCGACGCCGCGGCCCCTGGCGACCAGGTGTTGACCCTCAACCTGGCGCTGGCCCCGGGTGCCGCGTCCGGCACGGTCATTTCCCTGACGGTCGAGACGGGCGTCACGGCGCTGTCCGACCAGGGCGGCGAGGTGGGCGAGACTGTCGGGGCCGGCACCCTGAGCGTCTTCGGCGGCGCCGCGACGGCGTTCCTGCCGCCGGCCGCCGAGCTGGTCGCCACGGCCGAGTCGTCCTCGACGATTCGACTGGAGTGGCTCGACCAGGCCGCGGAGACGGGCTACCGGATCGAGCGCTCCTTCGACCTCTCCACCTGGTCGACCCTCGGCACCGTAGGCGCGTCCGTCAGCCAGTTCACCGACGCGACCATGCCGCCCGGCACCCTCGGTCTGTACCGGGTCGTTGCCCTCTACGGTGCGACCGCGGCGGCGCCATCCAACGCCGCCCACGCGGTGACGTGGCCGGCCGCGCCGGCGCGGATCTGCCAGACCCAGCTCGCCCAACCCTTCCCGCCCTCTTCGGTAAGCGGCCCCTCGATTGCCTTCAACGGCACCCACTGGGGGATGGTGTGGTCCGAGAACGCCACCGGAGCCCGGCCCGAGATCTACTTCCGGCTCCTCGATCGCACCACCCTCGCCCCGGTGGCGCCCGCGATCCGCCTGACGCAGACCGATGCGCCCAGCGGCCAGCCCAGCATCGCCTGGAACGGCAGCAGCTTCGGGGTGGTGTGGAACGAGGGTGGCCGCCTCTCCGACGGCGGCCGGGCGAGCCGCCTGTTCTTCGCCAAGCTCGATGCCAACGGCAACAAGCTACGCGGCGACGTGCGCGTCAACCTCCCCGGGCAGGGCTCCTCCATCCTCGGCGGCACCGAGCGCTTCCCGCTCGTCTGGGACGGCGCCGGCTGGGGCGTGTTCAGCGTCGATCCGGTGCTGTCGCGGGTCAGTGGAGACTGGCAGTACATGCGCCTCGACGCCGACGGGAATCTGCTCGCCGGCCCGACCCATGTGCAGACCTCACCCGAGCAGGACCTCTATTTTCACCCGGCCTGGAACGGCAGCGCGTATGGCATGAGCTGGCTTCAGTACTCGACCACGACGGCCAGGGTCCTGTTCCAGCGCATGCAAGTCGACGGCACCATGCTGGGGACGCCCGTGGAGCTCGGTTCCTGGCCCACCGCCTACAGTCCCGAGGGCAACGACGTGGTGTGGGACGGCGCAGGCTGGGTGGCCACCTGGTCGGTGACCTCCGACACCGAGTCGGTTGTGTTCATCCAGCGTCTGGCCGCCGACGGCACGCCCCAGGGCACCCCGTCGCGCCTCACCGACACCGTCGCGCCGGACGAGGAGGTCTACGACGACATGCCGCAGCTCTACCGCAAGCCCGATGGCGGCTTCGTGGTGTATGTGCGGAGCTGGGTCTACGAGCCGAGCCAGAGACAGGAGATCGGCCGTCTCGAGGCCGACGCTGCCCTGAACCGGGTCGGAAGCCGGGTTCTGATCAGCCCGCAGGATAACCTCAACTCCGTCGACCACCGCGTCGCCTGCGACGGCGCGACCTGCGCCGTGGTGTGGTCCGACCCGCGCACCGGCAAGGCTGAGGTGACCGGCGCGCTCGTCGATGGTGCCGGCGTCGTCACTCTCGCGCCCACCGACCTGACCGCAGGCCACAGCTCCACAAGCGTGGTGCCGGCGGCCGTGGCGCCGCTGGGCGGCGGCTGGGCCGCTCTGTGGCGCAGCAACGAGTCGGGAGCCAACCGCATCCACGCCCGCTTCTACGACGCAACCGGCGCCGTGGTGGCGGAAAAGACCCCGCTGTCCAGCCGGATGACCAACACCCTGCCCTCGGCGCTCGGCCTCGGCAGTACGCTCGCCATTGCGTTCAGGGACGGCAGCAACAAGAACGTGTTCGCCTTGTTCGACGCCGCCGGTAACGACGACGGCGGCGAGCACGAGATCTCGCCTGGCAGCGGCTCGGTTCCCGCGCTCGCCTTCTCCGGGGAGGTGTTCGCAATGGTGTGGGGTCAGGCGAGCCAGGTGCGGCTCCAGGCGTTCACGCCTGACGGCACGCTCATCGGCCAGCAGGTCGTCGTCTTCGGCGGCTCCGCGGGCTCAGGCTACCCCACGCCGGCTCTGGCGTGGACCGGTGCCGGGTGGCTGGTGACGTGGCGAGCGATGTCCGGCTCGAACCTGTACGCTGCGGTGGTGGCCCCTGACGGCTCACTGACCGTGCCTCCCACGGCTCTCACCGGCAACGGACGGGCCAGGGGTACCCCGCTCCTTGCACCGGCCGGGGACTCGGTGGCCGTCGCCTGGACCGAAAGCGTGGAGGACGGGCTCTACACGGATCTCCGCTTCGCGCGCCTCGGCCGCAACGCCGAGGTCCTCGTGGCGCCCACGCCGATCCTGCCGTCCGCTGACGCCGAGGCGCTGCTCTCCCTGCAGTGGCGCGGCGACCGCTTCGCGCTGCTGTACTCGCCGTCCCTTGGCGGCCTGCTGGAGGTCGAGGCGATGCCGGACGGTTCTACCCCCAACCCACCGCGTCTCGTCTCGAAGGAGCGAGCGACCGTAGCGTACGCCGCCTGGGACGGGCGAACCGAGGGGATGCTGTACACCGGCATGCTCTTCCAGACCACGGCGTGCCTCGACGACGAGACACCGCCGCCGTGCCCGGAGCTCACCGCCGGGGTCGACGGCACGGCGGTGAACCTGAGCTGGCCTCTCCCCACCGACCCTGAGTCGCCGGTCCTCTCCACGTTCCTCTACCGCGACGGCGGTCTCCTGGCCGAGCTCTACCCGACCACCACGAGCTTCGAGGACACTGGCTGGCTGGACGGCCACTTCCACAGCTACCAGGTGCGGCCCATGAACGCCTCGTACCGGGAGTCGACCGGGTGCACCATCTGGTCGATGTCGCGTGTCCACGGCGACGAGAACGGCGACGGGACGCTCACCGTGCTCGACATCTTCTATCTCATCAACCACCTGTTCGCCGGAGGCCCGCCGCCGCGCGGGGTCGGCGACTGCCACGGCGACGGCCAGCCGGTGAACGTCTCCGACGTCTTCTACCTGATCAACTACCTGCTCGCTGGAGGCCCGGCGCCGGTGTAGCGTCCACGGCCTCGCTGCCTGGATCCAGGCCTTCCGCCCACCAGAGCCGTCCTGGGCGGTGCCGGAGACCCCAATCTACGCCGTGCCGCCGTTGGTGCTGGCGGCGTCGTACCAGGGGGACGGGACGCGGGCCAGGAGCTCCTCGACCAGGATCTCGACCGGGCGGGAGCGGTCGAGCTCGATCTTCTGCTCGGCCGGGATTTCGTCGGCGG
>DAONEV010000172.1:0-8818 GCA_035403265.1 Thermoanaerobaculaceae bacterium | reverse complement strand
GAGAGCGATGCGGTTCTTCTCACGGTCGGCCTCGATGATCTTGACCTTGACCGTGTCGCCGATCTTGACAACCTGGGTCGGACGCACACCCATGCGGTGTGAGAGCTCGGAGATGTGGACCATGCCGTCGACGCCACCGAGATCCACGAAGACGCCGAAGTCGCGGATGCTCTTGACCTGGCCTTCGACCTCGGCGCCCGGGACGATGTGCGCCCAGGCCTGGTCGGCGGCGAGGTCATGCTCTTCCTTGAGGACCGCGGCGCGCGAGACGACCATGGTCTGCAGGTCATCGGAGATCTCGAGGATGCGGAAGCGGTAGACCTTCCCGAGGTACGAGTCGACGTTGCGCGGGAACCCTAGCTCGATCTGCGACATCGGGCAGAAGGCGCGGATCCCGGCGACCGACACGTCGTAGCCGCCCTTGTTGCGGCCGACGACCTTGCCCTCGACCGGCACGGCGTTGGCGGCGGCGCCGCGCAGTGCCTCGCGCTCGCGTCGCTCGATGGCCATGCGATGGGAGACCCGAATCTCCGGAGAGAGGGCGATGACGATCGCTTCGAGACCGTCGCCCGGGTTGAGGTCGCCCAGCTCCAGGCGATCCATGACCGCCTCGGACTTGCCGCCCACGGCGATCAGCGCGACATCGCCGTGCATCGCCATGATGGTGCCGGTGACGAGCTGACCGATCTCGAGCTCGTCGTTCTGGAAAGAAGCAGCCAGCGCCTCAGCGAAGCTCTGCTGCCCGGTGGTGGGGTTGGTGTCGTCAGTCATGTGCCAGTCCTCGCCGCCTGGCCCTGCTCCAGGCGCAGCCACGGGTTGACCCGTTGGGCTGAGCCAGGGATTGTACACCCTTTTTCCCCCGCCCACCCAGCCAGCGAATCAGCGGATCAGCGAATCGGCGGATCAGCGAGTCAGCGCATCAAGGGATCAGCCAATCAGCTCAACGGCGAGTCAGGATATTAGCAAGTCAGCGAAGCAGCTTGTCAGCCAGGCGGATCCTCAGTGCTGCTGGAGACCTGATCCCTGTTCTTGCTGACTCGCTGATCTCCTGATCCGCTGATTCGCTGGGTGGAGGGGGTTGGTCAGTATCCCGCCGCGCAGCCGTCCTTGCGGGACTCGGTGGCGCCGGTGTAGACACCGGTGACGGGGTCGCGCCAGATCGCCTGGTAGCCGCCGAAGGCGATGCCGTTGGTCTCCTGGAGGCGGTGCCCGCGTCGCAGCAGCTCCTGGCGCACCTCGAACGGCAAGCCCGACTCGAGATAGAGGATGCCCCCATCCTCCATGACCGTGCCGGTCGGCTCGGACGAGCCCGTGTGGTAGAAGCGGGGCGCATCCCCGGCCTCCTGCAGGTTCATCCCGAAGTCCAGGATATTGAGCAGCACCTGCACGTGCCCCTGCGGCTGCATGTCGCCGCCCATGACGCCGAACGCCATCAACGGGACACCGTCCTTGCCGAGGAACGCCGGAATGATGGTGTGGAACGGCCGCTTGCCGGGGGCGAGGGCGTTCGGATGGCCGGGCTTGAGAGAGAAGAGGGCGCCGCGGTCCTGAATGCCGAACCCCAGCTCCGGCACCACGTAGCCCGAGCCAAAGCCCGTGTAGTTAGACTGGATGAGAGAGACCATCTGCCCGCGGCTGTCGGCGGTGACGAGGAAGGTGGTGTCACCGTGGCGGAGGGCGGGGTTGCCGGGCTCCAGCCGCCGTGCCGCCTGCGCCATGTCGACCCGTGCCGCCTGCTTCAGGCCGTAGCCCTTGTCGAGCAGGCCCTCGACCGGCACCTCGGCGAACGCCGGGTCGGCGTAGTAGCGGGCGCGGTCCTCGTAGGCGATCTTCTTGGTTTCGACGAGCAGGTGCCAGAGGTCCGGGTTGTCGCGGCCCATCGCCCTGATGTCACGACCCTCCAGCATGTTGAGCATTTCGAGCGCGGCCAGTCCCTGGCCGTTGGGGGGCAACTCGTAGACGGTGTGCCCGCGGTAGGTGGTGGAGATCGGCTCCACCCACTCGCTGTGGCGGTTCGCCAGGTCCTCCATCGAGAAGAACCCGCCCACCTTCCCGGAGTACGCCACCAGGGCCTGGGCGACAGGTCCCGAGTAGAACCCATCACGTCCCTTCGCTGCGATGATCTCCAGAGTGCGGGCGAGAGCCGGGTTGGCGAAGGGCTCACCCTCCCGGGGCGCCCGGCCACCGGGGAGGAACACCTCGGCGAAGCCGGGCTTGTCCCTGAAGCGGGAGACGCTGCGCTCCCAGCTCCCGGCGATCACCTGGGGGACTGGCACACCCTCCCGGGCGTAGGCGATGGCCGGCGCGAGCAGGTCCTTCAAAGGCAGGCGGCCGAACTTCTTGTGCAGCTCGATCCAGCCGTCCACGCACCCGGGGACCGTCCAGGCGTAGGGCGAGTACTCCGGGATCGTGCCGTCCTTTTCGGGCGGCACCTTGTCGATGGTGAGCGCGGCCGGCGCGCGGCCCGACCCGTTGAGCCCCCAGAGCTTGCCTGTGCCCCGGTCCCAGACCATAGCGTAGATGTCACCCCCGAGGCCGCACGACACCGGCTCCATGAGCCCCAGCGCCGCGTTGACGGCGATAGCGGCATCCACGGCGCTGCCGCCCCGCTTGAGGACGTCGATGCCGACCTGCACCGCCAGCGGGTGCGCCGCCGCCACCATCCCGTGCCGTGCCAGCACCGGCGACCGTGTCGCGAACGACCACCCGGCCGGCCGGTCCGCCCCCAGCACCAGCGACGCCGCAATCAGACAAGCACTTGCGAGCAGCATGAAGCGCATGGGACACCCCCGACGGCATGATACTCGCGGCAGGTTCGCCGCCTGTCAGCAGAGGTGGGAGCGACGGTCTTCGCCACCGCAGGGTGGCGCTTCTGGTGATCGGCGGAGCCACGTATCACACTCTCCAGTGTCGAATCGACATGGAGGCTAACAGGTTTCTCAGGCTGGCCTCCACCAGCGACCACTCGCGCGAGGAGAGTGTGATACATGGCACCGAGCCCCCGCCCTGGTACGTCTCCCGGGAGGGGAACTCTCGACTCTCGACTCTCGACCGGGCAGGCGGAGGGGTCACTGGTACATGTGGCGCTTGATCTTCTCCGTGGGGGTCTTGACGAACTCCCGCTCGACGAGGCGGAAGGCGACGAGGTGTGAGAAGGCAGCGAGCTGGGCGTTGACCTCGGCGATGAGGGCCTTGAAGTGCTCCTGCAGGCGCGCCTGGATCCTGGCGTCGGAGAGCGCGTGGAGGTGGAGCTCCCGGGTGAGGAGGTCGTAGTCGGGGAAGATCATGGCGGTCAGACCGGCGGCCTGCTTGACGACGAGGCACTCGATGACGAACGGTGACTGCGACAGCAGGTACTCGATTTCCTCGGGGTAGATGTTCTCGCCGGAGGGGCCGAGGATGACGTTCTTCGAGCGGCCCTTGAGGTGGACGTAGCCGTCCTTGTCCTGGAGCCCGAGATCGCCCGTCTTCAGGAACCCGTCCGGCGTGAACAGGGCTGCTGTGGCCTCGGCGTTGCGGTAGTACCCCTGGGAGACCATGGGGCCACGCACCTGCACCTCACCCACACCGGTCTTCGGGTCGGGATCGGCGATCCGCAGCTCGATGCCGAGGACCGGGGTGCCGCAGCTTCCCTGCCGGGTCTCGGCGGTGGTTGATCCGGAGATGAGCGGGGAGCACTCGGTCATGCCATAGCCGATCGCGTAGGGGAAGCCGCCGATGCGCAGGAACTTCTCGACGTCCGGCGGCAGCGCCGAGCCACCGAACCCCATGAACTTGATCTGGCCCCCGAAGGCCTTCATGAGCCCGTCGACGGCCTTGCGGTAAACCACCCGGCGTAGCAACGGCAGCTTGACCATGCCACGCAGCAGCAGCTTGCCCTCGATTCCGGGCAAGACCTTCTTGCGGAAGATCTTCTCGATGATCAGCGGGACCGCGAAGACGATCGTCGGATGGACCTCGGCGAACGCCTCCTGGAGGATCTTCGGGCTCGGCTTCTGCTGCAGGTAGGTGACGGAGCTGCCCGAATGCAGGGAGGCGAGCAGGCAGCAGGTGCACTCGTACGTGTGGGCAAGCGGCAGGAGGGAGAGAAAGCGGTCGGCCGGGGTGAGGTCCACGTATCGCACCGCCGCGATAACGTCACTGACCAGGTTGCGTTGCGTCAGCATCACGCCCTTCGAGGACCCGGTGGTGCCGGAGGTGTAGACGATGGCAGCCAGGTCGTTGGGCTGGGGCACGTGCTCACCCTTGGCGAAGGGGAAGTTGCGGTCGGCCAGGAACTGCTCGGCGCGGTCGCGCAGGGAGGCGACCTTTTCCTTGAGCTGCTTGAGGAGCTCGAACAGCCGCTGCAGGTCGAACTCCTTGAAGTCCTCGAGCAGGAACGCCTTCTCGAGGTCCGGGAAGGAACCCCCCTGCAGCTTTTCGGCCAGGGCGGCGGTGACGAAGATCGCCTTGCTCCCGGACATGTTGAGGATGTTGTGGATGGCGGCGGGGTTGAACTCGTTGAGGATGGGCACGACGACGGCGCCGGAGGTGACGACCGCGAGGTAGGTGAGCGCCCAGTGGATGGAGTTCTGGCCCAGCAGCGCCACCCGGTCGCCCGGACGGATGCCGGCGCGCTTGAGGGTCTGGCGCAACGCGGCGATCTGCTGCGCGGCTTCCTCGTAGGTGATGCTCGGTCCGCGCAGCTCGGCCAGGAAGCGGTGCTCCCGGTGGGTCTCGAGGCAGAGGCTGATGTACTCGGCGAGGGTCCGCGCCCGGGTGTAGAAGTAGCGGTCTCCCGGCGTGGCCTCTGGCGTGGGTGGCGGTGGGTTCACGGGACCCCCAGTCGGGGAGGAGCCGGGTGGTATCCCCATGCCGGGGTCGTCAAGGTCGAAGCGTGTGGAATCGGAAGCTCCCCGGGAAGACGATACCACGCCTTCAGGGGTCCCCCAACCGGTCCGGCGGATCGCCACCCGGAGCTGGTGATGGAACCTTGGACCAGCGACTGCGGGCGGCTCGAGTCAAAGGTCCCGGCCCGGCCCGGAACCCGGATCTCGTTCGGCAACAATGAGGCGGGGGTTCGTCTGCAGCGGAGCCCGGTTGGAGCATCGCAGGCGATGCCGGTCTCGACCATGTCCTCGTCGAGGTCCATGTCCAGGTCGACGTCCGTGGACGTACGGAAAGCGGGCTCGCACTGGTGCGAGAAGCTTGACAGCCGGCCGGAGTGCCCCAATGCTTGAAGGGTGAGCCGAGAGCAGGGGAGAAACGACACGCCGCCGCCCAGCATGGGCGAGATCCACGGCAGCGTGGCGCTGCCGAAGAGCCCCTCGTTCTGGCGCCGTCTGTTCGCATTCGCGGGCCCTGCGTATTTGGTCAGCGTCGGCTACATGGACCCGGGCAACTGGGCCACCGACATCGCCGCCGGCTCGAAGCTGGGCTACGCCCTGCTCTGGGTGCTGCTCATGTCCAACCTCATGGCGGTGCTGCTGCAGAGCCTGTCGGCACGGCTCGGCATCGTCACCGGGATGGACCTCGCCCAGGCGTGCCGCGCCATGTTCGACCGGCGCGTCTCCTGGGCGCTCTGGGTCCTGGCCGAGATTGCCATCGCCGCCTGTGACCTGGCCGAGGTCCTGGGGTCGGCGATCGGGCTTCAGCTCCTGTTCGGGCTGCCCCTTCTGATCGGCGTCGTCGTCACGGCACTCGACACCTTCATGCTCATGTTCCTGCACAGCAAGGGTGTGCGCATGATGGAGGCGTTCATCGTCGTGCTGGTGACGACCATTGGCGCCGCCATGGCGGTGGAGGTCTTCCTTGCCAAGCCGGTGTGGGGTGAGATCGTCAGCGGCTTCCAGCCGTCCCTACCCGGGGAAGGCGCCCTCTTCCTGGCCATCGGCATCCTCGGCGCCACGGTGATGCCGCACAACCTCTACCTGCACTCGGCGCTCGTGCAGTCGCGCCGCATCAGCCACACCCCCTCGGGGATCCGCTCGGGCGTGCGCTTCAACACCATCGACTCGGTGGTGGCGTTGAACGGCGCCTTCTTCGTCAACGCGGCGCTGCTGGTCATGGCCGCCGCGACATTCCACAGCGTCGGCATGCACGACATCGTGAGCATTGGCGACGCGCACCGGCTGCTCGAGCCAATCCTCGGCAGCACCGTGGCGCCGATCGCCTTTGCCGTGGCGCTCATCGCCGCGGGGCAATCCTCGACGATCACCGGCACCCTGGCGGGGCAGATCGTCATGGAGGGGTTCGTCCAGCTTCGCCTGCGCCCGATCGTGCGGCGCCTGGCGACGCGCGCCATGGCCCTGATCCCGGCGGTGGCGACGATCGTCCTGGCGGGGGAGTCCGCCACCGGGTTCCTTCTGGTGCTCTCCCAGGTGGTGCTGTCACTCCAGCTCTCATTCGCCGTGATCCCTCTCGTCCATCTGGTCTCGGACCGGCGCTGGATGGGGCAGTATGCCATCAAGGCTCCGGTGCAGATGCTCGCCTGGCTGGCGGCGGGGGTCATCGCCGTCCTCAACCTCAAGCTCGCGACCGAGACGGTTGGCGGGTTTCTGCAGGGCACGGGCGGCTCGCCGTGGCTGCTTGGGGTCACCGTCGTGCCCATGGCCGTGGGGTTGGTCTTCCTGCTCGGCTACGTGACCGTGGTGCCGGTGCTGGAACGGCTGCGCGGCGTGCCGACCCCGGCCTATCTCAATGTCCACGGCCCCTCGATGATGCCGGAGCTGGTTCCGCCCAGGCAGCCACGACGGCTGGCCGTGGCGGTGGACTTCTCCGCGGCCGACGGGGCGGTGCTCTCGCAGGCCGTGAGCCTCGCCCAGGGGACCGGGCGGGGTGCGCATGTGCGCCTCCTGCACGTCGTCGAGTCGGGAGGCGCGCGGATGCTCGGCGGGGAGATGCGGGACAGCGAGGCCAAGGCTGACCAGGCGCGGCTTGAGCTCTACGTGGACGAGTTGGCCGAGCACGGGGTGGAGGCCGACTACGACCTCGGCTTCGGCGAGCCGGTCGGGGAGCTGACGCGGCTCTCCGAGGAGTTCGGCCCGGACCTTCTGGTTCTCGGCAGCCACGGCCACGCCGGTCTCACCGACTTCGTGCTCGGCACCACGGTTGGGCGCCTGCGCCACCGGGTGCGGGTGCCGGTGCTTGTCGTCCCGGTCGAGGGCGGCAGGTAGGCACCCCTGGCGCTGCAGCCAAGCGGAAGCGGCCGGGCGGAGATACGATGTGGGTCGCAGGGCCCCGGCTGGGAAAGAGGTCAGGGGAGGTGACGATGTTACGAGCCCGTTGGGTGGTGGGAGTCGCGGTGGTCGGGGCCGTCCTGGGTGTTCCAGCGCTCGCCCAGGACGGGCGCTGGACGTTGCGGTTGCAGGCCGGCGGGTTACGGACCGGCGGTGAGTCGCTCTCCACGGCCGCCGGCCTCGCGCCCGCGGAATGCATGCCGGTTGAGCAGGGGCGCTGCTGGGACCTCAACCGCTACCGGCTGCAGGACGATCGCCCGCTGGCGGGTCTGGCCCTTGCCTATCGCGTGGCACCGCAGTGGAGCTTCGAGGCGACGCTGTGGCACTCGAGCCTGCGCTTGCGTGCAGCACGGGCGGGGTGGCCATGCTCCGGGGTCGACTGCGCCGAGCACTTCCAGGGCGCCCGGGACGACGTGGGGCTGAGCGGGGCCGACTTGGGCGTCACGCTCCACCTTCCCGCCCGCAACCAGGTGGGAGTTTTCGGCGGCGTGCTGGCGGGCTGGACCTGGGCGGAGAAAGCCCACCTGTACGGTTCCGGGCAGGGCTTCCCTGATCACCCACGGGAGGTGAGGGGCGGCCTGGAGCTCGGCGCCCTGGCCGGCGCCGAGGTGGCGCTGGGCGGGGGGGCGTGGCGGGCCGGGATGCAGGTGCGCCACACCTGGGCCTCGCTGAGGGTGGAGGAGACCGACATCCTCCATTCCCGCTGGGCCCATCTCGCCGCGAGGCTCACGGCCGTCCAGCTCACGCTCGGTTACACCTTCTGAAGGGCCGAGCAGGTCCAGATCGCGGCACCGGAGCCGCGACAGGAAGGTCTTCCTAAGGCGCATCTTTCTTGGGCGGTGCGACGGTGTCCTCCCACCACTCGGGCTGGGCCTTGAGGAAGCGGTCGAACCAGGCAACGATCGCCCGCGACCAGACGACCCGCTTGGCGTGGTCCAGGATCCAGTGGTCCTGGCCCTCGACCTGCAGGTACTCCACCGGTGCCCCGACCAGCTTGAGCGCGGTGTAGAAGCTGTCGCTCTCGCCCACCGGGACGTTGGTGTCGGAGCCACCGTGGGTCAGGAGGATTGGGGTCCTCACCTTGTCGGCCGAGAAGAGCGGGCTTTGATCGACATAGAGGTCCTTGCGGTTCCAGGGGAAGGAGCCGGCTGCCGAGCGGGCGTTGTATGAGTAGCCCCAGGTGCCCTCACCCCAGTAGGACGAGATCGACGAGATGCCGGCGTGGGAGACCGCGGCGGCGAAGAGGTCGGTCCTGGTCACCAGGGCCATGGTCGTGAAGCCTCCGTAGGAGGCGCCGATGCACCCCACCCGCTTCGCGTCGACGAACGGGTGTGCGGCGAGGAACTGCTTCGTGGCATCGACGATCTCGTCCACGACCAGTGAGCCCCACTCGTTGACGTGGCGGGCCGAGTACGCTTGCCCGAACCCGGTGGCGCCAGAGGGCTGTGGCACGTAGACGACGTACCCCCGCGACGCCCACCACTCCTTGGGGTAGCGCCCGCCAAAGGCCTGGTTGACCGGGGTGGTCCCGGCGTAGTAGTTGACGATCGCCGGGTAGGAGCGGGCGCGGTCGAAGTCGGGGGGGAGGTAGACGCGACCGG
>DAONEV010000171.1:0-8822 GCA_035403265.1 Thermoanaerobaculaceae bacterium | reverse complement strand
CCACCGGAACGAAGATGGCGGCCACGCGATCCGCGAGCCGTTGCACCGGAGCTCGGGTCGTCTGGGCCTGGCGCACCAGTCGCACGATGCCGGCCAGGGCGGTGTCCTCGCCGGTGCGGGAAACGAGCGCCACGAGGGCCCCTTCGGCGTTGAGGGTGCCGGCGGTGACCTCGTCGCCCGGGACCTTCGGGACCGGGAGCGGCTCACCGGTGAGCAGGGACTCGTCGCAGCTCGAGAGACCGGAGAGCACGACGCCGTCGGCGGGTAGCCGCTCACCCGGCCGCACTTGCACCCGGTCGCCGGTCAGCAGGGAGGCGACGGCGACGTCTTCGGGTGTGCCGTCGACGCGGAGGCGGTGGGCCATGGCGGGGAGCAGGCGAATGAGCGCGCGCACGGCCTGGCCGGTGCGGGCACGCGCCCGGGCTTCCAGCCACCGGCCCAGGAGCACCAGGGCCAGGATCATGAGCGCCGCCTCGTAGTAGACCTGGGCGCCGAGGCCCGCGCTGCGGAAGCGTGCCGGTGCGACCGTGGCGGCAAGCGAGACCCCCAGGGCGGCGCCGGTGCCAAGGGCGATCAATGTGCTCATGTCGGCGGCGCGACGGCGGGCCGCGGCCACCGCACCGGTGAGGTACGGCCAGCCGGCCCAGGCCCAGGCGGGCACGCTCACGGCGGCCAGCAGCCAGCGCAGGGCGTCGGCGGACCACGGCCAGAGCCGACTCAGGAGATCGCCGAGAGCGTGCATCGGAGCCCCCAGCAGGTGCACGACGCCGAAGGCTTGCGGTCCCGAGGCCGGCTCCCGCACCATGAGGACCGCGGACAGCGCCATGACCACGGCGGTGGCCATCGCCGCGACGACCAGACGCCGCCGCACGCTGTCGGCCTCCTCGTGCTGCAGTCGCTCCTCGATCTCGGCGGCGTTCTCGTCGCCGGTGGGCTCGGACGCCACGCCGTAGCCCGCCACCCGCACGGTGCCGTCGAGCGCGGCGCGGGTGACGCCCGCCACGTGCTCGACGCGCGCCTCGCCAGAGGCCAGGTTCACCGTGGCGTGCA
Source organism: Thermoanaerobaculaceae bacterium (assembly GCA_035403265.1). Lineage (GTDB taxonomy): Bacteria > Acidobacteriota > Thermoanaerobaculia > Thermoanaerobaculales > Thermoanaerobaculaceae > JAAYVZ01. The sequence continues at coordinate 7,772 of DAONEV010000171.1, read as the reverse complement.
GCACCCCGGGCACGCGGGCAAGTGCCCGCTCAACGGTCCCAACGCATCCGGCGCAGTGCAGGCCGGTCAGGCGGAGTGACGTGGAGGCCAGCGGCACCGAGTAGCCGGCGGCCGACACCGCCGCGGTGAGGGTGCTCGTGGCAGGGGTGCCGACGGTCTTGAAATGCACGGTGGCGCGCCCCGTGGCCAGGTTGACCGCGACATCCGACACACCGGAGACGGCCGCCAGCGTCTTTTCGAGATGGGCGACGCAGCTCGCGCAGCGCAGCCCGGCGACCGGCAGCTCGACGAGCCCGCCACCCCCATCTGCCGCCGGCCGCGGCGGTGCGCCCGGCAAGGTCGGCAAGCTCATGCGTGGACGATCCATATCACTTCCTCACCTGCCCAGGCTCATGGTCCCCCGCCCACCCGGGTTGGTCGGCAAGTCAGGGAACCAGCTCCCCAGACCCACCGTCCGGGCTCGTGGCTCCGGGTTTCGCAGCCATGCCAATGCAGGTTCCTTCGAGGCGGGGCGAGGAAGCCCTGAGCCTGGGGCTCTGAGCCGGAGGCCTACTTGGCGGGCTGCTCGCCCGGCAGCTTTGCCAGATAGTTGTCGGCGTTCTGGTCGAACGTCTTCTTACAGGAGCCGCAGCAGAACATGACGCGGCGACCCTTGTAGTCCCTGTAGGTCGGCTTGCCCATGCCACCCAGCTTCTCGCCGCTTACCGGGCAAACGGTCTGGATGTTCTCGAACACGACACCCTCGGTCGCTGCCTTGGTGAAGTACTTCTCGGGATCGGCCTTGAACGTGGCCCTGGAGTCCTGGGAGTCGAAGTAGATGCGCTGGCCCTGCCAGTCAATGTGGGGGCTCGTGGCCTTGTTGATGGTCTTGCCCGAGACCGGGCACACGGTCTGCGGTTTCTCGGCGCCGGCCAGGGCCGCCGTGGTCATCACCAGGAACGCCGTGACAGCAAGGAGAATCAGGGAACGCCTCATGTTCACCTCCGCGCGGCCATCTTACGCTGCCCGCGTCAAGAGCGAACCGGAGTCCCGGCCGGCGTGTTCCCACCCCCGATCGGCCCCTCGCCGGGCGTGGGGCCAAGGCGTTCCTTTCCCACGCTGGCGCTTGGACAGCGAACCCCAAGCCGCTCCCGAACCAATCAGCTCCTCGAATATCGCCTGAGCTGCTTGGCCATCTCGTCCAGTCGGGCGGCGCATCGGCCGAATACCGTATCGCGCGGGTATCGGCCGGCAGGGTCACGCCCGCCGGCGGTCACCCCGGTGAGCAGCTCGATGCCTTCGGCGATCCAGGCGATGGGGTAGATGTGAAAGCGTCCCGCGGCGACAGCCTCGACGACCTCGGGCTCGATCTGGAGGTCGGCGACGTTGTCGGATGGAATCATGACACCCTGGTTGCCGGAGAGGCCGCGGCGGCGGCAGAGCTCGAAGAACCCCTCGATCTTCTCGTTGACCCCGCCGATCGCCTGGATGCACCCGCCCTGGTCCACCGAGCCGGTGACTGCGAGGTCCTGGCGCAGCGGCAGCCCCGAGAGCGCCGAGAGGATGGCGTAGACCTCGGTCGATGAGGCGCTGTCCCCGTCAATGCCACCGTAGGATTGCTCGAAGGCGACCGTCGCGGTCATCGAAAGCGGCCTCTCGGTGGCGAAGAGGCTGCCCAGGAACCCCGTGAGGATGAGCACGCCCTTGTCGTGGGTCGGTCCCGAGAGGTGCGCTTCGCGCTCGATGTTGACGACGCCCTCCTTGCCAACGGCGACCCGGGCCGTGACGCGGCCGGGGAGCCCGAAGGCGTGGTAGCCCAGGTCGTACACCGCCAACCCGTTGATCTGGCCGACCGCGACACCGCTCGTCTCGACGTGGAGGACGTTGTCGAGCATGAACTCGGTGAGCTTCTCCTCGGGCAGGTTGAAACGCTCCCGGCGGGCCACGATGGCGGCGCGCACCTGCTCGCGGCCGACGAAGCGGCGGTGCTGGGCGCGGGTCTGGAACGCCGCCTCTCGCAACACGTCGGCCACGTCCGAGAAGCGCGCCGAGAGCCGCCCCCGGTTGCGGGCCAGGCGCACGCCCTCCTCGACCAGCGCGGCCATGCCGGTCCGGTTGAGATGGGGGAGCTTCTCGTCGTGCACGATCTTCGCCATGAGCGCCAGGAAGTCGGCCACCTGGGTCTCGCCGCGCGGCATCTCGCTGTCGAAGTCGGCAAGCACCTTGAAGATCTTCCGGAAGTCCTCGTCCAGCTCGTGGAGCATGTCGTGGAGCGCCCGGTCGCCGACCATCACCACCTTGACGTCGAGGTCCACGGGCTCGGGCTGCATCGCCTGACCGGTGATGGCGAAGAGCACGTCGCGGGGACGGATGACGGCGCGGCGGTACCGGAGGGCGCGCTTGAGCGCCGGCCACACGCCAGCCTCGGAGACGGCGTCGAAGGCATTGAGGACCAGGAAACCGCCGTTGGCGCGCAGGAGCGAGCCGGCGCGGATCCGGGTGTGGTCGGACGTCGACGACTGCAGGTCGTGGCCGACGCGCGCCTCCAGGGTGCCGAACAGGTTGGTGAAGGTGGGCTCCGTCTCGATGATCACGGGGCGTCCGTCGGTCGGTCCGTTGTCCACCACCACGTTGACGCGGTAGCGGAGGAGCGGGTCGGCCCCGTCCTCGCTGGTGGCCGGCTGCGCGAGGGTGTCGAGGTGGCTGATGAGGTCCTTCTGCACCTCGTCGAGGTATGGCTGGACGCGAGGATCCCCCACGGCCCTGGCGATGTCGGAGAACGTCGAGCCGAGGAGCGGCTCGATGGTCGCGCGGCGGAGAGCCTCGGCTCGCGCCACCATCTCCTCCCGGAGCGTCATGACCTCCCGGAACACCCGCTGCAGCTCCTCCGAGAGCCTGGCGTGGGCCGTCTCCAGCTCGACGAAGCGGGCCTTGTCGAGCTTGCCGTCCTCGGCGAGGGAGCCGAGCTTGTCCATCGTCACCGGCCGGTCATCCACCACTGGCAGGATCTCCGGGCGGGTCACCGAGCCCACCTGGACCTGCACGAGGGTGAACCCGGCGGCGCGCACCTTCTCCTCGAAGGCGTGAATGAGGGCCTGCTGCCGTCCCTTGAGGTCCTCGACCGAGATGTTGAGGTGTTGCTGGAACTCGGCGCTGGAGAAGAGCCCCGGAAGGGTCTGGGCGAGCTCCCCGAGCAGGCGGTCCATGAGGTCCCTCAGGGCCGCGCCGTGGCCCGCTTCCAGGCGCAGCAGCCGTGGCTGCTCGGGCGAGGCGAAGTTGAAGACGAAGAGCAGGTCGTCAGGAGGCGGGCCCTGGTCAGCCAGGGGCCGGAGGTGCACCTCGATGGCGGTCATTCGGCCGGTGCCGACGAGTCCGGTGACAAAGACGTTGAACCCCAGGGACTCGATGGCGAGGCCGAACTCCAGGGCACGCACCGCCCTGGCCTGTCCAACGATGCCCACGGAGGGCTTGAGCCGGGCTGTGGAGTCGGCGGGCAGCCACTGGTCGGGACAGCTCCAGCGCAATGCGGACGCGGAAAGCTCCTGCACCGGTGTCGGGCCGTGCCTCATGCCGTGCTACCTCGCCAGGTGGCGACAGGCCCGACCCCGAGGGCCAGGACGATCCGGCCAGCATTGATGCGCCGTCATGGTTGGTGAGCTTCCGTCCCGGTCCCGACGACGCGCTGCCAGAACCCCAGGAAGTAGTTGACCAGAGAGAGGATCGTCATGGTCAAGGCGACCCAGAGGAGGACGTGGCCGAGGAGCGCCCAGACGCCGAGCTGCTCGCTGATGATGAGGAAGCAGATGGCGACGATCTGGGAAAGGGTCTTGAGCTTGCCCCACCAGTTGGCGGCAATGATGATGCCCTGATCCTGGGCAATCTGGCGCAGGCCCGTGACGGCGAACTCGCGACCCACGATGATGGCCACCATCCAGGCCGGCGCCAGCTTCATCTCGACGAGCGAGATGAAGGCGGCGGAGATGAGGAGCTTGTCGGCGATGGGATCGAGCATCGTGCCGGCCACGGTGATGCGGCCGGTGCGCCGGGCAATCCAGCCGTCCAGGAGGTCGGTGAGCGAGGCGACAAGGAAGATCCCCAGCCCCCAGAAATCGCTGCCGTGGAAACGCGTCAGGAGCACCACCACGAGCAGCGGCACCAGCATGATGCGCAGGAGAGTCAGCGAGTTGGGCAGGTTCCACATGGCGGCGTCACATTCAGCGGGATTGTAGCCCAACCGGGCTTTCCCCCGCATTTCTGGCACAATACCACGGTGATGCTCCCGCCTGTCCTCGCCTGCTGGTTGACCCTGGCCGCTCCGCCGGGGCTCAACATCACCTCGGTGCCGGCCGCCGGGTCCCACTACGCGCTTACCTTCGACGCCCACAGTGCCGAGTCGGGAGCCCGGGAGCTGCTGGCCCTGCTACGCGAGCGCCGGGTGCGGGCGACCATCTTCGTGACCGGACGCTTCGCCACCGACCATGCCGACATCGTGAGGCTGGCCGCGGCGGACGGCCACGAGATCGGCAACCACACGTTCACCCATCCGCATCTCACCACCTGGGCGACGGATCATCGCAATGCCGTCCGCCCGGGGGTCACGCGGGCGTTCCTGCAGGACGAGCTGCGGCGCACGGCCGAGGTCATCGAGCTCGCCATCGGGCATCCGCCGTCGCGTTTCTGGCGGGCCCCCTACGGCGAGCACAACGCGACCATCCGCGGCTGGGCCGAGGAGCTCGGGCTCGTGCAGGTGGACTGGACCCGGGCGCCCGGGGACGCCCTCGATTCCCTCGACTGGGTCGACGACCCCCATCGCCGCGGCTACATGGGCGCCGAGGCCATGGCGCGACGGATCCTGGGCTTCGAAGCCAGGTACGGGGTGCCCCTGGCGGGGTCGATCATCCTGATGCATCTGGGGAGTGCCCGGCCGGAGCCTCCGCTGCTGGAAGCGGTGCCGATCATCCTGGACGAGGCCGACCGACGCGGGCTGCGCCCCGTCACCGTGGGGGAGCTGGTCCGGCTGGGCGCCCTCCTGATCGACCGAGATCCACCCGGCCCGCCCCGCGGTTGGCCGGTGCTACCATCACATCCATGAGCCGTGCGAGCTGGGACGAGGCGGTGCGGATGCTTCGGGTCGAAGGGGGCAAGGTGTGGCTCGGCGACCTGGCCGGCGACGAGCAGCCCTGCGAGCTGTGCCCGAGCTTCGACCAGCTCCGCGCCGTGGAGCGGGCCAGGGGTCAGGGCGTGGCAGCCACGGCCAGGCTGCAGGGTGGGGAGGCGGTGCCGCTCTGGGTCGTGCCGGTCGACGGCTGGCAGGCCCTGGCCCTCGTCCAGGCTCGCGAGGAGGGTGATCGGGAGCTCGCGAGGTCGCTCGAGAACCTCGTCAACCAGATCGCTCATGACGTCAGGAACCATGCCTTCACCATCGGTTTGCAGGCCGAGATGGGATTGCGGCGTGCGGCCCAAAGCCCGGACGTCAAGGGTCATCTCGACGCGGTCCTGCGCCAGATCGAGGCGCTGAAGGTCTATCTCGAGAAGCTCCTCATGTTCGGTCGGCCGGCCTCGCTGGCGACCCTGGGCATGGACCCGGTGGCATTCGTACGCGAGCAGGTGCAGCGGTTCCAGTTCGGCTGGGACTCGGCCGCGCCGCCTCTGGCCATCTCGGTGGAAGCGAGCGGTGAGCCCGGTGTCGTTCACTGGGACGGGCGGGCCGTCAGCGCAGCCATCGCGGCGTTGCTCGACAACGCGGCGCGGTGCGACGCCTCGGACCCCCGAATCACAGTCCGGGTGCAATGTGACCTCGAGCGCGTGGACGTGGCCGTGATCGACGAGGGGCCCGGGATTTCCCCCGACATCGTGGCGAGGCTGTTCGTACCGATGAGCGTGCGGCGCCCGGGGGGCGCGGGGCTGGGCCTCTCCATCGCCCGCAAGATGGCCGAGGCCCACGGGGGCGTCCTCAGCCTCGACACCGGTCCCGGCGGTACCACCGCGACCCTCCGCTTGCCCCGGGAGGTACCCGCTGGCTGACCCCCAATCCGGGGTGACCCGCTACCTCGTGACACCCGAGTGGGCCGGCGAGCGGCTGGACCAGGCGCTCGCAGCCCTCTCCGGCCTTTCCCGACGGCGTGCCAGGGCCCTTGCCACAGAAGGCCGCGTCTGGCTCAACCAGAGCAGCGCCCGGATCCTCTCGCGTCAGGTCGAGGTGGGGGATGTGGTGGATGTCATCGCGGCGGCCGAGGACCTGGCTGGTCCCCAGAAGCCGCCCGGCTCGCTGCGGGTGCTCCTGGCGGACGCGTGGCTGCTCGCCGTGGACAAGCCTTACGGCATGGCCAGCCAGCCTCCGGCCCGGCGATCTCCCGGCGAGCTCACGGTCCATGAGCTTGCCCTTCTCCAGCTCGCGGCCCGCGAAGGCCACCGCCAGGAGCTGCTGCTTTTCCATCGTCTGGACCGTCTCACCACCGGGGTCCTGGTGCTGGCGCGCACGCATGACGCGGCGCGGGCCCTGGCCGCGGCGTGGGAGGGGAACCAGGTCCACAAGCGCTACCTGGCTGTCGTCGACGGCGACCCCGGACCAGGCGAGCGACTCGTCGACGCGCCGGTGGGACGCGACCTGGTGGTGCCGGGACGGTTCCGCGTCACCGGGCGGGGGAAGCCTGCCGCGAGCCGGGTCCGCCGTCTGGCGATCGCGGGGGCGTTCAGCCTGGTGGAGGTGCGCCCGCTAACCGGCCGCACCCATCAGGTGCGCGTGCACCTGGCCCACCTCGGGACGCCAGTGGCCGGCGACACGCTGTATGGTGGCAGCGACACCCTGCCGCGGCCATTTCTGCACGCCTGGCGGCTGGCGCTGCCTCACCCGCGAGATGGCGTCGCGGTCGAGCTGAAGGCACCCGTGCCGGAGGACATGGCGGGGACGGCGCTCGGCCTGGGCCTCGGCACCTTCGGGATCGACTGAGACGGTTCTGTCCTCGATGCGTTGAGCTTTTCGAGGTGGGTGAAAACTCTGAGCTTGCGGTTAGAATGAGCGGCGCGTTCCGGCCGAAAGCGGCGGGTCAGCCGCACACATCGGGTGCCGGAGGCCGGAGGATTCGATGCGGCGCCAGCTCTTCGCGACCAAACCACTGAGCCTGCTGCTCGATGAGATGAAGGGCGAGAACCGGCTGCGCCGCATCCTGGGGCCGGTCCAGCTCTCCAGCCTCGGGGTCGGCGCCATCATCGGCACGGGCATCTTCGTTCTCACCGGCCAGGCAGCCCACGACAAGGCGGGGCCGGCACTCATCCTCTCGTTCGTGGTCTCGGGGATCGCCTGCATCTTCGCCGCGCTCTGCTACGCGGAGTTTGCGTCGATGGTGCCGGTGGCGGGCTCGGCCTACACCTACGCCTATGCCACCATGGGCGAGCTGTTTGCGTGGATCATCGGCTGGGACCTCGTCCTGGAGTACACCGTGGTCTCGGCCACCGTCGCCCACGGGTGGTCGGCGTACTTCCAGGACTTCATAGGCATTTTCGGCCTGAAGGTGCCGGGCGGGCTACACACCGCACCGTTCGACTACAACCCGGCGCTCGGCAAGATCGTCAGCACCGGCACGGTCCTGGACCTGCCCGCGATCGTCATCACCGTGATCCTGACGGCGGTCCTGATCAAGGGGATCCGCGAGAGCGCCAGCATCAACACCACCATGGTTGGCATCAAGCTGGCCGCGGTGCTGTTCGTCATCGGCGTCGGCGCGTTCTACGTCAACCCCGCCAACTGGCATCCCTTCGCCCCCTTCGGATTCTCGGGTATCAGCTTCTTCGGC
>DAONEV010000170.1:0-8839 GCA_035403265.1 Thermoanaerobaculaceae bacterium | reverse complement strand
GAACGCGGCGAAACGAAATCACGGAGTTTCCGCTTTGTCATGATCGATGAAGCCTTTGGCCGGGGGTCCGATGAATCGAGTCGTTACGGCCTCACGCTATTTCAGGAACTCAACCTCCAGTTGCTCATCGTTACACCCTTACAGAAAATTCATATCATAGAGCCATACGTGTCCACCGTCGGTTTCGTTTATAACGATGAAGGACGGGATTCGAGGCTTCAAACCCTTACCATTGAGGCGTACCGCGCCAAAAAAGCGGAACGCTCCGCTTCCGGGGCTTCCGTCTCGGCGACACCCAGGGGACGATCGTCCGCTGTGCCGCGCAGGTGCAACTGGACTTCCGCCGCCTGGTCCCCGAGAACATCGCGCTCTACCGCCTCTACGCCAGCTACATCTCACATTACCTGGAGGCCCAGCCGGATCGGTGTCGGGTCCCTCAGCCCTGCTGAGCCAGCGGTACCCACTTGGCATGCTCCACCCTTGGGGAGGGCCCCAGAAGTAGATGGTCCGCTCGCGGGAACGGCATCATGCTGTCCGGCCGTGGACGGCGCGGGCCTCAGACGTGACAGGAAAGGTGACCGAGGAGCCAGTACAGGATCACGAACACCACCAGGGTACCGAGACAACCCCCACCCCCGAGCTTCCACGCCCCGTACCCTGCCAGACACCCACGCAAAGGTCCCTGCATTCCCCTCTCCTTCCGCTTCAGGCCCTCGCGCCGGCCGGGCCCGAGCCTGGACTGCCGCCTCATCCGAGTATAGCGGCCAGGCCAGGCGAATCTCTCCTCCGCTGGCCGAGCCGTGAAGGAGCGCCACGGCTGGAGAGTCGTTGGAGTCCCTACCCGCCGCCTTCGTAGGCACGCTTCAGAGCCTCGATGTCGATCTTGACCATCCCGAGCATTGCTTCACCCGCGCTGCCCGCTTGGGGTCCTCGTCCATCATCAGCTCGCCCAGGATGCGGGGCGTGATCTGCCAGGAAAGGCCGAACCTGTCCTTCAGCCAGCCGCACTGGACCTCCTGGCCGCCGGCGGTGAGCTTCGCCCAGAGCGCGTCCACCTCCGCCTGGGTCTCGCAGTCCACGACCAGCGAGATGGCTTCCGCGAACTCGGACTCCGTACCGCCGTTCAGGGCCATGAAGCCCTGCCCCTCAGGCTCGAACATCATGACCATGACCGTGCCCGGCTCCCCAGGTCCCGCCTCCCCGTAGCGTGACACGCTCAGGACCCTGGGGGTTCGGAAGATGGAGACGTAGAAGTTGACTGCCTCCTCGGCGTTGCCGTCGAACCAGAGGCAGGGGTGATCTTGTCCTTCATGGTCGATCTCGCGCTCCCTTCGCCGTCATCGAGAAGACAGAGTCCCTGGCAGCCCGATTCCAACCGCCAGTCGCCGGGGATGGGCAGGCGTGACCCCAGGCTTCGGCCGTCGTAAGATTCGCTCCAATGAACCGCGCCCGCCGCCGTCTCGGCCTCCTCCTCTCGCTCGTCCCGGTCGCCGCATGGGCCGGCGCGACGCCCCCCGATGGGCCCTCCGCCCTGCCGCAGCGACCGAGGATTGGCCTGGTCCTCTCCGGCGGTGGCGCCCTCGGCCTCGCGCACGTAGGCGTGATCAAGGTTCTCGAGGAGCTTCACGTGCCGGTCGACTACGTGGCCGGAACGTCAATGGGCGCGATCGTGGGCGGGCTCTATGCCGCCGGCTACTCACCCGCGGAGCTCGAGCAGCTCGCGACGACGCTCCCCTGGCGGGAGATCATTCTCGACCGTCCGGACCGCCGGGACCTGCCTTTCCGTCGCAAGATGGACGACCTCACCTATCTGACGCGGTGGGAGGTGGGGCTCTCCGGGGGCCGGCTGCGCCTTCCACCCTCGATGATCGCTGGACAGCGTCTGGGGATCGAGCTGCGCATCCTCACGCTGCGCGCCGCCGGCATCGACGACTTCGACGAGCTGCCCCTGCCGTTCCGTGCCGTTGCCGCCGACCTCGACACCGGGGAGAAGGTGATCCTCGGCAAGGGTGACCTGGCGACGGCCATGCGCGCCAGCATGGCGGTGCCCGGCGTGTTCGCGCCGGCCGAGGTGGGCGGGCGCGTGCTGGTGGACGGGGGCGTGGTCGCCAACCTGCCCGTCGAGACCGCTCGCGCCATGGGCGCCGACTTCATCATCGCCGTCGACGTCGGGGAGCCGCTGGCCAGCCAGCAGCGCCCCGACTCCATTGCCGGGATCCTCACGCGCACCAGCTCCTTCCTGACCCGCCTCAACGTCGAGCAAGCGCTCCCGGGGGTCGACATCCTCGTCCGACCCGACGTCAAGGCATGGAAGCTGCTCGCTTTCCATGCCGCGCCCGAGATCGTCTCGCGGGGCACCGCGGCCGCGGTCGGCGAGGCCGACTCCCTGCGCGCGCTGTCGGTCCCCGAGGAGGAGTGGCAGGCCTACCTGCACAAGCAGCGGCGGACGACACCGGTTCTCCCGCTCGTCAGTGTCACGGCCAGCGCCGGTCCCGGGATCGAGGCCCGCACGATTTCCCGAGAGGTCCACTCACGGCCCGGGCGGGCGCTCGACGTCGTCACCGTGCGGGGTGACCTCAAGCGCCTGTGGGATCTGGGAGAGTTCGTCACCACCGACTTCGAGCTCACCCCGGAGGGCGATGCCTGGTCGCTGCGCTTCACCGGGCACGACAAGCCCTGGGGTCCCAACTTCCTCCGCTTCGGGCTGGGGATCGCCACGGACCTCGAAGGCGCCAGCCAGTTCGACACCCAGGTGGCCTTCACCATGACCCGCCTCAACCGGTGGGGTGCCGAGCTCAAGACGAGCCTGCAGGTGGGCCAGAGCCCGGCCGCCCAGGCCGAACTCTACCAGCCGCTCACCGCCTCCCGCATCCCGTTCGTGGCCGCCAGCGTCTACACGGCCCAGGTGAAGACCCAGATCCCCATGGATTCGGGCACGCACCAGTACCGCTTCCTGGTCCAGCGGGCAGCCCTCGACCTCGGGCTGGCGCTGGGCCGATACGGCGAGGTGCGCGCCGGCATCCGCCGTGACAACACTGCCGGCCGGGCTCAGGGCAGCGACACCGGCGACCTGCCCAGGTTCGACCGCTCCGACGGCGGGCTCCGCTTCAACCTCTCGGTCGACCGGGTTGACTCGGTGAACTTTCCGCGTAACGGGTTCCTCGGCTTCGTCGAGCTGTTCGACGCACAGACCTCGCTGGGAGCCGACACTGCCTACAGGCGACTCGACTACAACCTGGTGCTGGCCGGGACGCACGGCCGCCACACGGTCATCGGCCTCGCGCACGGCGGCAGCGCTCTCGGCGGCACCCTCCCGCCCTCCGAACGCCTCTACCTGGGTGGCCTGCTCAGCCTCTCGGGGCTGCCGCCTGGTGAGGTGAGCGGCTCCTACGGCGGCGTCGCCAGCCTCGTCTACCTGTTCAGGCTCGGCCGGCTGCCCAACTTCGGGGAAGGCTTCTACATCGGCGCCTCCGTCGAGGCCGGCAACCTCTGGGAGAGGCCGGACCAGGCCAGCCTCGGGGACCTTCGCCACTCGTTCGCCCTCGTGTTCGGCGCCGACACCTTCCTGGGGCCAGTCTATTTCGCCCACGGCACGACGTCGGGTGGCAAGGACTCGTTCTACCTCCTGCTCGGGCGGACGTTCTAGGAGCCTGTCGGAGAAAGCGGAAGGCTCGCGTTCCCATTTCTCCGACAGGCTCCTTGCCTGGGCTCCCGCTGGGAAACCCGAAGGGGTGGCCGGGCGTAGACTGCGGCGGCCCTCGATAGCCTGGGCCGAGCTCCGCGCGTGGGAGACAGGAGGATCGAAATGGTCAACAGTCGAAAGATGGCATGGGCTCTGTCCCTGACCGTGGCGGCAGTGGCGCTCGCGACCAACGCCGGGGCCAACGAACCGGCACTCTGGCTGCGCTACCCCGCGATCTCGCCGGACGGCTCGACCGTCGCATTCAGCTCGCGCGGTGACATCTGGACGGTTCCGGTCGCCGGCGGCACCGCCGTCCCGCTGACCGTGAACGCTGCCTACGACGGCGCACCCGTGTGGTCGCCAGACGGTGGGACGATCGCCTTTGCCTCCGACCGCTACGGCAACTTCGACATCTTCGTCATGCCTGCCGGCGGCGGCGATGCGACCCGACTGACCTTCCACTCGGCCGATGACTTCCCGACCAGCTTCACGCCCGACGGCACCGCGGTGCTCTTCAGCTCCGCGCGCCTGGACGCGGCGACCAACGTCCAGTTTCCCACCGCGGCCCAGCCCGAGCTGTACCGGGTCAGCGTCAGCGGCGGCATGCCGGTGCAGGTGCTCAGCACCCCGGCCCTCTATGCCGTCTACGACCGCGCCGGCACGCGCCTCGCCTACTCCGACCAGAAGGGGTTCGAGATGGAGTGGCGCAAGCACGACAACTCCTCCTTCGCGCGCGATGTCTGGTTGTGGGACGTGGCCGCCAACCGGCACACCCGCCTCACCGACCTGGGCTTCGACGACCGGCAGCCGGTGTGGTCTCCCGACGAGCGCTCGCTGTTCTACCTCTCCGAGCGCAGCGGCAGCTTCAACGTCTGGCGGCTGGACCTCGCCGACCCCTCCCACCCGGTGCAGGTGACCCGTCACACGGTCCACCCGGTGCGGTTTCTGAGCGCCTCGCGCCAGGGCGACCTCTGCTACACCTGGGATGGCGAGATCTACGTCCGTCCCGCCGGCGCCGCGGAGAGCCGGAAGGTCGCGGTCTCCATCGCCACCGACCGCCGCCAGAACGACGTCGAGCGCCTCGACGTGGCGGACCAGATCAGTGAGTTCGCGCCATCGCCCGACGGCAAGGAGGTCGCCTTCGTGGCGCGCGGCGAGGTCTTCGTCGCCTCCACCGAGCACGGCACCACCCGTCGCATCACCACGACACCGGAGCAGGAGCGCTCGGTCAGCTTCTCGCCCGACGGCAAGAGCCTCCTCTACGCCTCGGAACGGGACGGGAGCTGGAACGTCTACCGCACCGACCGTGCCGACCCGAATGAGCCGGCGTTCTTCAACGCCACGGTACTCAAGGAGACACCTGTCGTTGCCACCCCGGCAGAGGAGTTCCAGCCCCGCTTCTCTCCCGACGGCAAGGAGGTCGCGTACCTCGAGGAACGCACCATCCTCAAGGTCGTCAACCTCGCCACCGGGAAGACCCGCACGGTGCTCCCGGGCGAGCTCAACTACTCGTACTCGGACGGCGACCAGTGGTACGAGTGGTCCCCCGACGGCCGCTGGTTCACCGTGCAGTTCCTGAGCCCCACCCGATGGTCCTCTGAGGTCGGCCTCATCTCCGCCTCCGGTGAGGGCAAGCTCGTCAACATCAGCAAGAGCGGGTACGAGGACCAGATGCCGCACTGGGTCGGCAAGGGCGAGATCCTGATCTGGGCGAGCGACCGTCACGGGGCGCGGTCCCAGGCCGGATGGGGCCAGGAGAACGACGTCTTCGGTGCCTTCCTCACCAGGAAGGCGTGGGATCGCTTCCACCTCGACGAGGCCGCCTTCGACCAGGCCACGGCCAAGGAAAAGGAAGACGAGAAGTCCAAGGACAAGGCCAAGGACGGCGACAAGTCGAAGGACACGAAGGCCAGGGCCGAAGCCAAGGAGCCCAAGCTCCCGGACCCGGTCGCCTTCGACCTCGACGGGATCGACGACCGCATCGTGCGGCTTTCCATGCACTCTGCCGACCTCGCCGCCGCCGAGCTGACGCCGGATGGCGAGACCCTCGTCTACCTCGCCAAGTTCGAGAAGGGCTACGACCTCTGGAAGTACGTGCCGCGCAAGAAGGAGATCAAGCTCCTCGCCAAGCTCGAGGCCGAGGACCAGGCCGACCTCAAGCTCGACCGGGAGGGGAAGAAGGCGTTCGTTCTCGCCGACAAGCACCTTCAGACCGTCGACCTGGAATCCGGCAAGGCCACGCCCGTGAAGGCCTCGGCCAAGATGGACCTGGACGCTCGCGCCGAGCGGGCGTACTTCTTCGAGCATGCCTGGCGCCAGACGCTCAAGAAGTTCTACGTCGAGACCATGCACGGCGTCGACTGGGCCGGCCTCAAGAAGGTGTACGCCCGCTTCCTCCCCTACATCGACAACAACCGCGACTTCGCCGAGCTGATCTCCGAGATGCAGGGCGAGCTGGACGCCTCCCACACCGGCGGCCGCTACAGGCCCAAGCGTCCGACCGCCGACGCGACCGCCGCTCTCGGCTTCTTCCCCGATCCCGCCCACAGGGGCGAGGGCGTCCGCATCCTCGAGGTCATCGAAGGGGCGCCGCTGCAGCAGGCCGGGACGAAGATCCGTCCCGGCGTCGTCATCGACTCGATCGACGGCACGAAGATCGCCGCCGGGGCCAACTGGTACCCGCTCCTCAACCGCAAGGCCGACACTCCCGTGCGGCTCGCACTTCTCGATCCCGCCTCCGGCAGCCGCTGGGAGGAGACGGTCAAGCCGATCGCCTGGGCCGACCAGGGACGCCTGCTCTACCAGCGCTGGGTGCGCTCGCGCCGCGCCGAGGTGGAGCGGCTTTCGGGCGGAAGGCTCGGCTACGCCCACATTCGCGGGATGGACGACGGCTCCTACCGGGAGATCTTCGAGGAGATCTTCGGCCGGGAGGTCGACAAGGAGGGGATCGTGCTCGACACGCGGTTCAATGGTGGCGGCAACCTCGTCGAGCCTCTCACCGTGTTCCTTTCGGGTGAGGTCTATTACCGCGCCGTGCCGCGCGGCCGCCAGGTCGGCGTCGAGCCGGCCCAGCGCTGGACCAAGCCGTCGATCGTCGTCATGAACGAGGGCAACTACTCTGACGCCCACTGCTTCCCGACCGCCTACAAGTCGCTGCGGCTGGGCGAGACGGTTGGCATGCAGGTGCCCGGCACCTGCACCTCGGTGTGGTGGGAGCGACTGCAGGATCCGGCGCTCGTCTTCGGCATCCCCGAGGTCGGCTACCTCGACCGCAACGGCGACTACACCGAGAACAAGCACCTCAACCCCGACTACGTCGTGGACAACGACCCGGCGATCGAGGCGGCCGGCCGCGACCAGCAGCTCGAAAAGGCGGTGGAGGTCCTGCTCGCGAAGTTGCCGGCCAAGCCGTAATCCCCACCCACCCGGCGACCCGTGGCCGACCACCCGGCCGGCGTGGCCGAGATGACCGCGCCCACCTCGCACGGCTGGAGCTGGGGCCTATCATGGCGCTGTCACGCCACGCTGGCGGACGGAGGCGCGGTGCTGGGGACGATTGGGTTCGGCGAGCTGCTGATGATCGTGGTCGGGGTCGGCGGCTCGCTCTTCTGGATCTGGATGCTGACTGACTGCATCGAGCACGAGACATCCACCCAGCAGCGCCTGATGTGGGCGGTGATCATCGCCTTCGGGCACATCCTCGGCGGGCTCGCCTACTTCTTTCTGCGCCGCCCTCGCCGCGGCAGGTAGCCGCCGCGGCGAAAAAGGTGCCCGCTCGCCAGAAACGGCCGGCGGCGGGCGACGAGTAGGAGGGTTGACGTTCTGGGTTGACGCAGGCCGAAAGCTGCGGCCGTCCGGAGCGGTCGGTGGGAATGGCTTGCATCAGGTTGGGCTTGGTTCGCCCCACCGCCCATCCGCCCACACCGGTCGCCCTCGACAATCGCTCCAGCCGCCCGGCTATTCCCTTCAGGCTCCCGCAAGAGTGTGCCGACGGCCTGCCATTCCGCTGGCGAGCGGCCAGCCCTACTCCTCGCCGCCCTCTCCCGCCAGACGGAGGTCCACGGCGGTGGCCGTGAGAGAGACCTCCTGCGGCAAGTGGTCGCCCTCGATCCACACGACCCGCTGGTGGGAGAGCTCCCGTTGCAGGGCGTTGTCGGCCTTGTAGAGATCGCCGATACTCGACACGTTGGTGATCTCGCCCCACGGGTTGCCGGCGGTCCGCGCCACCGTCTTGATCGGCGACCACACCACCAGCGGCACCTGCAACACCCGCAGGTAGCGGCGCGCCGAGGCGACGTCGAGGTCATCGGACGCTGGAGCCCCGGCTCCGAGAATGAGCAGCACGATCCGGCGCTGGTTCCCTCCCGCCGCGACGACACCGGCCACCGCCACCGCCTTGCTCAGGCGTGCCTGGGTGGCGTCCACCAGAGGCAGGGGCCTCGTCGCGAAGACCCGTAGCAAGCTGTCGGCGTGGACGCGGTCGAGGTTGGTGACAGGGAACACCTCGTTGACCCACGAGCCCCCGGCCCGCTGGATGATCGGGGCCGGCGACACGGCCACGACCCGATCCTCGCCCGGGACCAGGATGTCGTCCCGGTTGCGGAACTTCGAGGCCACGCGCCCGATCACCTGCCACCAGGCGTCATGAGCCTGCGGGTCGGCGACGATGACGATGGTGGCCGACCCTTCTTCGACGCCGACCACACGCCCCGGCGTGCCCCGCACCTGGACCAGGCGCCCCATCTCTGCCGGGGACGGAGCACTGCCCCGCCGCAACCGCACCACCGTCCCGGTCAGGACGTTCCCGGCCTCCTCGGCAAGGTCGGCGCCGAAAGCCACATCGCGGCTGGCGGAGACGCCCTCGGCGAACTCGAGCGAGACCCGGAAGACGTGGACGGCCCCGGCCGAGGCCGGCGGCCAGCTCACCTCACCGGCCGGGTCGACCTGCATCGGCGCGCCGTCCAGCTCGGCGACGATCCGGCGCGGCCGCTGCCTCGTGCTCATCTGCCACTTCAGGCGTGCGCCTGTCACCGCACCGCTGGCGTCGCGCCGCAGCAGCACCTCCACCTCGGCCGGGGGCCGTGGAAGGTTGATGCGCTGTTGCACGCTCGCCACCTGGCGGCCCGTGTCGTCTCGGCCCACAGCCTCCAGAAGGTG
>DAONEV010000169.1:0-8847 GCA_035403265.1 Thermoanaerobaculaceae bacterium | reverse complement strand
GTTACTCGTGCATGCCATTCTGCACCTCTGCGGCCACGATCATGAGACGGATGCCGGTGAGATGGCGGCCCTCGAAGCGCGGCTGACGCGGGAGCTCGGCCTGTGATGGCGCAGGTCGTGGCCTGGTGGTCCAGTCCCGTAACGGCGGCGCTGGTAGCGTTCGTGCTGCTGCTGCCGGTGACGCTGGCGCTGATGGGGACGACGGCCATCGTGCGGTTGGGGACGATCCAGGTCGGTGGCCTGCTGGCGCAGCGCCGCGACCTGCTGCCTGGCTACCCCCGGCGGGCCGAGTCATACCCCGACCTGGTGCTGTTCCTGCTCGTCGGCACGAGCTTCCTCTTGGCCCTCTTCTTCGTGGCCGTGGCGAGAGCATGCAAGCTGGGCGGCGTCGGCCTGTGGCCGGTGCTGGTGCTGGGGATGTGCGGGTTGCTGCTGGCCGTGGGCGTGGCGGTGCAGGTCGCGCGGGGCAGCCGCTCGGAGGGCATCGCCGCGGTCGCGCTGGCATCGCTGCGGCCGGTCACCCCGGCCCTCGTGCTGCTCTCCCGAAGCGAGGAGGAGGACGAGCCGAGCCCCGACGACGACGAGGAAGAGGTGGACGAGCACGAGGTCCAGGCGTTCATCGGAGCCGGGGAGGAGGCGGGGATCCTCGAGCACGAGGACGCCGAGCTGATCGCCTCCATCGTGGACCTCTCCGACACCATTGCGCGCGAGATCATGACGCCGCGCACCGACGTCACGGCCGTGCCGGTGGGGGCAGACTTCTCCACCCTGCAGCGGGTCTTTGCGGACACGCTCTTCACCCGCCTGCCCGTGTACCGCGAGACGCTGGACCGCATCGAGGGTGTCGTCCACGTCAAGGACGTGCTCAAGGCGGTGGTCGCCAACACCACGCCCGGTGCCGGCGAGCTGCTGCGCTCGGTCCTCATGGTCCCCGAGACCAAGCCGCTTCGGGAGCTTCTCCGGGAGTTCCAGGCGGCGCGCCAGCAACTGGCGGTGGTCGTGGACGAGTACGGCGGGACCTCGGGCATCGTCACCCTGGAGGACGTGCTCGAGGAGATCGTCGGCGAGATCCAGGACGAGCACCAGCGCGAGGCACCCGACGTGGAACCCCAGCCGGACGGGTCGTTCCTGGTCGTTGGAGGGGCCCACGTCGAGGTCCTGGAGGAGCTGTTCGGGGTGGACGTGGGCGAGGTTGGGGTCGACTCGGTGGCGGGTCTGGTGCTGGATCGCCTGGGGCACCTTCCCCGGCTCGGGGAAACAGTGAGCTGGCATGGGCTCGAGCTCGAGGTCGTGGGGCTTGAGCGCCGCCGGTTGCAGCGGGTCCGAGTGCGGCGCCGCACGGAAAGGGAGACGTGATGCACTCGGGAAGCGTTGCATTGCTGGGTCGGCCCAACGCCGGTAAGAGCACCCTGGTCAACGCCCTGGTCGGCGACAAGGTGGCGATCGTCTCGGCGCAGCCTCAGACGACGCGGCACCGCATCACCGGTGTCCTCACCGAGGAGCGCGGGCAGATGGTCCTCTTCGACCTTCCCGGCGTGCACCGCCCGCTCCACCGTCTGAACGCCCAGATGATGCACGTCCTGCGCGAGACGCTCACCGAGGTGGACGTGATCGTGCAGCTCTTCGACGCGGCTCAGGCGCCGGGGGCCGGGGAGCGCTTCGTGGTCGAGCTGCTGGCGAGCATCGAGCAGCCGGTCGTGCTGGTGCCCAACAAGGTGGATCTTCCCCATGCCGAGCGCCACATCGGGCAGCGCATTGCCTTCTACACCGAGCGGCACGCCTACGTCTCCGTGCAGCCGATCTCGGCCCTCACGGGGCTGGGCGTGCCGGAGCTCAAGGCGAAGCTCTTCAGCCTGTTGCCGGATGGCGAGCCCTGGCTCGACCCGGAGTTGACGACGACCCAGAGTGAGAACTTCTTCATCTCCGAGCTGATCCGCGAGGCGATGCTGACCCGGGTGAGCGACGAGCTGCCGTTCCAGACGGCCGTCCACCTGCGCCACCGCGAGGAGGAGGAGAGCGGCCGGGGTGCGCTGCTCCGCCTCTGGGTCGACCTCGTGGTGGAGCGGGAAGGCCAGAAGGGCATCCTGGTCGGAGCCGGGGGTCAGACCGTCAAGGCCATCGGCACGGCGGCACGCCTGCAGATCGAGCGCTTGCTGGGCGCACGCGTCTACCTCGACCTTCAGGTCAAGGTTCATGCCGGCTGGCGGGACGATCGACGCCTCCTCGCCGAGATCTCCTCATCCGAGGCTCTCCTGGCGCCTGCTGACTCGATCGAGGACTGAAAGCACTCCCCATCGACCCGGAACCTCGGGCCTCGAGTCAGGGACCACCGGGCGGCATGGGCTATACTGCGCCCCGCGAGGGAGGGTCAAACCCCAGATGAGCCAGTCCCCACTGCACGACAGGGTCAAGAAGATGATCATCGAGGAGCTCAAGCTCGAGGACATGCGCCCCGAGGACATCGACGACAAGGCGGGGCTCTTTGGCGACGGGCTGGGTCTTGACTCGATCGATGCCTTGACACTGGTGGTGGGCATCGACAAGACCTTCGGAGTGAAGATCAAGGATGAGTTGGCGGGGAACCAGGCGTTTGCCTCCGTCGACTCGATGGTCGAGTTCCTCCGTGCCCAGGGAGTTGCTGACTAATCCGGGCACCCCGCACGCCTTTCCCTTTCGGCTCGTGGAACGGGTCGAGACAGTCGGCGAGCTCCGTGTGGCGGTGGTGCTGAGCACGGCTGCGGGCTTCCTGCGTCGGAACGAGCCCTGGCCCGTGACTCTCGTCGCCGAGGCCTTGGCCCAGTCCATCCTGCTGGTGGATCCCCCGGAGCACCTGGAGCGGGCGCGACTCGCCGCCCTCCAGAACGTCTCCCTGCTGCAGGAGGTCGCCGCGGGCGACCGGCTCATCGTGGAAGTGGTGCCTCTCGGGTGCCTGGGTGGGCTTCGCCGGTACGGCTGCCGGGCAACTCGCGGAGGGGCACTGGTGGCTCTGGCGGACGTGACCGTAACAAGCTAGGATAGGGGCGGCGCAGAGCGGGAGCTGACCTATGCAGATGCGGCGGTTTGAAGAAGCGGGCGTGACGATCCTCGAGGTCGAGGGCACGGTGCGGCTCGGCGAGTCGGCGCAGCAGTTCGCCGGGGAGCTCCAGAGCATCTTCGAGAACACCCGGGGTGGCGTGGTGGTCGACTTCGCGCACATCGACTACCTCGACTCGACGGGCATTGGCGAGCTGGTCGGCTACCTGCAGAAGTTCACCCGCGCCAACCGGCGGGTCGCCCTCTTCCGTCCGCACCATCGCATGGAGTCGCTTCTGAAGCTGACGCGCCTCGACACGATTTTTCCCATCTTCTGGGAACGCGACGAGGCGGTCAACTTCGTTCGAGGCACTGGCGTCTCGGCCTGAGCCCACCCCTCAACTTCTTCTCACCGTTCCTCACCACCATCAAGGACGTTTCTCCGTTGCTGCCGCGTCTGCCGGTGTGTGCGGCTTGCGTCAAGTTCGTGTCGGTTTGTCGCGGCCGCCGAGCGACTGGTCCCAGAGCCGGGAACCTGGAGCCGGTTCCTCCGTACTGGGTGTAGGGATGAGAGCCGGTACCGAACGAAGGGGTTCGGGGGCTCGCATCAGGGAGGGGACAATGCCTCGCTACATTTGCTATCGGTGCGGACGCGAGACCGTGCACCTGTCGGTGGCACGTGCGTCGGAGGTGGCCGGGGTCACCCGGGCCACGATGTACAACTGGATCAACCGCGGTCTCGTGCACACGGTGGTGCGCCCGAGCGGCCGCAAGTTCGTGTGCACCGAGTCCCTGGTGCGCCAGTACGTTCCCGGTCCTGTCGTGGCCAACGAGGTTGCCATCGCCGGCCTCAGCGTCGCGCTGGTGCCCTGAGCCGCCTCGCGCCGGCCGCCCACGGGCAAGTGAACCCCGGGGCGGCCGACGCGTATAAGGGGCGACTACCGGGCGTCATGGCCCCGCGGGGAAAAGGAGGGGCACATCATGGCAGCCAACAAGGCCATCGATCGGTGCCTTCGGGTGCTGCTGGTCGACGACGAGCCCCTGGCGCGGCAGAAGATGCGCCTGTTCCTGGCGGACCAACCCGATGTCGAGATCGTGGGCGAGTGTGAGGACGGCCCGACGGCCGTCGACGACATCCTCCGCCTGCGCCCCGACCTGGTTTTCCTGGATGTTCAGATGCCCGGCACGGACGGTTTCGCGGTTCTGGACGCCGTGCGTCCGGAGTATCTTCCCGAGGTGGTCTTCGTCACGGCCCATGACAACTACGCCATCAAGGCGTTCGAGATCCACGCCCTCGACTACCTCCTCAAGCCCTTCGACCGGGAGCGGTTCCTGCGCAGCTTGTCGCGGGCCAGAGCGACCTTCGCCGACCGCGGGGACGGGGCGCTCGGGGCCCGGGTGGTCCAGCTTCTGGACCGCCTCGATGCACCGATGCGGCACCTCACGCGCTTCGTCGTGCGGATGGGCGGGCGAGTCTACTTTCTGCGCGCGCCCGAGGTGGACTGGCTCGAGGCGGAAGGCAACTATGTCGTGCTGCACGTTGGCAAGGAGAAGCACCTCATTCGTGACACCATGTGCCGCCTCGAGGCGCGTCTGGATCCCGGGCAGTTTGTTCGCGTCCACCGCTCGACCATCGTCAATCTCGAGCGCATCAAGGAGCTCCGCAGTACCCTGGATGGCGAGTTGATGATCGTCCTCGAGGACGGCTGCAAGCTTGCCGTCTCTCGCGGCTTCCGTGACGGGCTGCAGCGCCTCCTCGACGAAGTCGGCTAACACCGCCCACCCAGCAAATCGGCGAATCAGCATCGATCAGGTCCTGCTGACGGGCCGGATGGCTGACCCGCTGATGTGCTGAAAAAAGGAGGGGCGGCCGCGAGGCCGCCCCGGGGTTCACAGCCGGACAACGGGCTAGAAGCGGACGCCGAATGCGAGGCCGAAGGTCCGCGGGATCTGGTAGCTCGTGGGCGAGGTGCCCTTGCCGAAGCTCGTGCCCTTCTGCCAGTTGGCGCCCATCTCGGAGCACGTGGAGCTGCTGGCGCCCTGCGGGCACTCCTTGGGAGTCGCGGTGAACGGGTCGAACCACGCAAGATAGCTCTTGTTGTAACGGGTCCAGACCGTGGTGTTGGGCTGTGTCACGACCCGGTGGTTGAAGACGTTGGTGATCTGCGGGATGAGGTAGAACTCCAGGTTGCTGCCGAAGGCCTCGAGCTTGAAGGCGTAGTTGAGAGACAGGTCGGTGGAGGTCACCGCGTCGGTGCGGTAGGCGCCACGCTTGGAGAAGAAGTAGGTCTGCATGTCCGGAGCGTTGTCGTAGCCGGGGTTGGTGACGTAGTCACCGACCTTGGCGCCGTTGGCCGAGGCCGCGGAGTAGGGCGTGCCCGAGAGGTACCGCTGCATGACGCTGGCGGTCAAACGGTTGTGCTTGCTGTCGACGACGTCGTAGGTTGCGAACAGGGTGGCGCGGTGAGTCTGGTCGACGGCGAGCGGACCCGTTGGCGCGAACCAGCGCATCTGCAGGTATTCCGGGTAGCTCCGCATGGCGGAGGTGACCGGGCCGGAGCCGCTGGTCTCACCCTCGAAGTTGCCCTCGGCCTTGGAGTAGGTGTAGTTGGCGCCGAGGCTGAGGCGGTCGTTGAGACGGTACTGCCCCTGGAGGAGGGCGCCACGGTAGGTGCGTTTGGCAAGCCTGTTGTCGTTCTCGACGAGGTTCCTGTCGTAGACCAGCCCGTTGGGGTCGGTCGCCTTGCCGGTCGTCATGTCGATGCGGGTGGAGTAGAAGTCGGCCCACGTGCGGTCGATGAGGTCCATGCGGACCAGGCCCTTGGTACCGAGCCGCTTGGTCACGCCGACGGTGATCTCGTCGACGCTGGGCGACTTGAGGTTGTCGCCGACGAACGTCTGGTAGCCCGGGACGCTGGGGGAGTAGGGACCCCACATGTCGGGGTTGGCGAGGACGCCGCCAATGCCGTCCAGCCAGTTGAAGACCATCTGCAGCGCCTGGGCGGTCTCATACTGCGCGCCGTTGGCATTGATGTCGGGACCGCTGTAGATGATGTTGTAGTAGGCCGGCGCACCGCCGGTGGCCGAGGCGTCGCCGGCGTTGGTGGTGATGGCGGCCACGTACTTCCCGACACCGAAATTGAGCTGCCACTCGCCATTGCCCTTGGGGTCCCAGGTGACCGCGATGCGCGGCGAGATCTTGGAGTCCTTGACGACCTTGACGCCGCTCGCGTTGGTGCCGTCGTTCATGTCATAGCGGACGCCGAGGTTGAAGCTCCAGTTGTTGTTCAGGCGCCAGACATCGTTGACGAACGCTGAATTGGTCTTGAAGTGCGAGCCCTTCGAGAGCTTGAAGATCGGCCACCACTCGAGGTACGCGTTGCCGTCGCCGAGGATCACCGGGTAGAACTTGGTGTCGCGGCCGGTGCCCTGGAGAATGACCTCGTTGGCCCACAGGAAGTAGTTGGAGCCCGACTGGTAGTTGTTCGACGTGATGGTGTCGTCGTAGGAGTCGTAGCCGAAGCGGACGTCGTGAGAGCCGAGCTTGGAGGCGCTGGTGAACCACGATCCCTTGACCATCCACTCCGAGTTGTTCCTCTCCTCGTTGCCCTTCTCGCAGACGGCGCAGAAGATCGGGGAGTTGTAGATCGCCTCGGTGGCGGTATCCCAGACCGGAGTGCCCTTGATGAGGTCGGTGTATCGGCTGCCGGCTCCCTCGAAGGTCATGTGGCGGGCCGAGTACTGGCCTTCGACGAAGAAGTTGTCGGAAAGGACGCCCGTGTAGTTGAAGGCGATCAGGTCCTCGGGGATCTTCCGCGAGTAGACGCTGTCGAGGTCGTAGATATCGTAGGAGTTGAAGTAGTAGCCGTCCCACTTGCGGTCGCGGCCAATGCTGGAGCCGACGAAACGGTGCTGGCTGACCGGCGAGAACGTGACCTTGGCCTCGTAGCGGGTCTCGTCGGTGATGGTGTCGAACGGGACTTCGGTCAGGTAGGTCTGGTTGGAGACGGTCGTCTTGGAGGTCCGGCCGGCGGCGAAGAACCACAGCTTGTCCCGCAGCACGAAGCCGCCCAGTGTTGCCTCGTAGGTGTTGTCGATGTTGTCGGTGCGGGACACGGTCTTCGGCGTGGGCGCCGTCCACTTGGGATTGGCAAGGGTGTCACGCACCGAGCCGTGAAACTCGTTGCCGCCCGACTTGGTGAGGGCGTTGACGATGCCGCCGGTGAACCGGCCGTACTCGGCCGAGACGTTGGTCACCGAGGTCGTGGTCTCCTCGATGGCGTCCTCGATGTAGAGCGGAGTGACCTGCCCGCGGAGGTTCTCGGTCACGGCCACGCCGTTGACGAGGAACAGGCTCTCGTAGGTGCCGGCACCGCCGATGCTGATGCTGTTGCGCGCGCCGGTGACGGTGACGCCGGGGGAGAGGGCGACGTAGTTGGCGACATCGCGGGCAGTCGGAAGGTTGCTGATGAGCTTCGACTCGTAGGTGCTGGAGGCGGTGGCCGAGCTCGAGATGGTCTCGTAGTTCCCGGTGACGGTGACCTCTTCAGCTACCTTGGCCTCGGGCATGAGCGCGTCGACCTTGGCGGTCTGAGCGGCCGAGACCTTCACCGTGGTGTCGATGGTCTGGAAGCCGGCGAGCTCGAACTTGATCGTGTACTCGCCTGGTGGCAGGAAGCGGAAGATGTAGTCGCCGTTCTCGTTCGTGACCGCGGTGCGGGTGCCTTGCAGCGACGGCGAGATGGTGCTGACCGTGACCCCGGGCAGGATGCCCGTGGCGTCGGTGACATGGCCGGAAAGGGTGCCGGTGGGCACCTGGCCGAAGGCCGGGACCGCCAGGATGGCGGCGATGCTGACAAGCAACACGAAGCGTTTCATTGAGATCCTCCTTCGTTCCTGGGGACGTTTGGCTGCGGGGTCAGGTGGGTGTCTCAGCGGGCAGCGACACCCACGACCTTGGCGCGTGGGTTTGGAGCGGGCGGTTGACGGGCACGATCGAACATCCAGCACCTCTCGGCCGGTCCCAACGCAAGGGGCGTACCAGGGCCATCGCGCGAACCGGGGAATCGAATGCACTCGAGAAGTGCAATGATCACAAAGGGTTGGTGTCGGTCCTGGGGGCCGGTCGGGGCGGTGAGGAAGTCGACAGTTTTTGGGCGAGGTCCCTGGGTCCGAACCCGTCTCGGGTTGCGGGACAGAAGAGGTTTGTTTTCAGTGGCATGGCATAATCGCCGCGTCCGGATTTCCGGAACGTGTGGTGAGATTGTCAGGTCCTGTCAAGTCCATGGAGAAAGCTCGGCGCGCTCGGGAACCCCGGGCAGGGAAGAGATGGCCCCGGTCGGGCGACCGGGGCCGGAATCGTCTCCACGTGAGGAGGTGGGACACAGGCTAGAAGCGGATGCCCAACGACACCGTGAAGGTGCGGGGGGTCTGGTAGTCAGCGACGGCGATCGGCTTGCCGAAGTTCGGACCCTTCATCCAGTTGGCGCCGGCGGCCTGGCACTGCGCCGCGGAGCTACCCTGGGGGCACTCGACGGGCTGACTGGTGACTTGATTGGGGAAGGGGTTGAAGCGCGCGAGGCCGCGCCCGGCACTGCGGGACGTGTAGACGGTGGTGTCGACGTTGACCGCGCCCTGCTGGTTGAAGATGTTGGTGATCCGCGGCTCGACGAAGAGCTCGACGCTGGAGCCGAGAGCCTGGAAGGCGAACGAGTAGCCGAGGGCGAGGTCGGTGCGGGTGATGTTGTCGGTCGTGTAGGCGTCGCGGTTGGTGAACCAGTAGCCGACGCTGGTCGGCGGGGTCTGGTAGCCCGGGTTGGTGACGTAAGGCTGGAT
>DAONEV010000168.1:0-8856 GCA_035403265.1 Thermoanaerobaculaceae bacterium | reverse complement strand
GGTGACCCAAAGGGCGCGGCCCGGTTGGGCGACGATGTGGCCAGCCGACGTGGTGGACCCACGCGGAAAACCGGCCGACGACCCGCAACCAGGCGACAGGTGGAGCAGGAAGGCGCGACGCGAGGGCGGTGGCGTGCTGACGCGGTGGGCTTCGCGAGTGGCTGCAAGGCCCAACAGGCATCGTGTTCTTCGTGAAACAGGGCCGACCCTGCTCACGGATGGTCGAGCAGCATGGCCACCAAAGCACCGGTCAGCGGGTTAACGCGGGCAGTGAGCTGCAGGGCTGGTGACGCTGCGAGCGTGCTGGTTGGATGGACCACGGGAGGAGTGTAGCCGAGACGACCACGAGCGCGCCCAGCCCTGACAGCTCCAGTGCCTTGTTGGGCAGTGACACCGCACAGATGTGGTTGCTGGTGAATGAGATGACGAAGCTGACGGCTTGATGCCAGGCGTGGCTTCGGGCCTGAAGTGGCGAGGCACGCCGAGGCGACGACGCGGACCAGTCGACGTGGAGGACCCACACGGCGGACAGGCCACCGACTCGTGACCAAGCGACAGATGGGACAGCAAGGACCGACGCGAGCGTTGTGGCGAACCTGCGAGGTGGGCTTTGCGAGCCGCCCCAAGCCCCACCCGGTGTTCGTCTTTCAAGCAGTAGGGCCGCGACTGCTCACAGGCCGGCGAACAGGACGCCCACCAGAGCACCCGTCAGCGGCCCAACGCGGGCGCTGAGGTGCAGGGCGAGTGACGGCGCGAGGGTGCAAGTTGGATGGGCCACGGAAGAAGTGCAGCGGAGACGACCGGCGGCGCGCCCAGCCCTGACAGCTCCAGCGCATCGTTAGCCCGGGACCTTGTGGAGATGTGGTTGCCGGTGAGTGAAATGGCGATGCTGACGGCGAGGGAACCACTGTGGGTGACCCAAAGGGCGCGGCCCGGTTGGGCGACGATGTGGCCAGCCGACGTGGTGTTCCCACGTGGCAAACCGGCTGACGACCCGCAACCAGGCGACAAGTGGAGCAGGAAGGCGCGACGCGAGCGCGGTGGCGTGCTGACGCGGTGGGCTTTGCGAGTGGCTGCAAGCCCCAACAGGCATCGTGTTCTTCGTGAAGCAGGGCCGACCCTGCTCACGGATGGTCGAGCAGCATGGTCACCAAAGCCCCGGTCAGCGGGTTAACGCCCGCGCTGACTTGCCGGGCGGGTAGCGGAATGGTGGTTCGGATTGGTTTGGCCACGAATGGAGTGTAGCCGAGACGGGACTGCGGGAAGCCGAGCCCGGACAAGTCCAGCGCGCCGTTAAGCGGCACGACAGTGCTTCCGCGTAGCGAGAAAGGCCCCAACAGGGACGAGGGTTGCCGGGACCAAGACAAGCAGCGGTGAAACAAAGCAGAGCGCGAGACACGCAACGAGGATCGGCAGGAGCACGAGATAGATGCGTGTCGTGACCACCGGCTTGGGGCGGTACCAGAACAGCGGGACGGCAGCTGCGGCCAGGGATGGCATGAGAAGGTAGCCTGCAACGCCGAACCCTTCCAGCCAGTCCCTTCCCGGGGCAGCAGATGAGGCGAGGACAACAAGGAACATGGAAGCGGCGTGGAGCGCCAGCATCGACAGGAGTGTCCCCGCCAGCGCAGCAAGGAAACGCGTCGTCACGGCGTCCGTGGCATTGGGCGGATCTGAGGCCGGGTCCTGTGCCGTGTAACGCTCGCAGTAAGCTGCGGCGCCGATTGACGTTGCGCCGGCTGCACAGACAGGCCAAATTGACCGCAAAGCCCTCCAAGCAGCAGGGCGAGAGGCGCCGACAGCTTCACTGCGCTGTTGGACGTCGCCTCACGTGTCGGTGGCATAGCGAACCGTCCCGTCCAGGTCACAGTCGAAGAACACCTCAAAGCCTCCAGGGTCAACATCTCCATAGCCGAATGCCCTGACACGGAGCGTGCCCGGGCTAAGCCAGCGAGAAGCCTCGAAGTAGACGTGGTGATTCCCAGTGATACTTGGTAGCGGGCCAAGTCGCTGCAAGACAAGGGTGCGGATGTCCACGACAGGGGCGGCTGATCGCGGTACCAGGACAAGGACCTGAGACCCGTCGCTGCTGTGCCAGTTGGTGACGGCCAGAACCCGACACTCCGGCCCCCACAGGACGTCGGCGTGGCGGTCGAACCCGAGGATCGGTTGACGAACAGCTCCCTTGGCGTCTTCGAGAACCAGTTGGTGCCTGAAGCCAGACGATGCCACGGGTCGAACGTCCACAACTGAGAACCCACCGACACCCTCGCACCGTGCCGCCGTAGCTGGGGGGAGTGCGACCGTGCCCATTGGCCGCTCCCCCACCGCGAGCTGTGCTGTCACGAAACATGCTGCTGCGAAGAGCAGCGCTCTTGAGCGATGTCCAACGCCCGCGCTGACCAGCAGGACGGGTAGCCAAGTGATGGCACGAGTTCGCGGGACCATGAGAGGAGTGTAGCTGAGACGAGCCTGCAGAGCGGAAAGCCCTGACTGGTCCAGCGCGTCGTTAGCTTGCGAACTCAGAGCCACGCATCCCAGACCGACGGCAGAAGGGCGGCTCCAGCGATCAGCAGGACGTTCATGACGAAGAGCAATGCGCTCCTGAGCCACGAGGGTTGACGCAGGAAGAGCGGGTATGCAAGTCCAGCGGATGCAATGGCGAGGACCAACGTCAAGGGGATACCAAAGCAACACCAGCCCAACGCGAAGGCCTCCCAGTCCTCGCCGTTCCCAAACAGGGGGCGGAGGTTCGCGACGCTGAGCAAGGAAAGGAGACAGCCTCCTGCCGCTGTCGCGAGCGCATAGGTGGCCCGACTCATCCATGAAGGGGTCGGGTTGGCAGCGGGGGCAACATCGGCAGTGATGATGTGAGTCAAGGACGCTCCCTGAGCGAGCTAACGCTCGCGCTGACTTGCCGGGCGGGTGACTGTGGGCTGCGACGGGTTGGTGTGAACACGGGAGAAGCGTAGCAAAGACGAACCTGAAGGACGGCAAGCCCGGGCAAGTCCAGCGCGCCGTTGGGCTGCGGCGACTAGCGGGTCAGTTCCATGGAACTGAGCGTCAGGAGTGCTTCCCTGAAGGCGATCTCGTCAGATTCGTGCTGAAAGAAGTTGAAGACGATGAGGAAGTCACGAAGCACAATAGCGCCAGCACACAGATGCCTGTACTCGTTGAGGGAAAGCGAATCCCGGGGGTCAGTTGCACGGTAGTAGTAGCCAGCGCCTCTCGGGACCTTTAGTTCTTGAGGGACGAGGGTTTGCCCTTCTGCCCTGGGCACAATGACCTGCTTCGCGCAGTATGCTGCTGCGGCGGCGGCCAAGGCGCGACTCTCCTCAGCGCTCCTCTTCCATGGACCCACTATGGCCGTTACTTCCAGGGAAAAGGCATTGCCCGTCTTCGGCCGAATCTCCACGGTTGGCGCGGCGTCGTCTGGCCGGGCAAGAGCAGACCACTCGGCTGGGAAATGGAAACGGATGGCGCGCTTTGGCGCGACTCGTAGCTCGAACGAGGTGGGACCGGTTTGCGCTGAACCGGGCGAAGCCCCCCAACCCGACAGCAGCAGGGGCCCAACCAATAGGGCGAGCAACCGAAGGGGTAGCCGCGCTGACCTTCTTTCCCGCAACCCAACGCGGGCAGTGAGCTGCAGGGCTGGTGACGCTGCGAGCGGGCAAGTTGGATGGGCCACGGGAGAAGTGTAGCCGAGACAACCACGAGCGCGCCCAGCCCTGACAGCTCCAGTGCCTTGTTGGGCAGTGACACCGCACAGATGTGGTTGCTGGTGATTGGGATAACGAGGCTGACGGCTTGACGCCAGGGGCGGCTGCGAACCTGAGCGGCGAGGCACGACGAGGCGACGATGCGGCTCAGTCGATGTGGTGGACCCACGTGGCGGACAGGCCGTGGACCCACAACCAAGCGACAGATGGGACAGCAAGGGACGACGCGAGCACGGTGGCGAACCTGCGCGGTGGGCTTTGCGAGCCGCCCCAGGCCCCACCCGGTGTTTGTCTTTCAAGCAGCAGGGCCGCGACAGCTCACAGGCCGGCGAACAGAACGCCCACCAGAGCACCCGTCAGCGGCCCAACGCTGCCGTCAAGCCGCGCGGCGGATGAAGTGCAGGACCACCGCATGCCAGTGCCGTGAGCGGAGGCACAGCCGCCGAGCAAGCAGGTCCAGCGCCGCGTCGGCTTCAACGGCGGGTTAGACCTCAGCGCCATAGCGCTCCAAGAGCTGGCCCGGAGAAAGGAGGCTCTGGTCGACGTTGGGGAAAAGGACTACCGACTGGCCTACGTAGGTTGCGAGGTTGCTGACGAGGTCGTGGAAGTAGACCTCAAGGTCCTTTCCGTTAGGCATAGTTGGTCGCACGACTCGAGTGATGTCGATGTGAGGTTCGTGGGGACTCAGGTGTAGGTGCATCGGCACCATGTGGTCAAGGTTGGAGCGGTGGGAGAGCTGGTCACGGTAAGTGACCGCTTCGGTAATCCACGCTTCAGAGTGCTGAAGCGTCACTTGGGCGAGGGCGTGCGATGCCGGATCTTGCGCTTGATTTCGCAGCGCGTTGACAAGACGGCCACCGGATACCTTCCTGCCATCGATGTTCGCCTTGTTGAAGCCGCACTCAAACTGCGGAGTGCTGATTCTGCCGATGAGTTTGGCGTAGAGGTCAAGGAAGGACTTGAGGGCGTTCAGGCAATTGTGCATCTCCGCCACATGAGCGAGCCCGTCGTAGACCAGGATTGCTTTGAGCTCAGGCCTACTCTTGACCGTTGCCTCGAGATCGGCGCGCTGGCGCTCGATGACGGCCTCGAGGTCCATAAGGTCGCGCTGGAGCGCGTCGGACATTCGGGACGCGTGGAGAAGCAGGAGCGCGAATCGCCATGCGCAAGCGTCGACGACCTGGCGCACGTGCTCCGGGAAGGCGTTGCCGTTGAAGACGTGGAATGCCTGCCAGCGCTGAGGGCTCACCACGACAATAGTCGTCATGATGCTGCGTGCCCCCCATGCTGAGGTCTAACGCAAATTAGCCCGCGGAGGTGGAAATGCGAAGTTGCAAGGGGCAGTGGGCTAGTCTCCGAAGAGGTGGGGTTGGTGATGCGGTGCAAGTTGCTTGGGTGCCTGGTGCTGGCTGACGCAGGTGAGAGTGGGCGTCCGCGATAGCCGGCGGGGCGCGGCGGCATAGCATTCGAAGAGCCGCGTTTGAAGGCGTGGGTCACAAGCGGTCGGCAGGGCTCAGCACGCATCGTCCTCCTCGGTTCAAGACGTGAGTGTAGATCATGGTCGTGCTGACGTCACTGTGGCCAAGCAGCTCCTGGACGGTGCGGATGTCGTAGCCGTCCTCGAGCAGGTGGGTGGCAAAGCAGTGGCGGAGGGTGTGGCAGCCGACGGGCTTGTTGAGCCTGGCGCGGCGGGAGGCTTCTTTGACGGCGCGCTGGAGCACCGTCTCGTGAATGTGGAAGCGCGCCACCTCGCCGGTCTGGCGGAAGACGCAGAGGCCGCGCGCCGGGAAGAGCCACTGCCACGGCCACTCGACGGCGGCGTTGCGGTACTTGCGAGCGAGGCCGTCGGGCAGGAAGACGCCGGGGAGGCCGGCGGCCCGCTCCTCACCGAAGCGCTCGCGGAGGCATTCGAGGTGGGCCTTGAGGGGGTCGAGGAGGGAGCCGGGGAGCACGGTCACGCGGTCCTTGCGGCCCTTGCCCTGACGGACGGTGATCTCCCGGCGGTCGAGGTCGAGGTCCTTGATCCGAAGGGCGATGCACTCGCCCAGCCGCAGGCCGGCGCCGTACATGAGCGAGACGGCGAGCCAGCGGTCGCCCTGGAGCTGACCCAGCAGGGTGCGGACCTCGGCGCGGGAGAGCACGACCGGCAGGCGTTTCGGGCGAGAGGCGTGGACGAGGTCCTGCAGCCACGGCAAGTCGAGGTCGAGCACCTCCCGGTAGAGGAAGAGCAAGCCGGCGAGCGCCTGGTTCTGGGTCGAGGCGGCGACGTGCCGCTGCACGGCGAGGTGGTTCAGATACGCGGTGATCTCGGGCGCCCCCATCTCCCTGGGATGGCGCTTGCCGTGGAACAGGATGAACTACCTGATCCAGCCCACGTATGCCTCCTCGGTGCGGGGGCTGTAGTGGCGGATGCGCAGCGCCGAGCGGACCTGATCGAGCAGGCGCGGCTTGAGGGGCGGGATGTCGGCGAGGACGTGTGGGACGTTCCGGCTCTCGGCAGGCATGATGGTCTCCTTTCTGCCGAGGCGCGGACGGGTACCATCATGCTGGTCCCCGGTTGGCAGGTTGTCAAGCCGCTGGTGTGACCGGCTGTTGTTGCGGGCCGGGGATGAGGAGCTTTCCGGAAGGGCGGCCGCCGACCACGTCCGGGCTATTGGACCACAGGGTCGGTCGGGCGGGCCGGGAACACCGGTGGGCCGGGGAACACGGCGACCGTGGCGCCGGGGGCCTCCTCCCGCCAGCGGTCGAGGATGGCTCCGAGGTCGCCTGCCGGGGTCATGCCAAGACGGGTCTGCAGCGCCGCGGGCAAGGCCGAGAGGGCGGTGACGCGGAAGCGGGCAGTCTTCTCGACCAGCCGGAGGGTGGTCTGGCCGTACTGGATGTAGTGCTCGGCCAGTAGCTCGAGGATGCGCTCGGGGCGCGGGTCGGCGAGGAACGGCTCCATGGCGGGAGAGCCGGCACCGCCGTCGCAGGCCGCGACAAAGACGACCTCGGCGCCCGGCGACGCGAAGCGGCATGCGGCATCGAGGGCCTTGTGGGCCTGGATGAGGGTGTGATCGCGGGGAGCGCCGCCGGCGCTGACGATGATGCGGTCGAACGGACCACCCGGCAGCTCGAACATCTCCCGGGCCCTGGCGCAGGCGGCCGGGAAGCAGGCGGAGAGCGGGCCGCCCTCGGACCAGGCCGGCTTGCCCTCTTCGGCGTCGACCAGCAAGACGGCGAAGTCCGGGGTGCGAAGTGCCGAGGCCGCGGCGATCTCCTCGGCCACCGGGTTGCCGGTGAGGCGGCCCGGCTCGCAGCCGGGGTGGCGGCGTGGTGGAGTGGCGGCGAGGTCGAGGACGCGGGCGTGGTTGGCCTGGATCTCGTCGTAGCCGGCGACACCGGGAAAGACGAGCTTGGGGCCACCGCCGAAGCCGGCAAAGTAGTGGTGCTGGACCTTGGAGATGGCGACCACCAGATCGGCGTCGAGCAGGGCGCGGTGCAGCCGCACCGCCAGGCCAGACGGCAGGGTGCCCGCGGGTCGCAGCACGCTCTCGTCGCGGGCATCGTGCTGGATCAGAGTCATGCCGGCGGGAAGCGAACCCACGAGGGCGCGCACCTCGGCGTCGGGCACCGGTGGGTGGGTCCCGCAGGCCACGAGGACGGTGATGGCGTTGGGGCGCAGGCCGGCGCTGGCGAGACGATGGAGGACCGGCGGCAGGACCTCGGGCAGGGAGGCGGAGCGGGTGGCGTCCGGGACCAGGATCGTGCACACCCGACGCCCGGAGGCCAGCTCGTGAAGCGGCGGGCCGGTGGCCGGGCGGTCGAGGCTCGCGCGGACGAGCTCGGCCAGTGGGACGACGAGCCTGGGTGTGGCCGGCTTCAGCTCCTGGCAGCGCAGGCCGCGCAGGTCGGCGGTCAGCAGGTCGCGGCCGTAGCGGAGGCGGACGATCACGCTTCTACTTTACGCCGGTCCCCGGGGCTACCTCGCCGTCAACGCCCAGCAGGGTCGGCACACCCTCGATCGAGGCCGCCAGGATCATGCCCTGCGACTCGAGGCCCATGAGCACCGCGGGCTTGAGGTTGGCGACGAAGACGGCGCGGCGGCCAACGAGCTGCTCGGGCGCATAGGCCGCGCCGATCCCGGCGACGATCTGCCGCGGCCTACCCTCCCCGAGGTCGACGTCCATGCGGACCAGCTTCTTGGACTTGGGCACGCGCTCGGCGTGCTGGATCAGACCGACCTTGAGCTTGATGCGGACAAACTCGTCGATGGAGATGAGCTCCTCCTCGGGCTTGGCGGCCTCGGCCACGGCGGCGGCCACGACCTCCGGCGGGAGCTGGCCGGTCTTGACGACCGGCGCGGCCTCCAGGGCAGGTGGAGCGGGGGCTGGCGACGGCTCCGGCGCGACCGGCTCCGGCGCCACCGTGGCAAGGAGCTGATCGGCGAAGAACTCCTTGGCGTCGACACGGGGGAACAGGGCGCCTTCCGGCCCCAGCGGGTGGTCGGTGGGCAACCCCATCCACACCAGGTCCTGGGCCGTGAGGGTCTTGCTCTCCAGGCCGAGCTGGCCGAGCAGGGCGTTGGCGGTGCGCGGCATGAACG
Organism: Thermoanaerobaculaceae bacterium; assembly: GCA_035403265.1. Classification (GTDB taxonomy): domain Bacteria; phylum Acidobacteriota; class Thermoanaerobaculia; order Thermoanaerobaculales; family Thermoanaerobaculaceae; genus JAAYVZ01. The sequence goes on along the minus strand of DAONEV010000168.1, from coordinate 552 downwards.
GCGAGACCATGACCGCGGCCAGACGCAGGGTCTCGAGGCCGTTGTAGATGACCCGTTGCAGCGACTCCGAGCCGGCGCCCTCGGTCTTGTACAGCGACCACGGCGCCCTGTCGTTGACGTAGCCGTCGAGGGTGGCGAGCAGCTCCCACACCACTTCCAGGGCGGCCTGCAGCTCGAGACCGTCCATTGCCTTGAAGTAGCGCTGCACCACCTCCTCGGCCTTGAGGCGCAGCTTGTTGGCGCCGCAGGACTGGTGCGGGGTGCGGCCGTCGAAGTAGCGGCGAGCCATGGCGAGGACGCGGGAGGCAGCGTTGCCGAGGCCGTTGGCGAGGTCCGCGTTGTACCGCGCGATGAACGCCTCGTCGGAGAAGCTGGCGTCGAGGCCGAAGGTCATCTCGCGCAGCATGAAGTAGCGCAAGGGATCAGGGCCGAAGCGCTCCAGGAGGTGGTCCGGCCGGACCACGTTGCCGAACGACTTGGACATCTTGGCGTCGTCCTTGAGCCACCAGCCATGGCCGTAGACCTGCTTCGGGAGCGGCAGCTCGGCGGACA
>DAONEV010000167.1:0-8887 GCA_035403265.1 Thermoanaerobaculaceae bacterium | reverse complement strand
AACGAGGTCGCCCGACTGTGTGAGTTGCTCGGCGCCGATGTGCATCACGTCGCCAAGGGCATGGGCCTGGACGGCCGGATCGGCCCGAAGTTCCTCCACCCCGGGCCAGGGTACGGTGGTTCCTGCTTCCCCAAAGACACCAAGGCCGTCACCGACATCGCTCGCCAGGCCGGCTGCCCGTTCGAGATCGTCGAGACCGTCGTCAAGGTCAACGATGACATCAAGCTCCGCATGGTCGAGAAGATCCGCCAGGCCTGCGGCGGGTCGGTCAAGGGGCTGACCCTCGGCGTCCTGGGTCTGGCCTTCAAGCCCGAGACAGACGACATGCGCGAGGCGCCGGCAATCCCGATCCTGGAGGCACTGGCCGGGGAGGCCGGGGCCATCCGGGCGTACGACCCGGCCGCCATGGCAAACGCCCGCGAGGTGCTGCCTTCCAGTATCCAGTACTGCGAGGACGCCTACGACGCGGCCACCGGTGCCGACTGCCTGGTCATCATGACCGAGTGGAACCAGTTCCGCTCGTTGGACATCGACCGGCTCAAGGGGCTGCTGCGGCAGCTCCGCGTCGTCGACCTGCGCAACGTCTACGAGCCCGAGCGCATGCGCGAGGAGGGGTTCGAGTACGTGGGAGTCGGGCGGGCGACCGGTGGAGCCCAGAGGTTGGTCTGAGGATCGGTCTGCTCGCCCCCGCCTCCGATGAACCGTCGCCGCTGGTGCATCCCCCTGGAAATTATGGGGACAAGGAGCTAGTTTCTGAGATGCAGCAGCGAGTGGAGGGTGTCGCATGAATGAACGTCGAGCGGTTCCCAGGGTGGAGGTGCCCCAGCCAGTGCCGGCCAAGGTCAAGGCCGCGCTGCCGGCCCGTGTCCTGGACGTCTCCTCCCAGGGGGCACAGCTCGAGGTGACCACCTGCTTGCGGCCGACCACGAGCTGCGACCTGCGCATCTCATTGCCCGACGGCGAGGTGACGATTCGCTCGATCGTCCGGAGGTGCCGGGCCTGGGGGTTCGGTCTCGACGACAAGGAGCAGAAGGTCCTGCTCTATCGCGCGGGTGTCGAGTTCCAGGATTTGCCGCCGGAGACTCTCGCCAGGCTCTCCGCCCAGTTTCTCTATCAACTGCCCCAACCTTTCCCGGACGAGCCGGCTTCCGGTGACATGGAGCTGGAGTTCCTCACCGAGGAGGATGGTGCTCCGCGCCGCGCCCCGACCCATTCCGGCCCGGTCAAGATCAAGTTCGATACCGCCGTCTTCAACCGCATGATGAAGAGCGACGGCGAGGAGCGGTAGAGCTTTCTGCGGCGTTGTCGCGCGGAACCGTTGGAACCCCAATCGCCTTCGGAGCGCCTTCCTGCGTCCGGCCTCACGGCGCCCGCAACGCGGATCTTGCGTTTTCTCCGACAGGCTCCTAGATCGCAGCGGCGGCGCGGCGGGCCTGCGCGAGGGTGTCCGCCTCGTCGAGGGTGACGAGCTGGCGGCCCTGCATGACGACGCGGCCACGCACCAGCACGTGCGTGACGTCGGCGGCCCGGGCGGCGTAGGCGACGTGGGAGTACGGGTCGTGCAGAGGCGTGGCGTGCGGGCCGTCGACACCGAGGCAGATGATGTCGGCGTCCTTGCCCGGTTCGAGCGTGCCGATACGGTCGTCCAGACCCAGAACCCGCGCGCCTCCGATGGTGAGCAGCTCCACGACCTGCCGAGCCGGCATGCAAGTCGGATCGCCCGTGACGCCTTTGTAGAGCAGGGCCACAATCTGGGCGTCGCGCAGGAGGTCGAGGGTGTTGTTGGAGGCGGCACCGTCCGTGCCAAACCCGACCTTGATGCCCGCGGCGAGCATCTGCGGCACAGGGGCGACGCCGCTCGCCAGTTTGAGGTTCGACACCGGATTCGAGGCGACCCCGACCTCGAGCTCGGCCAGGAGGTCGATGTCCTCGGGGGACACGTGCACGCAGTGGGCGGCCACGGTGCGCTCCGAGAGGATGCCGAGGTCTGCCAGATAGGCGACGGGCGAGACGCCCTTGTCCCTGAGAATGCCGTCGACCTCGGCCCGGGTCTCGGCGAGGTGGGTGATGAACGGAACGCCGAACTCGTCGGCGAGCTCGGCCGCCTTGACGAGATTGGCGGCCGAGACGGAGTACGGCGCGTGGGGCGCGATGGCCGGGCGGATGAGCGGGTGGTCGCGGTAGCGCTCCATCAGGTCGCGGGCCAGGTGCAGGGCGTCGTCGGGGGTGGGGGAGGACGGGGTCGGGAAGTCGATGAGACTCTCCGGCACCACGGCCCGCAGCCCTGCCGAGGCCAGCTCCCCGGCGATGGACTGGGAGAAGAAGTACATGTCGCACACGCAGGTGACCCCGGCGCGGATCGACTCGGCGATTGCCAGCCGCGTTCCGAGGGCCACGGTATCTGGGTGCATGAGGGTCTTCTCGGCCGGCCAGATGTGCTGGGACAGCCATTCCTGCAAGACGTAGTCGTCGGCATACCCGCGCAGGAGGGTCATGGCGAGATGGGTGTGAGTGTTGACGAAGCCAGGCAGGATGAGTCCGCCGCCGGCGTCCAGCAGGGTGGTGGTCGGGGCCAGGTCGATGAGCTCCGTGGCCGGGGCCACCGCGACGATGCGGCCATCCCGGACCGCGACGGCGCCGTCGCGAAGGGGTTGGCTGTCCGGGGTCATGGTGAGAACGGTGCCGCCGGTGATGATGAGGTCACACTCCATGGGTCCTCCACGCCAGACACGCCGGCGCGCTGATTCGATCATGGTACACAATGAGGCCTGACGGTCCTTCCGGGGCTACCAGGAGCCCGAGGCGCCACCGCCGCCGAAGGACCCGCCCCCGGACGAGAACCCGCCGCCGCCGAATCCTCCACCGCCGAATCCCCCTCCACCGAAACCGCCCCAGTAGCCGCCCCCTCGCCAGCCTCGACGGCCGGCCCCGCGGTTGAGGACCTGCACGACGAGAAGAAGCACGATGAAGATGATGAGGGGAAGTGGGAAGGCGCGGCCCGAGGCCCGCTTCTGGGGCGGTGGCAGCGGTTCGCCGGCAAAGACATGCTCGAGGCTGGTGACGAGGGCGTCGATCCCGCCGGCGTAGTCGCCGCGTGCGAATGCCGGCTTGACCTGCTCGGCCAGGAGCCGCCGGGCGATGAGGTCGGGGACCTTGTCCTCGAGACCGTACCCGACCTCGATGCGCATGCGGCGGTCGCCTACGAAGGCGAAGAAGATGAGGCCGTCGTCCATCCCCTTGCGGCCCACCTTCCACGCCTCGGCGCACCGCACCGTGAAGTCCTCGAGGCTTTCCCCGTCGAGGGACTGGAAGAGCGCGGCGATCACCTGGTGGCCGGTGCGCTGCTCGAGGGCCTGAAGCCGGGAGTCGAGGCGCTCCCGGGCGTCGCTACCGAGGACGCCGGCCTGGTCGAACACCCAGGTGGTGGGTGTCGGCGGCACTTCCAGCGCCATCGCCGTCGTCGCCACGACGGCCAGGCAGAAGCCGGCCAGAGCTCGCATCGGGGCCTAGAACTTCACTTGCGGCGGCCGGTCGGAGCCCGGCGTGGCCTGGAAGTAGGGCCGCTCGGAGAAGCCCAGCAAGCCGGCGAAGAGCACCGTCGGAAAGGTCCGGCGGGCGGTGTTGAAGGCCTGGGCCGTCTCGTTGAAGCGCTTTCGCTCGACGGTGATTCGGTTCTCCGTGCCCTCGAGCTGCGCCTGGAGGTCACGAAAGGCGTCGGTGGCCTTCAGCTCGGGGTACTTCTCCACCACGACGAGCAGACGCGACAGCGCCGACGAGAGGCCGTCCTGGGCCGACTGGAACTGCTGCAGCTCGCCGGCGGACGGCACGTGCCCGAGGTTGATCTGGCTGATCTTGGCGCGCGCTTCGACCACGGCGGTGAGGGTGTCGCGCTCGAAGTCCCGCGCGCCCTTGACCGTCTCCACCAGGTTCGGGATGAGGTCGGTACGCCGCTGGTAGACATTCTCAACCTGGCCCCATGAGCTCTTGACCGCCTCGTCCAGGCTGACCAGCTTGTTGTAGGAGCCAAGACCCATCACGCCCACCAGCACCAGGGCGGCGAGAAGTACGATGCCGCAACCAATCCCGACCTTTTTCATGCCACCACCTCCGAGCCTCGCGGCCGCAGCCGCGCTCGCCCCATTCTACGCTGGTGCCATGGAAGGTTCCCACACCCTGTCGTCGGGACCAGGCCGGCGCTTCCAGCGCCTGTGCATCCACACCCACTGCGCGGGGTGCTGTCGGATGTGGGCCTCGATGCGGACCGTGAGGTTCGCCGTGAGAACGGCGGCGTTGGCATCCAGATCCGCTCCGGTGGGGTGGGGAAGCGGCGGCTCGAACCGGACCTGCATGCGGCCGTCCGGAAGCCTTGCGGCAAACCCGGGAACCACCGGCGCTCCGGTTCGCAGGGCCAGCAGCGCCGCGCCGACGGGAGTCCATGCCGGGTGCCCGAAGAACGGCACGAACGCCCCGGGCGTGTCGATGTCCTGGTCGATGAGCAGTCCCAGGACGCGGCCCCGGCGCAGGGCGCGGACAAGCCGGCCACCCGCCTCGGGGCCGCGAACCACGGTGTCGCCGCCGAAGCGTCCACGCAGTTGCTGGGCGACGGCGTCGAGACGCGGGTCGTAGACCTCCCTCGCCGCGACGCTCATGGCCAGGCCGCTCGCCCCCACCGCGAGGTTCATCCACTCCCAGTTGCCGCAGTGGCCGGTAACGAGGATGGCGCCAAGACGCTCCGCACACGCGCCCCGCAGGTGCTCGAGCCCGACGATCTCCGTCCTGGCGAGGAGCCTTGTCGGGGACACCGACCACAGCCATGCCACCTCGCCGAGGACTGATCCAAGGTGTGTCGCGCAGGCGCGGACCGTGGCGGCCCTCCACTCCTGCTCGCGCTCGGGGAAGGCGAGCCGGAGATGGGACAGCGCCCGCTCGCGATCGCGGCGGGCGAGCAGCAGGGCCAGACGGCCGGACGTCGAACCGAAGCCTTGCAGGGCCGCCAACGGGAACGGCCGCGCGGTGGCCAGGAAGGCCCGTAGCGCGAGGTACCCGAGGTTGTGGCGGCGGCGGCGGAGCCAGTCACTCACGACCACGATCGTACTATCATCCCCAGCCGGAGGGGTCCGTGAGCCCAACCATCGGAGAGCTTTTCATCGTTGCCTCGCCGTCCGGCGGCGGAAAGACCACGATCATCCGGACAGTCATGGCGGGGATGGCCGACCGGAGCTGCAAGTCCCACTTCTCGGTCTCGCACACGACGCGAGCGCCCCGCGAGGGTGAGCGGGACGGCGTGGACTACCATTTCGTCGACCGTGCGACCTTCCATGGGATGATCGACCGCGGCGAGTTCCTGGAGTGGGCCGAGTACGTGGGAAACCTCTACGGGACCTCGCTGGCCGCGGTGGAAGCGCAGCGGGCGGCCGGGTGCGATGTCTTTCTCGACATCGAGGTCCAGGGGGCGCGGCAGGTGCGAGAGCGGGTGCCGGACTCGATCGGGGTGTTCATCTTGCCACCATCGCTGAAGGTGCTGCGGCAGCGTCTGGTAGCGCGTGGGACGGACTCCCCGGAGACTGTGGAACGGCGTATCCGCATTGCCACCATGGAGATGGCAGAGTACCCCGGGTTCGACTATGTTATTATCAACGACCGTCTCGATGAGGCGGTACAGGCGCTCGGGGCCATCGTTCAAGCGGCACGTCTCCGTACCCGAAGACGCGCACCCCTGGCGCAGCGGATCCTGGAGAGCTTCCAGTCCGCGCTTGTGGAGGCATGATGTACCAGTTGCCCGAAGGGGTCGAAAGCACGTTCCGGTTCATCCTCATCGCTGCCAAGCGCGCCGAGCAGTTGATCGGAGGTGCGCAGCCGCGACTGCAACCGAAGGGGTTCAAGTCGACCAGCATTGCGCTCGAGGAGCTGCTGGGAGGCCTGGTGCCCTGGGAGGCCGTGACACCCGAGGAGTACGAGCTCCTCCGTCAGCAGGAGACTCTGGCGCGCGAGCGCGAGGAGCAGGCCCCGGTGTTTCCGGCGCCGGTGCCTGTGGTGCCGGTGGTGGTCGAGGCCGAGGTCGAGGCCGAGGAGGAGGAGCTCGAGGAGGACCTGGACGGGCTCGACTTCGACGAGGAAATCGAGGTCGACGACCCCAACGCCGAGGATCTGCTGGCCGAACCTCCACTGGAAGAATAGGGGCGTGGCCGACCCAGGCCAGCGGGAGCTACTGCTCTTCCTGCGCGACATGCGTTGGCGCGATGTCGATCGCGGGAGCCCGTCGGCGGAGTCTGCGGCTGCGGGCCAGTCCATCACAGCGGACGAGGATTGCTCCGGGAGCGACCTGGGTAGTATGGCGCGCTCCGCGGCGAGCTGTCAGGCCTGCCGGCTGGCGGCGGGTCGTCGGAACGTCGTCTTCGGCGTCGGAAACCCCACCGCGAGGTTGATGTTCATCGGGGAAGGGCCAGGGGCAGAGGAGGACGCCCGCGGCGAGCCGTTCGTTGGCCGGGCTGGTCAGCTCCTCACCGCGATGCTCCGGGCCATGAGGTTGAACCGCGGGGACATCTACATCGCGAACATCGTCAAGTGCCGGCCTCCTGGCAACCGCGACCCGGAGCCCGACGAGGCGGCCACCTGCATGCCGTTTCTCCGTGGTCAGATCCGACTCGTCGACCCCGAGGTGATCGTGTTGCTGGGACGGGTCGCCGCCCGCTTCCTCCTCGGGGTGACGACACCCATCGGTACCTTCCACGGGCGGTGGATGCAGTGGGAGGGCCGGCAGGTGCTGCCCATCTTCCACCCGGCGTACCTGCTCCGCAACCCGGCCGCCAAGGCCCAGGCCTGGAGCGACCTGCAGAAGCTGCGGACCTACTGGGGGGGCCGCTGACCCTATCATTTTGCGCTGCAAGGTAGTTAGGCGTAGTCGGAATGCCCTCTGCGGCGTGCTATAGTCGATTCGAAGAATGCAACCACGCTGGCCCTTCTCCCGATCGCTGCTCTACCCGCTGACAGCGGTGCTGGTGGCCCTGGCCGTCATCCCGGTCGGGACGCTCGGCTGGGGGTTCGTGACCTCCAACCGCGAGCAGGTGGCGACGTTGGAGATGCAGTATCTGACCCGCCAGTCCGTGGGTCTGGCTCGCGAGGTCCAGCTCTTCTTCACGGAATCGGTCGGGCGACTCGGTGCCGTCGCACAGGTCCTGCGCCCCGGGACCGGCCAGGCCGTCGGAGGGGAGACCGCCTCGGCCCTCCTTCAGGACATTCTCAGCGAGAGTCGAAACGTCCAGCTCCTGCGCCTGCTCGACGCCTCCGGCAAGGGTACCTTCCTGCAGAGCCCGGGGCTCTCGGACGAAGCTGTCCGTGAGCTCGAAGGCCGGTTGGGAGGGGTGTTCTCCGCCACGCTGGCGGGAACTCCGGTCCGCGAGCTCCTGGAGCGCGTGCCGGGCGAAGGCGCGATGATGATGGTCTCGTACCCGGTACGGAACGAGAGTCGTCAGGTGGTGGGCATCTTGCAGGGTGCGGTCTCACTGCGTCCCCTGGGTGCCCGCCTCGTCGAGGACAGCGGCCTCGGTGTCACGGTCGACATCGTCGACGAACGCGGCAGGGTGCTGTTTTCCTCCGATCGCAACCGTGTCGGGCGCGATGCTCGCCCCAATCCGCTCGTCGGCCAGTTCTTGCGCTCCCCGGTGAGGCTCACCAAGACCTACACCGACCCGCTGCGCGGCGATGGCTCCGAGATGCTCGGCTCCCTCTGCCCGACCGGCGATCCTCCCTGGGCGGTGGTGACGGCCCGTGATGTCGACGTGGCGTTTGCCGCCGTCACTGCCATGGCGCGACGCACCTTCCTGCTCGCCGTGGCGACCGGCCTGGTCGCCATGCTGGCAGGCATCCTGCTCGCCCGCCGCATCACCCTGCCGCTGCGGAACCTGGCGGACGTCACCACCGCCGTGGCAGGCGGCGATTTCTCCCAGCGCGCCCCGGTGCAGTCGCGCAACGAGATGGGACAGCTCGCGGACAACTTCAACGCCATGGCCGACGCGGTGGACCGCTACGTGCGATCGCTCCGGGCGGCCTTGCAGGAGAACGAAGAGCTCCTGATCGACTCGATTCGCGCCCTCGCGGCGGCGATCGACGCCAAGAACCCATACACTCGCGGTCACTCGGAGCGTGTCGGGCAGTACGCCGTGGCGGTGGCTCACCATTTCGGAGTCAAGGGCCAGGAGCTGAAGCGGGTCGAGATCGCCGCTCTGCTTCACGATGTCGGCAAGATCGGCATCGAGGACGCCATTCTGCTGAAGCCTGAAGCCCTGACCGACCAGGAGTTCGCACAGATGCGGAACCATGTCCTCAAGGGCGCCGCCATCGTCAGCCCCATCAAGCGGCTGAAGGACATGCTGCCCGGGATCCGTTCGCACCATGAGAACTGGGACGGAAGCGGGTATCCCGATGGCCTGAAGGGGGAGACGATTCCGCTGGTCGCGCGTATCATTGCGATCGCCGACGTGTTCGATGCCATGACCACGGACCGCCCGTACCAGAAGGGCATGGATCTCACCCAGGCAGAGGAACGGCTGCGCGGCATGGCGGGCAGACGGCTCGATCCGAAGGTTGTGGACGCGTTCTTTGCGGCGGTGCGGAACGGCGACTTGACTCCCCTTGGACACTCGGAGGTTGCATGACCGGTACGCGTGCGGTGCGGTGGTTTGGGTTTCTGGCGCTGGCTGCGAGTCTGGCAGGCTGCGCGAGCAGCGCCCCCAGGCGCTCCTCCGTGGTGCCCGAGGTCGACCCCAAGGACCCCCTGGCGGCCATGACCTTGATGCAGCAAGGTCAGACTCTGCTCGCAGAGGGCCGGAGTGATGCCGCCGTCGAGCTCTTTCAGGCTGCGCGTGACCTCCAGCCGACCAACCCGACG
>DAONEV010000166.1:0-8915 GCA_035403265.1 Thermoanaerobaculaceae bacterium | reverse complement strand
GGGCCAGAGGTAGCCCCCGTGATGAGGCGACCCGACCACTGGTGGCACCTTGCCCTCTCTGCCAGCCTCATCAAAGTACTTGCGCGCCCTATGTGCTCCCTGAGCGATTTGCACCGTCGGCCAGCCAGTGAGCACAAACTTGTTGTTCGTGTCGAACACCCCAAATAGCTTGCGAAGGACCCCGCGGTCGTTTGCATTGTAACCAGTGAACAGGCCTAGTTGCGAGGCCTTTGCACCCTGTACCGAGCCTTGCTCTTTCTGAAGGTGAGTCAGCAAGACCCGGGGGTTCACACCCTCCATGTTGCACCATGTGACAAGCATGTGAGCGAAGGTGACACTAGGCGCTGGCGGAATCGGCCGTGGATTGCGGCTAGACCAATAGCCGAACGGATCCCCGCTGCCTTCAACGTACTTTCCATCGCCATCGAGGTCAAAGAAGCAGGTCGGCCACTCTGTCGGGACTTTGCCATAGACCCCCGTTTCTAGGTCGCTACTCTCGAACTCACCAGGAACTCTCTCAATACACCGAAAGACCGCGAGGAGCGAATTCCCGTCCACAAGTTTCTGCTGCACTTCCGGCTCGGACATCGACGCGGAAGTGTAGTCGTCGTCAGTCAACGTTACCGAGACTCCGGGGGATGGAAAGTACGTCGCGCGGCGGAAATCCCATCGCGAGTAGACCATTGGGAAGTTGGGATCAAGGCTGCAGTGAGACTTCTGTTCAAAATCCGCATTGCGAATGCAGTCGTTCTCCAAACGGGCCGTCTGAGGGGGAGGCTGATAGGTATGCTCCTGGCGGTCCTTGAACACAAAGACAAAGCGAGGCCGGCGGTATGCTTCCTCTCCCTGGGGCATCGTCGGGGCCGTGAACGTGAACGAATACCTACTCGTGTCCCCCGACACTGGCTGCAGCGCTGAAACCACGCCGTCGACTGCTGGTTCAACGGTGGCGAGGCTCTCAAGGTGCCACCCCATTGGAATCGGATTCCCCTGGACGTCTACAACCCGGACAGACATGTCAACAAAGTCGGCGCCGTCCCCGAACAGGATATTGGGTTCCGTCCACCCCGGGTTCCGTCCAGCGCCGTCTGCACGCCCGATGTCGCCAATCTTGAAATCGAACGCGAGACCGGTCATGATTTTAAGCTCGGTCTGATACTTGAGCGCGATCTTTGCCTTGAGGTCGCATTCTCCAGGGGACGCCGTCAAGGCCAGGCCTGGTCCCCCAGACAAGCCCCCCTCGGTGCTCGCAGGCCAACCAGTTTCCGGTGGAGGAAAGACGGTAATTGGACTCGACAGGAATGTAGCACCTCGGCCAATGCGAGTCAGAAGGACAGCATCAAGCTGAGACACAGATTCGCCGGCAGAGTCGTAGGTTGCTGCTGACGCTTCTACGCTGTCGCTCCCCTCAGCTGAATCCAGCAGCCGCAGGTAGATCTGTCTGGCCACCGCAAGGTCGAGGTTGTGGATCCTCGAGAAGTCGCTGTCGAGGATCTCCAGGCCCGCCACCGTGCAGATCGCAAACGCTCCCTTGAACTCCCCAGCATCGCTCTGGTTGTCGCGGATGAAGTTGGCCTGGCGGCGGATGCGGTAGCTCGGGCTCGGCGTGTCGACCGGCTCGATCTCGATGTAGTACGTTCCTGGCTCGACCGGCGCCTTGGTCAGCTCGATGCCGAGGTAACCCCGGCTGCCAGGGCCACCACCGTCGGGGTTGAGTTGGATCTCGTCGAGGACGCCGTCGTCTGGCGTGCTGTCGCCGTCGCTGCTCACGGGCTCCAGACTACACGGGCTCGACTCCGGCTCCTGGTCCGGCTCGGTCAGGTGGTCGTAGCGCGGGCAGCGGTGGACCAGGAAGCTGGTCTTCGGGATCGGCGTCCCCTCGTAGCCGATCAGCGACAGCTTGAACTTCGGCTGGTCCGCGGTCTCGAGCTTCACATCCTGGTCGGTGTCCTCGACGTATTGCCAGGCACCGCTCTGATACCGGTAGATGTGGTGCGGCTCGCGGGTCGCCTCGTCGCCTCCGGTCTCGACGGCGGAGGGGACGTCCGCGCCGGCGAGGGCGAGTAGTACGAGGCGCGGAGTGTCGCCGGCGGTGGTCGTCGGCAGGGCACCTTCTTCGGCCCCAGGCGCCACGGCCATGGGCAATGGACCATCCTCGTCGCCGTTCTCCTGGCCGTTGCGGCGGTCGTAGCTCTGCTTCTGGGCGAGGAGATGGCTCGTACCGCCGTCGAGCTGCAGGGTGATGTCCTTGGTGATGGTGCCGGCACCCCAGTCCGGGTCGGCCGGGTAGCTGATCGAGAGGGTCGAGGTGTAGCTGCCCGACGGCCAGGAGGGGTCGGCCTCCCAGGTGGCGTCGAGGGAGTACTTGCTGGGATCGTACTCGCCGTCTAGGAGCTGGCTCTCGAGCTGGACCGTGAGGTTGCTCGCAGGGGAGGTGGCCGCCGCGGCGGTGAGGCCGAAGACGACGTTCCAGTAGCGGTCGCCGACGTGGTAGGCGTCAAGCAGGGTCATGCCTCCGGTGCGATGGCCGCTCTGGGAGTCGACATAGGTGCGCCAGCCGGTCCAGATGTGCTGAATGTCGCCGGCCGGCTGAAACTGCTCGTCCAGGCAGAGGATGTGCTCGGGCTTGCCGGGCTCCGGGTGCACGCCGTAGACGTGCATGAGCGGGTCCGACTCCTGGTTGTCCGGGAGCTTGGCCTGGGCACGCAGGTGGAGCTGCTCGGCGCTGCCCCACACAGGCTGCACACCGCCCGGGCTCGCCGCGTCGGGGAGGACGCCGACGTACCACGCCCACTGGCCGAGCTCGTAGCGGAGGGTCGGATCGGGGAGGAGGGCGCCCTCGGCATTCCGCTGGTGCCACAGGCGGGCGACACTGTCACAGCGCAGGGCGCCGTCGTTGAGCAGGAGCGCGCCGTGGTTGGGACCGGCGAGGTTGAGCTGGACGAGGACGGGGTAGGCCGGGACCTGCCCGGTAGCGTCGTGCAGCTCGAGCTGGAGGTCGATGGTCTTCTCAATGCGGTGGCCGTGGAGGCCGTCGAGGCCGACGATGCCCTCGTCCCCTGGGCCGCCCGGAGGGGTGAGGTCCTTCAGCACGGCGGTGAACGGGGGGTGGAGCTCGGTGCCCTCGGGGACGACGCCGAGAGCGAACTGCGGCGGCATGCAGGTGGTGAGGCTGGCGGCGTGGCCGCCGGTGTCGCTGGCCATGCCCTCAGGATGGATCTCGGGCAGGGGGACGGCGGTGGAGGCGTCGAGAGGATCGGGGTCCGGGGTCCGGGGTCCGGGGTCCGTGGCCCCCGCCCGGCCGGTCGCGACCAGCTTGTCGCTCCGACCCCGGCCGTCCGATCGCGTGGCGGCGTGGTCGTCGTCGCGGACGGCACGGCGGACCAGCCGGGAGGTGGCTGGGAGCTTCTGGACGGGGCTGGCCGTGACGCCCAGGGACTGGTCGCCATAGACGTCGGTGATGGCGATGCGACCGCGGGCGACCGGCTGGTAGCGCGGGATGCTGGCGATCCGCGTCGCCGTCGCCTGGCCCGCCTCGCTCCCTGTCCCCTGTCCCCCGTCCCCTGTCCCCTGGGCGGGGGCCGGGGCGGCGGGCTCCGCGAACCCGTCCTCGAAGATCGGGGCGAAGGTGACCTTGCCGGGGCCGATCGGGGTGAGGGTGGCCTGGATGGTGCCGTCGGGGTTGGACGTGAGGGCCTGGGCGGCGGAGAGGTCGAGGCTGCCGGTGTCGTCGGCGAGCGGGGTGGTGGCGAAGTGCATGCGGGCGCCGGAGAGGCGATACCCGCGCGGGTCGAGGGCGAGCGCCGAGGGGGTCACGGGGCGGCCCACCGGGACGGTGAGGAAGGCGTTGGCGAGCGGCAGCACGCGCTGGTCGGGGCTCACGGTGGCGGGCTGCAGGAGCTCGTAGGTGAGGCGGTAGGCGCCACTGCCCTTGGAGGTGCCGGCGTAGATGAAGTACAGGCCAGTCTGGGGCAGGACGGCGTTGGCCAGCTCGGCGTTGAGGTCGAGGCCTGGCTGGCGGTCGTACGAGACGAGGTTCTGGGGGATGAAGCCGTCCGGGGTCATGATCTCGAGCTGGGGGTCGAGGCTGTCGGGGTGCTGCCAGGTCTTGGAGGTGTCGACGCGCTCGAGGGTGACGCGGATGCGGCTGCCGGCGGTGCCGGGGACGTAGTAGAGGTTGACATCCTGGAGCCGGTGGTCGGGGTCGCCGTCGGCGACGAAGGTGCCGGTGATGGTCTGGCCGGAGTGAATGGCCCGCGCGAACTTGTGGTCGGCCGGCAGGACCTCGGGGACGGTCTTGGCGGCCTCGTCGATGGCGAGCCAGGTGGTCGAGTCGGTGGTGAGGCCGCCGGAGCGGCGGACGGTGAGGCGATAGAGGCCGGTGCCGAGGGTCGCGGGGGCGGTGAAGCTGGCGGAGGTGCCCGCCGGGTTGACCACGGCGCTGACGATCTGGCCGGGGCACTGGTAGATGACCGGGTTGCACAGTTGCACCGCGTACTGGCCGAGGGCGTAGACCGGGCCTTCGATGATCACCTCGGAGCCCTGGTCGAAGCCGGAGCCGTAGGCGACGACCTCGGGGGTGCCAGCCAGAGTCCAGCCGGGGGCGACACCGGTCAGGCGCGGCCGCACCAGGGTCAGGACGGCCGTCCTGGTGACGCCGGCGCCGCTCGCGGAGATAACCGCGCCGGGATTGGGCGAGGAGGCGAGGCTGGTGACGGTGAAGGTGCCCTCGCTCTGGCCCTCGGGGATGGTCAGGCTGGCCGGCACGGTGGCGGCGGTCGGGTCCGAGCTCTCAAGGGTGACGACGGCGCCGCCGGGCCGCGCCGGGAGGCTCAGGGTGACGGTGGCGGTGGAGGTGCCTCCCGGCTCGACGGTGGCCGGGTCAAGGGTGAGGGAGGCCGGCGCGGGGACGCCTACGGTGAGGGTCGCGCTCCCGGTGCGGCCGGGGTAGATCTCGTCGCCGTCGAAGCCGCCCAGACCCTTCTTCACATAGGTGCCGGTGATGGTGACGGTCACCGGGGCGCCGGCGCCGATGGTGATCGGGAAGGTCGTGCTCACCACACCACCGTCGAAGGTCACGGCGGCCGGCACGACAACGGCCGGGCTCGAGCTCTGCAGCCGCACATAGTTGCGCAGCACGACCGGGATGCCGGCCTCACTCATGACCTGGCGGCTCGGGGCCGGGCCGGTGAGGGTGATGGTGCCGGTGGCGGTGCCGCCCGGGTCGGCGCTCGCCGGGTCGAGGACGAGGGAGGCGATGTCCCAGCCGGGCTTGGGCTGGAGCACGAGGTCGCGCGGTACGGTGGTGTCGTCGACGAAGGCGAGGTTGGTGATGTCGAGCGGCAGGTAGCCTTCCGGGCCGTCGCTGGTCAGCGTGTAGGTGCCGGTCGGGGCGGTGAGCTTGTAATACCCGGCCTCGACGCCGTTTCCCTGGTTCAGGAGGCCGCTCGTGGCGGTGCGGCCAGTGGGCTCCAGGGTGAACGTGGTCCCGGTGATGCCCTCGCCACTGGCCTGGCGGACGAAGCCCTTCAGCACACCGTACATCGACAGGACGACGCTCGGCACCTCGAGGGTGTGGCCGGTGTGGAGGACGAGGGCGTCGACGCTCAAGGGATGGGCGAGCGGATCGGTGAAGGTCAGGGCCGAGGTGCCGCTCACGGCGTCAAGGGTCAGCTCGAAGCCGTGCTGCTGGTCGAGGACGGCGCTGCCCGGCCACCCTCCGAGGCCCCAGGCGGCGGTGATGGTGTGGTCGGATCTCGGCGCCCACGGGCCACCCACGGCGCCGAGCAGCCGGCCCCGGCCCGGGACCACGAACGGGCCGAGGGTGGTGGTCTGCCCGGCCACCACGGTGACCGGCGCCAGGGAACCGGTCGCCCAGGCGGCGCGCGAGGCCTGCAGGGTGTAGGTCCCCGGCGGCGCCTCGAGGCGGAGGTGCCCGGCGCCGTCGGTCGAGGTGGTGGCCACCTCGGTCCAGGTGCTGCCCTGGCCGGCCCGCAGGGACATGGCGGCGCCGACCAGGGGCGAGCCGTCCTCCTGATTGGTCACGGTACCCTCGACCACGCCCGTGGCTGGAAGCGTCAGCTCCACGGTCTGGGACTGGTTCGCCATTACCCGGAGGATCGCGGACTGGGTCTGGCGGGCGCCCAGTGTGGCCTGGAGGGTGACGTAGCCGGGTGCGAGTGTGAGGGTGGCAGCACCGGACGGATCCGTGCGACCGACGATGGCGCGCTCGGTGACGAGGACTCCGACGCCCTCGACGGGGAGGCCGGAGTCGGCATCGCGCACCTGCACGGTGATGGTGCCACGAGGCTCGGCCAGCGCGATGACGCCGGCTGAGACGGTGCCGGCGACGGCGAACGGCCCGGCACTCTGGCTCGCGAGCCCATCCTTGCGCACGGTGAGGGTGTGGGTCCCGGCCGGCACCATGAGGGTGAACGCCCCTGCCGCATCGGTGGTAGCCGTGGCGGCCGTGTCGTTGGCGGCCACGACGGCCCCTGCCAGTGGGCTGGCCGCCGCGTCCTGGACGGTGCCGGTGATGGTCCCGGCCAGACGGGTCAGGGCGATGACGCCCGCGTGGGTCGTCGTGCCGGTGGTGAAGGAGACGGGCTGCGCGGGTGGTGCGGCGTAGCCTTCAGCGGTGACCTGCAGCGGGGCGGGGCCGCTGACCTGGGAGAGCAGGAACGAGCCTGTCGCGTCCGTTGTGTCGCCGATGGCGGTGCCGCTGAGGGTGATCAGGGCCCCGGCCACGGGTGCGCCTGTAGCCGCGTCGGCGACGCTCCCCAGCAGGATGCCGGCGGGGGTGAGGGTCACGGGGCCGGCGGCCACGGTCTGGCCTGCATCCACCGTCAGGGGACCTCGCGTCTCGGTCAGGAATCCCTGGAGACGCACCTCCACCGTGTAGGTGCCGGGAGGCACGGTCAGCCAGGCGTTGGCGCCATCGATCGGGTAGTAGGAGGTCAGGCTGCTGGTTGTCGACCACTCGGTGCCCACCGCGGTCACGCTCGCTCCCGCGAGCGGGAAGCCGTGCAGCGGTGACTGCACCAGCACGGTGATGGCGCCCGCTGGTGGCAGCGCGAGGTCGCCGGTCTCGGTGGTCTGGCCCGGGAGCACGACGAAGGCGGGGGTGCGCAATGGCAGGCTGCGGTAGTTGCCGTCGCGGTTGATGTCGAGCTCGTACGAGCCCGGAGGCAAGGACAGAGTGAACTCCGCCGTGGTCAGGGCGGAAACGCCTGTTCCCACGGCCTCGACCCGCACGAAGCCCGTCGCGCCGGTGATCCGGCCGTGGATCGCCCCCATCTGGGACATCGGCACGGTACCGAGATCGGTGGTGCCGGCCGCCTCGATGGTGAAGGGCGGCGTGGTCACCGGCGCCCAGCCTGCCCTCGCGAGGCTCAGCGTGATGTGACCACCGGTGTGGACGATCGAGAAGACACCCTGGCTGTCGGTGACGGTGGTCACCGAGGTGCCGGTGAGCGTCGCGGTGACACCAGACAGGGGGGCGCCGGTGCTGGCGTCGACCACGGTGCCGCGCACCGTGCCACGGGGGGTGAGTTGGAGCAGACCGACGTCGGTCGTGGCGCCCACGCTCACCGTGAAGGGTCCTGCGGTGCCGGGGTCCCAGCCGACCTTCGAGAGAGTGAGGGTCGTCGAGCCCTCGGGCTGGTGCAGCAAGGTGAAGGCACCCAGCCCATCGGTCTGCACGGCATCGCCGCTTGCAGCGGCCGTGATGGTGACACCCGGGACCGGGGTGGCGTCCACCGAGGAGACGACGGTGCCGGCCACGGTACCGCCCTCGTTGAGGGTGATCGCGCCGAGCTCGGTGGTCTGGGCCGCTGTGATCGTGACCCCACCGACCGTCCTGGGCGCCCAGCCTGGAGCCGTGATCCGAAGGCTGAAGGTGCCCGGCACGTCGCTGAGGCTGAACGTTCCGGTAGGGGAGGTGGTCGCGGCACCTGACCTGCCGACCACCTGGACCAAGGCACCACCGATGGGGGTCTGGTCAGCGGCGGACACCACCGAGCCCACGACCGAGCCGAGCAGGGTCATGGCCTGGTCGCCCAGCTCCACCCACTCGCAGTTGGTGACATTCAGCGGCCGGCTGAGCGCCAAGTAGCCTGACTTCGTGAGGGTGAGCGTGCCCGTACCTGGTGGCAGGTCCACCGCGAACCCGCCCGCCAGCAATGTCGTGTCGGAGTCTGTGACGCCTCGATTCTGGCCGACCACGACCACGTCCGCGATCCCTTGGCCTGTCACCGAGTCGACGGCCCGGCCGATGACCCGGTTGTAGCGGTCGATCGAGAAGAACTCCGAGGTGGTCTGTCCCGCCGTCACGGTGACGGGACCGGACTGGGTCGTGGCGTAATGGTACCCGGACAGGGTCAGGGTGTAGGTCCCTGGGGCCAGCGAAACGGCGAACGCGCCCGAGCCGTCGGTCTGGGTCGCGAAGACCGTGCCGTCGACGGCAATCGACACCGGATAGGCAGGCTGATGCGCGCAGGAGGAGTCGGCGATGGTTCCGCTGATAACCCCGCCCTGGAGCATGGCGATGGTGCCGGCCGAGACCGTCTCGTCCGCCACCACCGTGAACGGGCCCGCCGCGGTCGTGGCCAGACCCGTCTTGTTGATCACCAGGGTGTAGCTGCCGGGTGCCAGCTCGAAGCTGAATGCCCCTGCTGCATCAGAGGTCGTGGTGGTCGACGTGCCGGCAAGGGAGACGGTGGCACCCGGGACCGGCGTGCCAGCGGCCTGCTCGGCGAGCGTCCCGGTCAGGGTCCCGGGGCCCTGCACGGTGAGGGTCGCGGTGCGCGTTCGGCCGGCCGCGGTGGCGCTGATCAGCACCTGCTTTCCCGCCGCCTGGGCATGGGTCGTCACCGACACCTGGTAGCTCTGGTTGTTGGCCGGAACCATGACCTGGG
>DAONEV010000165.1:0-9042 GCA_035403265.1 Thermoanaerobaculaceae bacterium | reverse complement strand
AGGTCGCGGACGCCCTGCTCGAGACGCGCGTCAAGGCGAAGCTCCTGGACCAGATGGGCCGCCCCGGGTTCGCCATCGAGGTCGAGGCCACCGACGGCATCCTCAGCCTGTCGGGCCAGGTTGCGGACGACGACCGGCGCGCCCTTGCCGCTCGCATCGCCCGGGAGGTCTCCGGCGTGCGGGAAGTACACGACTTGCTGCGTGTCGGGAACCGCTAGCTGGCGGCCGGCGCGATCACGTCCAGTGCGCCTGGCAGGACCTCCACGACCATTCCGGGAGGCTCAATCAGGGCATGATTGCCGTCGAGGTGGGCGTGGATGGGATTCTGGCAGCGCAGCCCCATGCGCTTGAATCGCAGCATGTGGGAGCCCGGCTGGTCGCCGAGGCGCCCGCGCAAGGCCGCCGCCAGGCGGGAGAAGCGGCCCGCGATCGGCACGTTTCCGACCAGACAGGCGTCCAGGAACCCGTCGTCCGAGCATGCCTCGGGGGCCAGCGCAAACCCCCCGCCGGTGGTCGGGCCGTTTTGCAGGGCAAGGATCGTCATTGGGCCTCGGTAGTGGAAGTCATCGGCCTCCACCTCGACTTCAGGTGTCGGGTCGGAGAGGACGCTCGCCACCGCCGCCACGAGGTACGCGAAGATACCGCGCACGATCTTGATCCCGGCCGCCTTGGCGTTGATGGAGCCGAGCAGCCCGACGCCGGCGGCGTTGACCACAACCTGGCCGTTGATCGACATCAGGTCGACTCGGCGGTGGGTCTCGGCGCGCAAGGCCCCAACGGCCTCTTCGAGGTGAACCGGCAGCCCCAGGGTCCTGGCCGTGTCGTTGCCGGTGCCGACGGGGAGGATCTCGAGCGTGGCGCCACCTGCCGCGTGCAATCCCTGGACGACCTCGCAGATCGTGCCGTCCCCGCCCACCGCGACGACGAGGCGATGTTGCCTCCGGATGGCAGCCTCGCCGGCCAGCTCGGTGGCGTGGCCAGGGGCACGAGTCATGGCCTCCTCGAAGTCGAGGCCAAGCTCGGTCAGACGCACTCGGAGACGGGGCCACTCCCGCCCCAACCGGCCTCCCCCCGCTGCCGGGTTCACGATCAAGTACACGGGGAGAGTATAGCTGGAGGCGACAGGGGGCAGGGGACAGGCATCGCGTCGACGTCCACGTCAACGCGCGGTCGGCGTTTGACTCCCCTTTCACCTCTCGCCTGGGTGGGTGGGGGTCACAGGGGGACAGATCGGCCGGCGTCGAGGGTGAGAACCTGGCCGGTCATCGTTGGCGCGCCGTCGAGGAGGTACTCGACGGTCCGGGCGACCTCCTCGGGAGTGCCTGCGCGGCCCAGCAGGGTCTGCGCGATGAGGCGCCGGCGCGTCTCGTCGTCGTAGCCATCCGGGAAGAGGGCGATTCCGGGTGCGATGGCGTTGACCCGGACCGCCGGCGCAAGCTCCACGGCCAGGGTGCGGGTGGCGGCGGCCAGCCCGGCCTTCGACACGATGTAGGCCAGGTGATGGCGGATCGGGCGCGCGGCGAGGATGTCCACGATGTTGACGATGCCGCCGCCAACGGCACCCAGCGCGGGGGCCGCCAGCTTCGCCAGCATCACCGGGGCGATCAGGTTGGTCTGCAGCACGGCCAGGAAGGCCGCCTCGTCGAGGTCTGCGAGTGGGGTGCGCGGGAACACTCCGGCGTTGTTGACGAGGGCGTCGAGGCGGCCGAACCGCTCCAGGGTGGTGTCGACGATGGCCCGGCAGTCCTTTGGGCTGTCGAGGTCCGCGGACAGGGGCAGGCATGCGTGGCCGGCCGCGTCCAGCTCGTTGGCGAGCTCCTGGGCCTGGGCCGCCGAGCCCCAGTAGGTGAAGGCCACGGCCCACCCCCGCGCCGCCAGGTGAGTCACGATGGCCCGGCCGACGCGCACGGCACCACCGGTGACGAGGGCGACGCGAGGTCCTCCGCTCATGCCCCGGCTCCGCGCCGGCGCTCGATCTCGATACCGACCAGTGGAATGCCGGGGATTGCCGAGGGCTTGGTGAGGCGCAGGTGCACGGCCTCGGCACCTGGGAGACCGTCAAGAAGGCTCGCCGCCAGGTCCTCGGCGAGGGCCTCCAGAAGGTGGAATCGGCTGACCGCAGCCCGCGCCTGCACGACCTCGACGAGACGGACGTAGTCGAGGGCGTCGGCGAGGGCGTCGGAGCGGCCGGATGGCCTGCAGTCACACTCCACGTCCACGTCGACGAGAACGGTCTGGCGCCCCAGCCTCTCGCCAGGCTCGGTGCCGATCAGGCACTCCAGCTCGATGTCGTGCACGTACACCCGATCGCTCATGCAGCCTCCAGTTGCCCGAGTCTAGCAGCAGGGGACAGGGGAGAGGGGACAGGAACAACCTGGATGGCAACCTGGACCTGGACCGCGATCAAGATGGCAGGCCGCTGGAAGAACTTCCCGCCGAAACGCTTGCACTGACCAATCCTGAGGGTCTTTCGGTGCCACCGGGTCCAAGTCCAGGTTCAGGTTCATCCGTGTGGGTGGGTGAGCGCCAGTTGAGGGCGGCAGCCTGACGCCTTGAGCCTGCCTTGGTGGGCGGGCGAGGGTGGTACCATGACTCCCCCATGGACTCGTTCGTCGCCCGTCTCCCCGAGGTCGTGATGCAGTTGATGGCGTTCGCGCTGGCGCTCTCGCTCCACGAGTCGGCGCACGGCTGGATGGCGGAGCGGCTCGGGGACCCGACGGCGCGCTGGCTGGGCCGTATCACCCTCAATCCGATCAAGCACATTGACCTGTTCGGGACGATCATCTTCCCGCTCCTGCTGGCGGTGATCGGCGCTCCGGTGCTGGGGTGGGCGAAGCCGGTGCCGTTCGTATCGCGGAACCTTCGCAACCAGCGCTGGGGCCCGGCCATGGTAGGGCTGGCGGGACCGCTCTCCAACATCTGCCTCGGCCTCCTCACGACCGGGATCCTGCTCCTCGTCAAGGCGGTGATGCCTGGTTTTCGGCCACTGCTGGTGACGCTCCTGCGCCAGGGCGCCCTGGGGGCGTCCGGGATCGCGGCGCCGCTCGTCTTCCTGCTCTTCTCCCTGGCCATGATCAACCTGGTGCTGGCGGTCTTCAACCTGCTCCCGATTCCGCCGCTGGACGGCAGCCACATCCTCGAGGCGTTTCTGCCGCCACGATTCCATCTTGCCTACGCCCAGGTCAGGCAGTACGGGATGTTGCTGTTGCTGGCCCTCTTCTGGACGGGGGCGTTCGGCCGCATCCTGAACCCCTTCGTGAACGGCCTGATCATGATCCTCCTGTGGTGACTGGAGAATCGAGCTCGGCGCCGGGCGTGGTCCTGCCGGCCTTCGAGGGACCCCTCGACCTGCTGCTGCACCTGGTGCGCGAGGACAAGGTCTCGATCTGGGACATCCCCATCGCCAGGGTCTGCGACCAGTACCACGCGGCACTGCGCCAGATGGAAGAGCTGGACCTCGAGGTGGCCGGGGACTTTCTGGTCACGGCAGCCTGGCTGTTGGCCATCAAGTCGAGGCTGCTGCTGCCCCGCCACGAGGGGGAGAAGGACGACCCCCGTGCCGAGCTGGTCGAGCGGCTCCTGGAGTACGAGAAGGTGAAACGGTCGGCGGCCGAGCTGGCCGGCCTCGAGGAGGTGCGCCGTGGCATGGAATCGGTGGCGCTGGCGACACCCCAGGGGCCGGAGGAGGTGGAGCTCGACCTCGCGGATGTCGACGTCATCACCCTCGGCCGGGCGCTCTCGGCGGTGCTCGACCGGCATCGTCGCGACCATCCGGCGGCCATGGAGCTGCCGCCCATGCGGTACTCGGTGCGCGAGAAGATCGTCGAGCTCTACGAGCTGGTGAAGGCCCGACCCAGCTTCCCGCTTCTGTCCCACCTCCTGACCCGGCCGGAACGGCTGGAGAGCGTGACATTCCTGATCGCGGCTCTGGAGCTGGTCCGCCTCGGGACGGCCGAGGCGCACCAGCTCGCGGCGTTTGCGGAGATCTACCTCACCGGCACCGGCAAGCCGCTGGCTCTGGAGGCCATTGGCGATGTCTGATCCGATCCGATTGCAGGCCGTGTGCGAGGCCATCCTGGCGGTGGCCCGGGAGCCCGTGGCGCCGCAGGTCTTGGCCGAGGTGACCGGCGAGGAGGCCTCCGTGGCCGAGGTCGAGACAGCGCTGGAGACGTTGCGGCAGCGCCACGAGGCGGAAGGCAGCGGCCTGCTAGTCGAGCGCGTCGGCGGCGGCTGGCGTCTGGCGACGCGCCCGCAACACGAGGCCGCGCTCCGGCAGTTCCTGGGCATGCGGTCCAGATCCCGCCTCACCCAGGCCGGTCTCGAGGTTCTCGCCATCATCGCCTACCGGCAGCCCATCACCCTGCCCGAGATCAACTTCCTGCGCAGCGTGAACTCCGCTGGAGTGATCCGCACGCTTCTCGACCGCAAGCTCGTGGCAGTGGCGGGGCGCAAGCAGGTGGTGGGGACACCGCTCCTGTACCGCACCACGCGGGAGTTCCTGGTACACTTCGGGCTGCCCGATCTCTCGTCTCTTCCCAGCCTGGAGGAGGTGGAGCACGTGGCGGGAGAAGGCGCCAGTGCCACTTGAACGTCTGCAGAAGCTGATCGCCCGGGCCGGTGTCTGCTCGCGCCGGGACGCCGAGGTCATGATCCGCGAGAGGCGGGTCACGGTGAACGGCGAGGTCGCGCACCTCGGTAGCCAGGCCGACCTCGAGAAGGACTCCGTGAAGGTCGACGGCAAGCGTCTGGCCGCTCCCGAGAAGCTGCGCACCTTCCTGTTCTACAAGCCGCCCAAGGTGATGACAACCACCGACGACCCCGAGGGCAGGCCGACGGTCCTGGAGTACTTCCGGCGCATCAACGAGCGCATCTTCCCGGTGGGTCGGCTCGACTTCCATTCCGAGGGGCTGGTCCTGCTCACCAACGACGGCGAGCTCGCGTTGCGCGTCGCCCACCCCCGGTACGGCGTCCTCCGCGAGTACGTCGCGAAGGTGAAGGGCGTCCCGGAAGCGAGAGATGTCGAAAGGCTGCAGCGCGGCACGCTACTCGAGGGCCAGCGCGTGGTGCCCAAGGAAGTGGTTCATATCCGCACCACTCCCAGCGGCATGAACTCGTTCTGGCGCGTCGTCGTGGGCGAGGGAAAGACCCACGAAGTTCGCGAAATGTTCCACCGCATCGGCCATCCCGTGCAGCGGCTGGTGAGGGTGGCGATCGGGCCGCTCTCCGACCCCAAGCTGCGGCCCGGCACCTGGCGGGAGCTTTCCGAGGAGGAAGTCGAGCTGCTGCGTCACGGCGGTGGCCGTGGCCGGAGGGAGGGACATGCGCGGGCCGAAGGTTCCGGAGTACATGCACAAGGTGGCCATCTACGTGCCGGGCAAGCCGGTGGAAGAGGTGGAGCGGGAGCTGGGCGTGACGGGGATCGTCAAGCTGGCGTCCAACGAAAACCCGCTCGGGTCGTCGCCCAAGGCCCTGGCCGCCGTCGAGAAGGCCCTCCCGAGCCTGAACCGCTATCCGGACGGGGGCGGGTACGTGCTGCGCCGCGCCCTCGCCGGGCGCCACGGGGTTGACCTCGACCAGGTCATCCTCGGCAACGGCTCCGTTGAGATCATCGAGATGCTGGCGCGGGCCTACGTGGAGGACGGTGACGACGTCGTCATCTCCCAGCAGTCGTTCGTTTCCTACGAGATAGCTGCCCGTCAGGTAAACGGCAACGCCATCTTGGTGCCGGCGAGGCCCGATCGTGGGCACGACCTGAAGGCCATGGCCGCAGCGGTGACCGAGCGCACCAAGCTCATCTACGTTGCCAACCCCAGCAACCCGACCGGGACCTACGCCACGAGGCAGGAGCTCGACGAGTTCCTGGCTACGGTCGGGGACAACGTCCTCGTGGTGCTGGACCAGGCCTACCTGGAGTACGTCGACAAGCCCGACTACCCGGACGGGCTGGCCGATCTCAAGGCGGGCCGCAACGTCATCGTCCTTCAGACCTTCTCCAAGATCTACGGCCTGGCGGGCCTGCGCATCGGCTACGGCCTGGCCGCGCCCGAGGTCGTCGCCGACCTGAACCGCGTGCGGTCGCCCTTCAACACCTCGTCCCTGGGACAGGTGGCGGCACTTGCGGCCCTCGACGATAGCGAGTGGGCGACCTTCTCCCGGGAGAGCAACTTGCGGGAGCTGGAGTTCGTGCAGGCGGAGCTGGGCCGTCGCAAGGTGCGCTACACCCCGTCGGTGACCAACTTCGTGCTCATGGAGCTGGACGACGATGTGAAGCGGCTCTTCGTCGAGTTCCAGAGGCACGGCGTGATCATCCGGCCCCAGGGCGGCCCCGGTCTGACCAACTGCGCCCGCGTCTCCCTCGGCTGCCGCGAGGAAAATGTGAAGTTTCTGCGCGTCCTCGACCAGCTCGTGGTCCAGCGCGCCTGAGCGGCAAGAGAAGGGCAGAGCCCTCCCTCGCTCTTCACCCTGCCCTTTCAACTCCCGGCCGGGCGGGGGTTAGAATGCACGAATGGCCACTTTCACCGTCACGTGTCCCCACTGTCAGGCGTTGCTGGATATCGACGGTGACCACCAGGTGATCACCGGCAGCCAGCAGCCTGAGAAGCCCCGCAGCACCACGAGCCTGGACGATCGTCTGGCGGCGCTCACACGCGAGCGGGAAAGCGCCAGGTCGCGGCTCGACGAGGCAATGCGGGCCGAGCGCTCCGGCGCCGCGGTGCGGGAGGAGAAGTTTCGCAAGCTTCTTGAAGGGACGCAGGGGGAGGAGCCAACCAAACCCATTCGCGACATCGACCTGGACTAGCCTGTGGCGTTCTCGCTCTCGGGAGGCCGAAGCACGACGCTGGTGGCGCCCCAGCCACCCAGGTCGGCGGTGGCCTCGGCGGCTGCCTCGACCCAGGGCAGGCGGGCCACCAGTGCCTGGACCCGCGCTCTTTGCACACCGATCCCCCGGCCGTGGATGAGCCGGACCTCGCGGAGGCCGGCCGCCCGCGCCGCCAGCAGGTACTCCTCAACCACCGCGGGGATGTCCTGGGGCGCGAACGGGTGGAGGTCGAGAGAGCTCTCGATGGGCAGAACGACGATGTCATCCGTATCAGCTTGCATGGGACCTCAATGGGCGCGTCGGGCGGGCCCGCGGCAACAGCATGCCACACGCGAGCGTTCGTGGCGCGTGCGGGGAAAGGTCTGAGAGGGACAGATGCTGGTTTCGAAAGTTTCCGTCGTCGTGCCTGTGTACAACGAGGCGAGCACGGTGGCTGCTCTCCTCGATCAGGTCGCGCGGGCTCCGTTGCCCCCCTCGGTCGGCGAGCTGGAGCTGGTCGCCGTCGATGATTGCTCGAAGGACGCCACCTCGCAGGTCCTGGCAGCCTGGCAGCCGCCGGTCGTGGAGGGGCGCCGCATGACCTTCACCACCCGGCGCCACGAGGTCAACCGCGGCAAGGGCGCCGCCCTGAGCACCGGGTTCGCACTCGCCACCGGCGACGTGCTGATCATCCAGGACGCGGACCTCGAGTACGACCCGGCCGACTACCCCACCCTGCTGCAACCGATCGTGGCGGGGCACGCAGACGTGGTCTACGGTAGCCGCTTCCTGGGCGGTCCCCACCGGGTGCTGTTCTTCTGGCACTTCCTAGGCAACCAGATCCTCACGACCATTTCGAACATGCTCACGGACCTGAACCTCTCGGACATGGAGACGTGCTACAAGGTCTTCACCCGGGAGGTGCGGGAGCGACTGCACGTCACCTCCGAGCGCTTCGGGTTCGAGCCCGAATTCACGGCCCGCGTCGCCCAGATGGGTGTCCGCATCTACGAGGTCCCGATCTCCTACCACGGCCGGACCTACGCCGAGGGCAAGAAGATCGGATGGAAGGACGGCTTCGAGGCGATCTGGTGCATCCTCAAGTTCAACCTCTGGGAGAAGTAGGAGGGGCCTTCCTGCCCCGACCTCACCCGAAGAGCCGCTCCCATTCCCAGAGCAGGATTGCGGCATGGGGATCACCCTCGACCGGTGACCACGGCCCGAAATCCTTGTCGGTGAGGGGGCGGAACGGCCCCGGCTTGACCTCGAAGACAGTCGTGTCCGGCGCGAGCGATACGACGGTGTGAGTGATACCGCCAGGGATCTCGACGGCGGTGCCGGAGCCGGGTGACAGGACCGTACGACCCGTCACCTGGCCCTTCTCCCCGAAGGTGAGCACACCCAGGCGGCCCGATAGGAGCACGAAGAGCTCCCAGCGCGCCGGCTCGTGCTGATGCGGCCGCACATAGGTGCTGGGCTGAAAGCAGTTGAACATGCGCTGGACTCGGTCTTCGAGCTCGGAGTGGACGTTCAGGTTGGCGCGAAGGCGGGGGTTGGCCCTGGCGCGTTGCACCAGGTCGGCCAGCTCGGCGGTGGCGAAGCTGCGCATGGTCGCCATACTAGTTGACTTCTCCCTCGGCGCGCCAGCGGGGGCGGCCGGCTCGTTGGGTGCGGCGCGTGGCCGCTCGCTTGCGTGCCGGCGCGGGCAGCGGAGTCGGCTCGGGGACATCCGGAACCTGCGCGTAGAACTGGCTCACGGCGGCGGTCAGCTCGGCGCTGCCGAGGCCGTGGGTCGTATCCTCGATCCAGTCGGGCGGCAGGAGGTTGACGTACGGCTCGCGGGTGAAGCGGCGGCAGACGAGGGCGATCACGCCCCGGTCCTCGGGGGCCCGGATGAGACGCCCGGCGGCCTGCACGACTCGCGTCATGCCGGGCACGAGGTACGCGTACTCGAAGCCGCGCTCGAACCGATCCTGGAAGTACGCCTTGAGCAGCTCACGCTCGGGGCCGACCTGTGGCAGGGCAGGCGAGACCACGACCACCTCCGAGAGCATCTTGCCAGGGTAGTCGACGCCCTCGGCGAAGACCCCCCCGAGCACCGCCAGGAGCACGGTCGGCGTCTGGTTGGCCCGCATTCTGGCCAGGATATCCCGGCGCAGCGCCTCGGTGTGGTCACCACGCTGGATCTCCACGGTATGGTCCGGGAGGTAGATGCGCCCCGCCACCTCGTTGAGGAAGGCATT
>DAONEV010000164.1:0-9103 GCA_035403265.1 Thermoanaerobaculaceae bacterium | reverse complement strand
CCAGAAGAAGGAGCCCCGGATCGGGACGTCGAACAGACCCCAGGCAAGGGCAAGGGACCCGGCGGCGGCGGCCGAGCCCATCAGGAGGTAAGGGAGAGTCTTGCCTACCAGCAGCTCGATGGCGACGAGCGGTGTGGCGCGCAGCGACTCCATGGTGCCCCGCTCCTTTTCGCGCACCACGGCGAGGGCGGTGGCGATCACCGAGGTGATCATGAGGATGAAGGCCACCAGGCCGGGAACCAGGAAACGGCTCGAGGCGAGATCGGGGTTGTACCAGACCAGGGGCGCCGGCACGGCCGGCCCGGGCCGTCCGTCCACGCGCACCAGCGGCGACACCGCGGCGACGATCTGGGTCGCGTAGGCGAGGACCGTGGTGGCCGTCTGGGAGTCGGAGCCGTCGAGCACGAACTGGAGCATCGTCGGCCGGCGAGCAGCGAGGTCGCGGCCGTAGCCCGACGGGACGACGAGAGCCGCTTGCACCCGGCCGTCGCCGAACATCGCGTCGAGGCCCCTCAGGTCGTGAGGGTTCCTCACCAGGTCGAAATAGCCGCTCTCCACGAATGCATCGGCGGCTTCCCGGGAGGCGCGGCTGCCATCCTGGTCGACGACGGCCAGACGGACGTGCTGGACGTCGAAGGAAAGCGCATAGCCGTAGATGAGCACGAGCACCATCGGCATGCCGATGAGCGTGAAGGCGATTCGCCAGTCGCGTCGGAGCTGCAGCAACTCCTTGACGGCAATGGCAAGGGTGCGACGGATCATTGCCCCCTCCCGACCGTTCGAACGTCGAGAGTCGGGAGTCGGGAGTCTGCCCCGAGCGTCCCGGGGTTGCCGGCTCGCACGCCCGGGGACGGGGCACCCTCGGCCGAGGCGATGACGTGGATGAAGACATCCTCGAGAGACGGCTCGATGGGTGTGACGACGGCTGCTCCAATGCCGGCGCTCCCAAGCCGGTCCCTGACCGTGGCGACGCCCGCCGCATCGGCGAGGACGACATGGAGCACGCTCCCGAAAAGCGCTGCCTCGCGAACCGCCGGTTCTCCATCGAGGATCCGGCCGGCGGCAGCCGGCTCGGAGCAGCGGACCTCCACGACGGACCCGGGGGCGAAGAGCCGCTTGAGGCTGGGGACGCTGTCAAGGGCCAGCAGGCGGCCGGCGTGCATGAGCGCGACGCGATGGCAGCGCTCGGCCTCGTCCATGTAGTGAGTGGTCACAAAGACGGTGGTGCCGGCTCCCGCCAGCTCGTCGATGAGGTCCCAGAACCGCCGTCTGGCCTCCGGGTCGACTCCGCCCGTGGGCTCGTCGAGAAAGACGATGGGGGGTTCGTGGAGGAGCGCGCAACCGAGGGCAAGACGTTGCCGAAAGCCGCTGGGAAGCTCCCGCACCAGTGTTCGGCGCCGCTCACCGAGCCCGGCCGCCAGCACGGCCCAGTCGGCTCGTTCGGCAAGGCGCTGGCCGCTCAGCCCGTAGGTGCCTCCCCAGAAGCGCAGGTTTTCGTCCACGGTGAGGTCGGTGTAGAGCGAGAAGCGTTGGGACATATAGCCGATCCGCTGTTTGATGGCAGCGGATTGGCGCGCGATGTCGAGGCCCAGGACCTCGCCGCGTCCGGAGCTCGGGGTGAGCAAGCCACAGAGCATGCGGATGGTGGTGGTCTTGCCGGCGCCGTTGGATCCAAGGAAGCCGAAGACCTCGCCGCGCTCGACCTCGAAGCTGACGCGGTCGACGGCCACGAACGCCCCGAAGGTCCGGGACAGCTCGTGCGCCACGACCACCCGCTCCGTCATCGTCCGACCGCCCGATCGAGGCTCGCAGCCGCCATCCAGGCGCCGGCGCGGGCGTTCACCTGCTGTTGCTCGGCCGCCGTGAGCTGGGCCTCCGCGTCGAGGACCTCGACCATGGCGGCAAGCCCGGCAGCGTGCCGGTCCCGGGCGGCCTCCTGTCGGGCCAGGGCGGCCTGGCGAGCCAGGTCGGCGGCCTCCACCGTCTGCAGGGCGGTCTCCAGCTCCCTCCGAGCGGTCAGGACATCGAGGCGAGTGCGGCGTTCGAGCTCCGCCCGTTCCCGGGTCAGCGCGCGTTGCTGGGCCTGGCTGACGGCGCGCTCGGCGCCGCTGCGGCCGCCGTCGAAGAGCGTCCAGGTGCCGACCAGGCTGACGGCCCAGGAGTCGTGCCACTCGTCCGCGGTGGGGAAGTAGCGCTGATTGGGCCGCGCGAGGTCCCACTGGGCGACGGCTTGAAGGGCGGGGCGCAACGGGGCGCGCGTGAGGGTTTCCCGGGCATGCAGGGCAGCGAGCTGCGCGCTCGCGGCGCCGAGCTCGGCGCGGGTGGAGACGGCGTCGGCCTGAATCTCGGCGAGGGGAGGCGGGACACCGGGCAGTGTGCCCATGAGGGTGTCGGCCAGCTCGATGTCCTGCTCGGGGGCGAGTTGCAGCAGTGATCGGAGGGTGTCCAGGGCCGTCGCGGATGCCGCCCTGGCCCGGATCAAGGCCACGGTGCCCGAGGCCTGTCGCTCCTGGGCCGCAAGGACGTCGGCGCGCACCGCCATGCCAGCCCGGAGAAGATCCTGGCTGTCGGCCAGCAGGCGGTCGCTGCGAGCCGCCTGGGCGGCCGTCACCTCGAGCGAGGCACGGGCCCGGACGGCCTCCCAGTACGCTGCCTGGGCTGCCAGACGGAGGTCCGAGGCCGCCTGGGACTGACGCGCCGACGCGGCGGCCTGGTCGAAGCGGGTAGCCCGGCGTTGGGCCTCGATCGCACCGCCCGCCAGCAGCGTCTGTGAGGCGCGGAGGCCGGTGCCGTAGGTTGTCGTGATGTCGGGCATCAGGACGACCGTAGGTTGCCCTGGCAAGGTGATGGGGAGCCGAAACTCCGGAACCGAGCTGCGCCGAGACAGGCTTGCGCTGGCAGCCAGTGAGGGCCAGCGCGCCGCGTCGGCAGCCTGGACGCCGGCCGTGGCTGCCTCGGTGCGCTCTCTTGCCGCAGCGACGAGGTTCGACATCTCGATCGCCCGGGCCGTCGCGGTCGCCGCGTCGAGCCTCAGCGGCTCGGCCGGGAGCGAGTCGACGCACGCGAGGAAGGCTACGGTCACCGCCAGCCCTGCCGCCCACCCCCCGCTTCCCGGACGCCGGACCCCGGCCTCCGGCCGTGCGGGGGTTCTCACCACTAGGTACTGTGCACTGACCACTGTTTTCATGCGGCCTCCCCGGCGGCGGCGCCACCCGAGCGGGTGAGGTGAAGGAAGACATCCTCGAGGGTCGCCGGGATGCGTCGGATCTCTTCGACCCGCCCGCCGGCCCGGCGGATCGCCTGCTCGATCGCGCCAGCCCCGACCTCGTCGCCAACGCGGACGTGAAATCGGGCCGCGAACGGCTGGACGTCAAGGAGTCCGGCGAGACCCGAGAGAGCCGAGGCGACGACCGTCCGTGGATCGCCCTGCACCTCGAAGACGACTCCCGGCAGAGACGCCGGAAGAGCAGATGGCGGGGCGTCGGCCAGCATGCGGCCGTGGTGGAGCAGTATCACCCGCGAGCAGCGCTCGGCCTCGTCCAGGTAGGGCGTGGCGACAAGCAACGTCAGCCCGTCGGCGACGAGGTCGCCGAGGAGCTTCCAGAACTCCCTGCGGGTCACCGGGTCGACGCCCGTCGTGGGCTCGTCGAGGAGCAGGATCTCGGGCGCGTGCATGAGGGCGCAGGCGAGGGCCAGCTTCTGCCTCATGCCGCCGGACAGGCGGTCCGCCGGCCGGCCGCGGAAGGAGGCGAGACCGACGCGATCGAGAAGGAGGTCCCGGCGCGCGCGCCACGCCCCCACGCCGAGCAGGAGGGCGAAGAACTGCACGTTCTCGTCCACCGTGAGGTCACCGTAGAGGGCGAACCGCTGCGCCAGATACCCGAGCTTGTGGTGGAGGGCCCGCCGGTGGGCCCATGCGTCCAGACCAAGGACCTGGACGGTGCCGCCGCTCGGGCGCAGCAGCCCCGCGAGCACCCGGAGGGTCGAGGTCTTGCCGGCGCCGTCCGGGCCGATCAGCCCGACCACGTCGCCGCGCTCGACCCGCAGGTCGAGGCCGCGCACCGCGGCGGCGCCGCCGTACCTCACCGTCAACCCCTTTGCGTCGATCGGTGCGTGACTCATTTGCCGGGCCCTTGCGCCCCAACCCCGGAGCCGAAGTACGCATCGGCCGGCATCCCGGGCTTGAATACACCGTCGGTGTTGTCCAGGCTCACCTTGACCTTGAAAACCAGCTTCGCGCGCTCCTCGGGGGTCTGGACGTTCTTGGGCGTGAACTCCGCGACCTTGGCTACCAGGGCCACGGAGCCGGTGAACGCTTCCTTGCGTCCGTCCACGCGAACGGTCACTGGGTCGCCGATCCGGACGTGCGAGAGAGACGGCTCGTCCACGTACACGGTCAGCCACGGGCGGGCCACGTCGGTGAGGATCGCGAGGAGCGACCCGGGCGCGAGAACCTCGCCCGGCTCGGTGGCGCGCTGGGTAATGACGCCATCCCGGGGCGCGCTCACCGATGTGTCAGCCAACTTCTGCCGGGCGGTCGCGGCCAGCGCGGCGGCGGCGTCGCGCTGGGCGCGGGCCTGGGCGATCTCCTGCGGCCGAGGGCCCGCCTTGGCCTTGGCGACCTCGGCGCGGGTCGCGGCGAGGCCGCGCTCGAGGAGGATCACCCGGGTCCGGGCGTCGTCCCTGGCCTTCTCTGTGGCCGTGCCCCGGTCGGCCAGCCCCTCGAGCCGACGCTGGTCGACGCGGGCTGCGTCGAGCTCGGCCTCGATGCGGGCGGCCTCGGCGGCCACCCGGTCGAGGTCTTCCCGGCGGGTCCCGGCCTCGAGGAGCGCGAGACGGGCGTCCGCCACCGCCAGCTCGGCCGTGGCGCGGGCCAGCTCGTTCTGGAGGTCGACGGCCTCAAGGCGGGCCACGGTGTCGCCGGCTTTCACGGCATCGCCCTCCTGGAACGGCAGCTCCGCGAGCCGCCCCCCGATCTTGGCGGCGAGACGGACCTCGGTGGCCTCGATGTGGCCGGAAGCGTGAATGGTCCCGGCGGGCTCGCCATTGCGGCAGGCCGAGAGGGAGACGGCCGCGGCAACGCCGGCGCCGAGAGTGAGAAGCCGCTTGTTCACAGGGTGCCTCCTGCCGCCGGGCGGGCGGCGATTCCATTGAGCAGGATGTCGGTGACACGATCGGCGATCGCGGAGGGCGTCGGGATCTCGGCCGGCAGCACGGCACCGGCGGCGCCCAGGCGGTCCCGCAGGCGCAGGGCGTTGGCCAGGAAGATCGCCCCGCCGACGATCAGGAGATGGGCGACGATGGGGTCAACCGACCGGAACTCCCCGGAGGCCAGGCCCTCCGAAACGAGGCGGTGGGTGACACCAAGCACCTTCGCCATGCGCTGAAAGGCGGCGGCCGGCAGGTTGGCGCCCCCGGCAGCGATCTCGCGCATCATGATCTGCGGATAGTCCGGGTGGGTGAGAGCGAGGTTCAGGAAGGTCTCGTGGAGCGCCCGCAAGCGCGCTGTCGGGGACGTCTCGGAGGCCATGCGCCGGCCGATCTCGGCCTCGACGAGACCGATGAAGGCGAGGACCACCTCGGCGTAGAGGGCAGCCTTGTCCCCCACGTGGTAGTAGAGCATCGCCTTGTTGATCCCGGCGCGCCGGGCGATCTCGTCCACCCCGGCACCCGAGAACCCCCGTTCCGCGAAGACCTGCGTCGCGGCGGCCAGGATGCGGTCCCGGGGCAGGGAGGAGCTGTTTGGTTCCTGACGCTCAGGCATTTCACCTCCGCCTGTCAACCGGTCGGTTAAACCGACGAGTTAGTTATACGGCGAGGCGAGTGTCCCTGTCAAGGTCCGGCGACAGCCACCCTCGGGGCAGGAAGGCGGTGGTCAGTCGACCTTGAAGCCCGCGTCGAGGGTCACCTGGTACTCGACGACCTTGCCATCGGCCGCAGCGCCCCGCACCTCGACGACCTCGAACCAGGACACCCCGTGCACTGTCTCGGCCGCCTTGGCCAGGGCGAGATTGATGGCCGCCTCGACGCTTTCCTTTGAGCAACCCACCAGCCGGATCTTCTTGTAGACCTTGTCACTCATGCTGACCTCCCCGGGAATCCTAGCCCCCATTGCCGCCTTGAAGAAGTCAGGAATGGCGTCATCGATTCCCGTATTGGGTTACACTCTGATCTGACAACACGAACGGAAGCGCGAATTGTGAGGAGGTCCGATCATGGCAAGCAACGTTCCCCCGCCCCCCATGCCCCCGCCCGCTCCGGTGCCGGCCCCGACCCAGTATGCACCGCAGGCGCCCGTGGCCCCGAAGAAGCTCAGCCCTCTGGTCTGGGTCCTGGCCGGATGCGGCGTCATCGTGCTCCTCATTGTGATCGTGCTCGCCGTCGGCGGGTTCCTGGTCGGTCGCAAGATCAAGGGCTTTGCCGACGACGCCAAGCGCAACCCGGCGGTGGCCGCCGCCGTGCTGGTGGTGAGCGCCAACCCGGAGCTCGAGCTCGTCGACAAGGACTACGATCGCGGCACTGTCACGATCCGCAACAAGAAGACCGGCGAGGTCATCACCATCGACGCGGAGGACGTCAAGAACGGCCGCCTCAGGTTCCGCAACGAGAAGGGTGAGGAGATGACGTTCGAGGGCAAAGGGGACAGCGGCGGCGGCACGGTCAAGGTGACCGGCAAGGACGGTCAGATGACCTTCGGCGCCGGGACCGAGATCGAGGCGCCGAGCTGGCTGCCCC
The DNA here is from genome assembly GCA_035403265.1 of Thermoanaerobaculaceae bacterium. Taxonomy (GTDB): domain Bacteria; phylum Acidobacteriota; class Thermoanaerobaculia; order Thermoanaerobaculales; family Thermoanaerobaculaceae; genus JAAYVZ01. The sequence continues at coordinate 2,368 of DAONEV010000164.1, read as the reverse complement.
TCTACCCGGGCTCCAAGGCGCAGGGAAACTACAGCGCGACAGCGCCGGAGGGCCGGACTGGTGGCTACACGTTCCAGACCCCGGACGAGGTCGAGAAGGTGATCAGTTTCTACAGGCACGCCTTCGAGGAGGAGGGTCTCGAGGTCAATTCGAGCACCTTCGAGGCGAACGGCAAGGTCGCGGGCGGGACGATCACCGGCAAGTCCGGCAACCGTGAGGTCGGCGTGACCATCGGGCGTGACAATGACAGCAACACCTGCGCCGCCACGGTGATGTACAAGTCCGGCAAGGGCGACTGATCGGCCCGGGGGTCACCTCACGTTCATGAGCGACGGCGTGCGACTTGACGTCTGGCTCGACGTGGCCTGTGTCGCCAGGACCCGTTCCCAGGCCAAGGAGCTTTGTGACGGCGGCAAGGTGGAGGTCAACGGCCAGCGCGCCAAGCCGCACCGCCTCGTGCGTCCAGGCGACCGGCTAACCGTGGCTCTTGCCCCCGGCAATCAACGCGAGCTGAAGGTGGTCGAGGTGCTGGAGACCCACGTCGCCAAGGCGCGGGCCCGAGAGCTCTACGAGGACCTGACCCCGCCGGCGACGCCCGAGGAGATCGAGGCGCGCCAGTGGGAGCGCCTGGCGCCGCCGCCCGCGCCCCCTCGCGGCGCCGGACGTCCGGAGAAACGGGACCGTCGCCTGATCGAGCGTTTTCGCCGGGGGTAGGGTTCCGCCGCCCGCTCGTCGACTGTGAGGTGTCTCAGGCGCGAGCCTTGAACCAGTCGGCGGTCCTCCGGAGCCCCTCGGCCAGGGGGATGGTCACCTCCACCCCCACTTCACGTTCGATCCTGGCGGCGGTGATGCAAGACCGCCGCTGCTCGCCGGACTTGGCCGGGCCGTGAGTCGCGAGCCGGTCGATGCGGGCGGCGGTGGCGAGCCCGTCGTAGAGCTGCACCACGGTGGTCTCGATGCCCGTGCCGACGTTGAAGATGCCGAACCCCGGCCGGCCCAGGACGGCGAGGTTCGCGGCCGCGACGTCGGCGACGAAGACGTAGTCCCGGCTCTGCAGCCCATCGCCGTTGATCACCGCCTCCCGACCCGAAAGCAAGCGGTCCAGGAAGATGGCCACCACACCCGCTTCGCCGTGAGGGTTCTGGCGCGGACCGTAGACGTTCGCATAGCGCAGGCAGGTGGCGTCAAGGCCGTACTCGACGTGGAAGAAGTACAGATACCGCTCCACGGAGAGCTTGGCGACGCCGTAGGGCGAGATCGGGCGCGTGGGGTGGTCCTCGTCAGCGGGGAAGGTGTCCTGCTCACCGTACATCGCTCCGCCCGTGGACGCGAACACGACCTGCTTGAGCGAGCCGCGGCGCCCCGCCTCGAGGAGGTTGAGGGTCCCGAGGATGTTGACGCTGGCGTCGAAGAGCGGATCGGCCACGGAACGCCGGACGTCCATCTGGGCCGCGTGGTGCACGAGGATTTCGACTCCGTGTTCGCGCACGAGGGCCGCCGCCTCTGGGGAACGGACGTCCAGCACGTGCAGCTCGGCGCCGGCCGGCACGTTCTCCTTGCGCCCGGAGGAGAGGTCGTCAACAATCAGGACGTGGTGGCCCGCCGCGACCAACGCGTCGGCCACGTGGGAGCCGATGAAGCCCGCCCCTCCGGTCACACAGACGGTTCGCGATGTCATGGCTGATCCCTCCTCTGGACAGGCGCTGACTGCATTCCCGCCCCTGGCCCGTGGATTCTATCAGCGCCCGACCGTGGAGGTGGCCCTCGACCTGCTCGGGAAGCTCCTGGTTCGGCGGCTTCCCGAGGGCCTGGTGGTCGTCCGGCTGACCGAGGTTGAGGCCTACCTGGGGGTGGGGGACCCGGCCTGCCACACCTTCGGTGGGCGCCGCACCCCCCGCACCGAGGCGATGTGGGGCGAGGGTGGCAGGCTCTACGTTTACTTCACTTACGGGATGCACTTCTGCGCCAACGTGGTGACGCGCGGCGTGGGAGAGCCGGAGGCCGCCCTGCTGCGCGGCGGGCTGGTCGTGGCGGGCGCGGAGCTGGTGGCGCGCCGCCGTGGCCGTGCCGACTTGCGCGGGCTGCTGGACGGTCCGGCGAAGCTCTGTCAGGGGCTCGGGATCGACCGCACCCTCTACGACGCTGACCTCAGTCGGGCCGACGCGATCTGGGTAGCCGACGACGGGTGGGCACCCCCGGACGGCTCGGTCCGGAAGGGGCCCCGGGTAGGTGTGGCCTACGCCGGGGAGGCCGCGTCGTGGGCTCTTCGATTTCGCGTCGGGGAAGCTGAGCTCTCGGCGCTACGGGCGGCTCGGCGGGCTTGTGCTGGCGCAGCATCCGGAGCACGCGGAGGAGATCCGCCGGCAGG
>DAONEV010000163.1:0-9128 GCA_035403265.1 Thermoanaerobaculaceae bacterium | reverse complement strand
GTCCACGCAGGCCCGGCCCATCGTCCCGGACCTGCAGGCAGAGCGTCTCGCAATCACGTGCGGAGCGAATCCAGACCGTGCCCGGCCCGGGTCGCGGCGCGACGCCGTGGCGCACCGCATTCTCCACCAGCGGTTGCAGGACGAGGTGGGGGACCAGGGCGTTCAGGGTGCTCGCGGCGACCTCCCAGATGACCCGGAGTCGGTCCGGGAAGCGGGTCTTCTCGATCTCCAGGTACCGCCTGACGAACGAGACCTCCTCCTCGAGCCGGACCTCGTCCGCGTTACGGTCATCCAGGGTGGTGCGCAGCAGCCCGGCGAGCAGGGCGAGCTTGCTCTCCGCCTGGTCCACGTCGACCCGCATGAGGCCGGCGATGGAGCTCAGGGTGTTGAAGAGGAAGTGCGGTCGGAGCTGGTTCTTGAGCACCTGGAATCTGGCCTCGCTGAGCTCGGCGCCGAGCCTGGCGCTCGCCATGTCCTGGCGGTGCAGCAGGACCTCCGCCTCCGCCTCGTCCCTCTGCGCCTGCTCCTTCTCCATGCGCAGCTCCCGCATCTGCTCGGCCACCGCGATGGAGAACAGCACGGCCGAGAGCAGGATGCCGATGTGGAAGCCCTCGGGCGGCAGGACGTCGTACACGTCGACGCCGAGCATGGCCAGCGCGTAGGCCAGGAAGTAGGCCAGCATGAGCACGTTGGCGAGGAGGAAGATGAGCGCCTCCTTGCTCCTCCGCCGCAACTCGGCTGCCGCGACGACGACCGGGATCACCGCCCAGCCGATCCGGAAGACCGCTTCCATCGTGGGGAACCAGGCGATGCGCAGCCAGAACAGCAACGGGCTGAGGAATGACAGCAGGATCAGGGAGCAGAGCAGGAGGTGCACCCGAGGCATGCGCGTCCTCGTCTTCAGGAACGTCATGAAGAACACGAAGAAGGCGCATACCCAGACCGGGATCCCGAACCGGGCGAGGTAGTAGTCGAAGCGCGCCGCGCCGGGCCATACGAACTCCAGCAGGAAGCGGTAGCCGATCCCGAACAGCCAGGCCCGGCCCGCCAGCGCCAGGGCGAAGAAGAGGTAGACCTTCTCGCGAACGAGGGCGAACAGGATGAGGTGATAGAGAGCCAGCCCGAGCAGGACTCCGATCGTCAAGCCGCCGAGAAGGACCTCGGACATCGGGCCCTTGGCGTCCTCGGGGTGCAGGAACGCGTGGAGGGCGGGACTGACAACATGGGGGGTCAGGCTCAGGTCCCCGGTCAGCCGCAGGAACACCGTCCTCTCGCTCGGGCCCGGCGGCACGACCAGCTTGACGATGTAGCGATTGACGTGTGCTTCGGGGGCAGATCGGTCTTGGAGGGGCACGAAGGCCCCGGATCGCACCACGCGCCAGCCGCCGGGACCCGGGGAGAAGAGCTCGACCACGCCCCACCGGCCTGCCGAGCCCCAGTAGGTGCGCGTGTCGGGGAGACCGCTGCGCAGCCGGAATCGCACCCACAGGGCGCCCTGCACGACCAACAGCGGCCGCACGCGCGTCCAGTTGGGAAGGAACCGTCGGGAGACGTCCTCCCGGACCACGTCCTCGATGGTCAGAGCTCCCCCGGAGTCGAGGAGGAGGTCGGAGCTCTCGTAGGCGAAGGCGCATAGCGGCTTGCCTCCGGGGTCGGACCTCAGCTCCAGCGTCCGGGCCGCGGCCGGTTCGAGCGACTGGATCGCCGGCTGGCCCTGCGCACGTCCCGGGCCGGCAGAGGCCAGGAGCAGGAGGGCCAGGCCGAGAACCCGGCCCACGGACCGGTCCACCCGCCCCGCGCCTGGCCCGGCGGCGATGCAGGTCCGCCTCATGGCGGCCCCACCCCTGCTCCCCTGACCGCCCAGCCATCGGCAAGGCGCTCGCTTCGCCGCAGCGGGAGCGTGACCGTGGCGACGAAGCCGCCGCCCGCCGCCTCGCCCACGACCAGGGAGGCCGCGGCACCGTGGAGGTGCTTGAGGCGCGCGCGCGTGTTGGAAAGCCCGACGCCCTCGCGCCCGGGAACGCGACCGGACAGCCCCACGCCATCGTCGCGGACCTCGAGGATCAGCTTGCCTTCCTCGATCCTCGATCGGACCCTCACCGTGCCAGGTCCCGAGCGGGGCGCAATGCCGTGGCGCACCGCGTTCTCCACCAGGGGCTGCAGGATCAGGTGGGGGACAAGCGCGTCGAGGCACGCCGGCTCGGTGTCCCAGACGACCGAGAGCCGTTTCGGAAAACGGGTCTGCTCGATCTCGAGGTAGCGGGAGACGAAGTCGATCTCCTCTCCGAGGGGGACCTCGTTGCCGCCATGCTCCGCCAGGGCGGAACGCAGCAGGTCGGCGAGGAGCGCCAGCTTGCGCTCGGCTTCGGCGACATCCAGGTGCATCAGGGCCGAGATCGAGTTCAGGGTGTTGAAGAGGAAGTGCGGCTGGATCTGGTTCCTCAGAACCTGTAGCCGCGCCTCGCCGAGCTCGCCCGCGAGCAACACGCTCTCGAGCTCCCGCCGCTTGAGCAGGAGCTCCGCTGAGGCCTCCTCCAGGCGGGCCGACTCCTTCTCCCGACGCAGCCGCCGGATATGCGCCGCGACGGCGATCGAGAACAGCGTGGCCGAGGCAATCTCGCCGACGAAGTACCCCCAGAGGGGTAGGGTGACCCCGACGCCAGTCAGGTTCAGGGTGAACGAGATGCTGTAGCCGAGCATGACCAGGTTCGCGGCGAGGAAGATGGCGGCTTCCTGGCGGTGCCGCCGGAGCGCACCCAGCGCCACGCCGATCGGCACGATCGCCCAGGCGATGTACTGACCGCTGAGCACCGGTCCGTACCAGGCAGGTCGGAGCCAGGTCAGCAGTGGTTCGAGACTGGCGGGGACCAGCAGCATGCCCAGGAGCCGGTGGAGCTGCGGCGAGTCCTCCTTCGTGCTCAGGAACGCCATGAAGAAGAGGAAGAATGGGACGACCCACACGGGGCCCTGGAACAGCCGGAAAGCGTAGTCCCAGCGCCCCGATCCGGGCCACACGAACTCGAGCAGGATCCGGCTGTCGGCGGCCACCAACACGGCCCGGCCAAGCACCGAGAGGCCGAACAGCAGGTATACGCGCTCGCGCAGGCGCACGAACAGGACGACGTGATACAGCCCGAGCGCCAGGAGGACCCCGAGCGTGACAGCCTGGAGGAACACGAAGCCCCTCCCGGGTCGCCTCCAATCCGGCTCGAGCTCCGGGAACAGCCGCGCCACCACCTGGCGATCCCGGGCGAGAGAGAGCTCGGTTTGGAGCCGCAGAAGGACCGTCACGTCCTGTGGGCCCTTGGGGATGGATAGCTTCAGGGTGCTGAGGCGGAGGTCCACCTCCGGCGCCGACCTCTGGCCTGGGGGAACGAACGCCCCGGACCTCGCAACGGTGAAGCCATCGCCGACGGGAACGAAGAGCTCGGCGACACCCCACGACCCCGGATCGAGCCACCAGACGTGGTCCGCGGCCAGCTCGCTGTGCAACCTCAACCGCACCCAGACCGTGCCGCTCCGCAGCCCCGCGGGCTGGATGAACTCGGCGCCGGGCGCGAACCGGCTCGCGAGATCCCCAGACGTCACGTCGGCAAGCGTCAGCCTGCCTCCAGGGTCGGACAGCAGCTCGGCGAAGTCGGAGACCTCGACGCGTTCGAACCTGCCGCTCCGCCCGGGCGCCAGGACGAGCACCCGGCCCGGATTCCCGGCTTGCGTTGCGGTCGGACGCGGCTCCCCGGCCTCCGAGCAGACTGCGGAGACGACCAACTGAAAGGCGGTGAGCACACCGAAACCCCAGGCGCACAGGTGACGCCGGGCTGCGGGCCGGATCCCCGCGAGTCTTCGCCCTCTCTGCTGACCCACCCTGGCGGTGACTCCCCTCGGCTCCATTGTGACAAGGATTGTCCAATCCCGTAGGGTCTCGGGGACAGTCCGGCCCCGGCTCGGGACGGACGCCACCAACGACGACACGGGACGAGGCTACAATGACGCGCATGGAGCGCCACGGGGCGTCGCAGTCACAGGTTCGGCTGGAGCGCAGCATGCTCTTCGTTCCAGCTTCACGCTTTGCCATGATCGAGAAGGCGGCGCGCAGCGCTGCCGACGCCGTGTGCATCGACCTCGAGGACGCCCTGGCCCTGGAGGAGAAGGTCGCCGCCCGAGCCAACGTCGTCCGCGCCTTCGGAGAGCTCGACTTCGGCCCGCGTCTCCGCATGTTCCGCATCAACGGCCTCGACACGCCGTTCGCCTACCGCGACGTCATCGAGGTGGTGGAGGCGGTGGGCGACCGCGTCGACCTGCTCGTGCTGCCCAAAGCCAATCGCGCCGCCGACGTGGCGTTCGTGGACATCCTCCTGAGCCAGATCGAAGCCAGCCGCGGGTTTGACAACCGCATCGCCATGGAGGTCCACATCGAGACCGCCGGGGCGTTCCTGGCGGCGCGGGAGATCGCCGGCGCCTCGACTCGCCTGGACGCCCTTATCTTCGGACCCGGCGACTACGCGGCCTCCCTCCACGCCCCGCTCGCCAGCATCGGCGAGGAGGACAGCCACGACGCTGCCTACCCCGGCCATCGTTGGCACGCCGTGATGCACACCGTCGTCGCCGCGGCCCGCGCCAACGGCCTTCGGTGCGTCGACGGCCCGTTCGCCGGGCTGGGGGACACCCAGGGCCTGGAGCGCGCCGCACGCATCGCCCGCGCCCTCGGGTTCGACGGCAAACAGTGCATCCACCCGGCGCAGCTTGACCCGGTGAACCGGATCTTCACGCCCCCAGCCGACGAGGTCGCGTGGGCCGAGCGCGTGCTGCAGGCGTACGAGACATCCCGCTCCAGGGGCCGGGGCGTCGTCGCCCTCGACGGCAAGATGATCGACGCCGCCAACCTGCGCATGGCGCGCGTCACCACCGAGCAGCACCGCCTCATCCAGGCCCGGTTGAGGAGCTGAGCCCCTCCCTGCTGGGTCCCCCGGACGAGAAGCGGCGCCCCGCCCGGGTGGGCGGGGCGCCAGTCGATCGGGTCGAAAGGCGTTCGGCTAGAAGCGGAAGCCGAACGAGAAGTAGAAGGTTCGTGGGTTCTGGTAGGCCGTCCGGCTTACCGGCCCCGGCTCGAAGGTGTAGTTGACGCCCTCGACCGGCTTCTGGGTGAACGGGTTGAAGGACTGCAGGGTGTCGTCATCTGCAGCGGTGGTGACCTGGTTGTTGAAGCGGCTCGGATCGGCGCTGGCCACACCCATGCGGTTGAAGACGTTGCTCACCCGCGGCTCGATGAAGAACTGCACCTCGTGCCCGGCAAAGGGCAGCAGGAACGCGTAGTTGACCGACACGTCCGTGAACTGGGTGCTGGGCAGCCGGTACTTGTCGGGCTTGGTGAACCAGTAGGTCACCGCCGACGGCGGGGTCTTGTAGCCTGGGTTCGTGACGTATGGCTCGACCATCACGGTGCCCTGGGCGCCGTAGGGCTGGCCGGAGATGAGCGAGTGCATGACGCTGGTGGACAGCTTGTGGTGCTTGGAGCTCAGGACGTCCACGACGGCATACAGGCGCGCCCGATGGCGCTGGTCCTGGGGCAGGTCGCCCTTCGGCTTGTTCCATGCCGCCTGGAAGTACTCAGGATACTGCAGGGTGGTCTCGAGGATCGGGCCAGAGCCGGAGTTCTCCTGGGCGACGTTGCCGTAGGCCCTGGAGAGCGTGTAGTTGCCACCCATGGAGAGCCAGTCGGTGAGGCGATACTGGCCCTGCAGCATGAACGCCTTGTAGGTCTTCTCGAGGCCGGCGTCACTGTTGACGATGAAGGCCCGATCCAGCTCCACGCCCGGTACCAGCGGCGAGGTGACAGTCCCGGTTCCCATGTCCACGCGGTTGACGACGAAGTTGCTCCACGTGCGGTCGATCAGGTCGGCCCGCAGCATGCCCTTGGTCCCCAGGCGCTTGCTGACCGAGAGCGCGTACTCCCTGACGGCGTTCGACTTGAGGCCATTCGGGAAAACGATAGCGCCGGGGATGGTTGCAACTGGCGGGCGCATGTAGGGCTGGTTGGAGTCCCACAGCCCCTGGTATCCACCCTTACTGTCATACCACGTGAAGATGCGACGGATCGCCTCGGTGGCATCGACGTAGGGTCCGGTCACGTTGATGTCGGGGCCGGTGTACAGCCACTCGAACGCCGAGGGGTTACCGCCGCCGGCAGAATCGGCCAGAGAGCCGGTGATGGCGGCCACGTAGTCGCCCATGCTTGCCGACACCAGCCACTCACCGTTGCCTTTCGGGTCCCAGGTCAGGCCGAGGCGGGGCGAGATCTTGGAGTCCTTGGCAGTCGTGCGGCCTGATGCATCGGTGCCGCCGTTCTTGTCATAGCGGACGCCAATGTTGAAGCTCCAGTTGGTGCCGAGGCGCCACGCATCGTTGGCAAACAGCGAGTCGGTGGTGAAGTCGGTCCCCTGGCTGAGGTCGAAGATGGGGTTCCAGAGCAGCGACGATGCGCCCGACCGGAACACCGGGTAGTAGTTGGTGCCGTCGTAGCGAAGCGAGGAGGCACCGGCCATGAAGCCGCTGCCCGACTGGTAGTTGTTGGAGTAGCGCTGGTCGTGGAAGCGGTCGAACCCGAAACGGACGTCGTGGGAGCCCCACTTCGGCGAGGCGACGAACCAGGATCCCTTGACGACGTAGTTCTTGTTGTCGCGGGTCTCTCCCTTGCCACACACCGCACAGAAGACCGCGCTGTGGGAGAAGACGTACGCGTTGTCCCAGGCCGGCAGCGGCCAGGCGATGGTCGTGCCGAGAATGCGGTCGGTCGTGGTGGCGCCGGAACCCACGAACTCCAGCGTGCGGGCCGAGTACTGGGCCTCCACGAAGAAGTTGTCGGTGATGACACCCGAGTAGTTGATCGCCTTGAGCGTCTCGGGGATCGAGCGGTTGATCCCGACCTCATTCGGGTCGGTGGTGCTGGAGAATACGTAGTTGGAGAATGCCTGCTTGCGCTCGATGTAGGACCCGACCAGGCGGTGGCTGGGCGTCGCCGAGAACGTCAGCTTGCCCTCGTAGCGCGTGTCCTTGACACCGGTGTTGTAGCCGATCCGCGTGCCCCGCGCCGTGGCGGGGGTCGAGGTGTCGGACTGCCGCCCGGCGGCGAAGAACCACAGCTTGTCCTTGAGGACGAATCCACCGAGTGTGGCCTCATAGGTGAAGAGGTTCTCGTCCAGGCGGTTGGCGGCAGTCGTGAGCGGCGTCGGCTGGGTCCAGTAGTTGTTCTTGACAGTGTCGCGGAAGGAGCCGGAGAAGTTGTTGCCCCCCGATTTCGTGAGGCTGTTGACGACACCACCCGCGAAGCGGCCGTACTCGGCGGAGACGCCGGAGATCGAGGATGTGGTCTCCTCGATGGCGTCCTCGATGAACAGCGGCTGGGCCTGGCCCCGGATGTTCTCGTTCACCACCACGCCGTTGATCATGAACAGGTTGTCGAAGGAGTTGCCGCCACCCATGGTGATGGCACCGGCTGGACCGGCCTGGTTCACGCCGGGCGAGATGGCGACGTAGTCGTTGATGCCGCGGTTGAGCAGCGGCAGCTTGCCGACCAGCCCGGCCTCGAACGTCGTGGAGGCCTGCTGGGTCGTCGAGATGGTGTCATAGTTGCCGGTGACGGTGACCTCCTCCGCCACCTGGGCGATGGGCATCGTCGCGTCCAGCTTGGCGGTCTGGGCCGCCGACACCTTGACCGAGGTGTCGAGGGTCTGGAAGCCTGAGAGCTCGAAGCGGACCCGGTACTCGCCGGGCGGCAGGAACCGGAAGATGTAGTCGCCGGAAACCTCGGTCACTGCATTGCGGGTGCCCTGCAGGCCCGGGGAGCTCACGGTCACGGTGACGCCGGGGAGCGTTTCCTTCCCGTCCGTGACCTTGCCGGCCAGGGTGCCGGTGGGAACCTGTGCCAGGACCGCGGTGGCCAGCAGGATGGTTGCCAGCACACTCGGGATCAACTTGAATCGCATAGAGAACCTCCAATTCGATAGTCCGTTGGACACCGTGAGATGGGCTCGAACGTGCAGCCTGGGTCGGCGTGAGTCGGAACCTCCTTTCGACTTCGCATCGTGAGAGCAGCCAGGAGGCAGGCCCCGCCCCGCAGACGGGGTCTGCCCGAAACCAAGCTAGAAACGAACCCCGAATGAGAGCGTGAAAGTGCGAGGCGTCTGGAAGTCGGTCACCTGCATGGCCCGGCCGAAGTTGGGACCCTTCTGCCAGTGGTAGCCGTCGGCGGCGGTCGGGCTCGACCCCTGAGGCGCTTCCCTGGGGGTCTCGGTGAACGGGTCCAGGCGGGCGAACGCCGCCGCCTGGTTGTAGCGCGTCAGCACGGTGGTGTCGACCGTCTCGGCGCCCTGCTCGTTGAACAGGTTGGTGACCTCAGGCTCGATGTAGAACTCGAGCCCGCGCCCGAGCGCCGGTACCTTGAACGCGTAGTTCACGGAGAGGTCGGTGCGCGTGATGTCGTCGGTGCGATAGGCACCGCGCTTCGAGAAGTAGTAGGTCAGGGTCTGGGGCGGCGTCTCGTAGCCGGGGTTGGTGACGTAGGTGTACGGCCGGATGGTCCCGATCGCCTCGTAGGGGCGGCCGGAGAAGAAGCTCTCCATCGCGGACACGGAGAGCTTGTGGTGCTGGGTGTTCACGACGTCCCAGACCGCGAAGACGCGGGCCCGGTGGCGCTGGTCGACGGAGAGGTCGCCCTTCGGGTTGGTCCATCGCTGCTGCTGGTACTCGGGGTAGTAGTCCGCGTTGGCGGCGTTGGGGATCGGGCCGGCGTTGACGGTTTCTCCCTCGTAGTTGCCGTAGGCGTGCGACCAGGTGTAGTTGCCGCCCACCGCCAGCTTCTCGGACACCCGGAGGGACGCCTGGAGGTTCACCCCGTCATAGGACCGCTTGAGCTGGTTCGTGTTGCCGATAACCTCGCGGTCGTACACCCATCCGAACTGGTCCTCGACCTTGCCGGTGGACATGCTGGCGAAGAGGGCGTAGAGGTCCTTGTAATCCCTGTGGATGTAGTCCATCCGGACCAACCCCTTGGAGCCGAGTCGTTTGCTGGCGCCGATCGTGATCTCCTCGGAGTACGGCGAGCGCAGATTGTCGCCGACCACACGGGAATT
>DAONEV010000162.1:0-9211 GCA_035403265.1 Thermoanaerobaculaceae bacterium | reverse complement strand
CGGATCGTCTCGCCGTGGAACTCGATGACCTTGAAGTTGGCGCCCTCGGCGGTGAGCTTGCCGATGAGGTAGAGGATGAGGTCCTTGGGGCCGACGCCAGGGGCGAACTGGCCGTTGACGACGACCTTGATGGTGCCGGGGACCTCGACGTTGAGGACGCGGCCGAGCGTCCACACGGACGCCATCTCGGTGGCGCCGATGCCGAACGAGAAGGCGCCCAGGGCGCCGTGGCTGGTGGTGTGGGAGTCGGTGCCGACGACCACGTAGCCAGGCCGGATGTAGCCGTTCTCGGGCAGGATCTGATGGCAGATGCCGCCCTGGTCGCCGCGCACGTCGTGGAAGTTGGGAATCCCCTGCTTCGCCACGAACTCGCGGATCTTCTTCTGGTTGGTGGCGGTCTTGGAGGACTCGGCGGGGACGCGGTGGTCGAAGATGATGACGATCTTCTTCGGGTCCCACACCGTCGCCCCAAGACCGGTGCCCTGGAAGACCTCGCTGAACTGGTTGATGACCAGGGCGGCGTTTTCGTGGGACATCGCCACGTTCACACGCGGCTCCACGACCTCGCCGGCCTTCACCGCCGCCTGCCCGGTGGCCCTGGCCAGGATCTTCTCCGCTACTGTCATGCCCATGATCTCGCTCCTTCGGGCACCGGCTCGACGGCCGGCGCGCCTTGTCGCTCTGTGTGCACGCTCCCGGTGCGGGCGCGTGTCCGGTGATTCTAGAGCTCGGGCGAGAGGGTGGCAAGGCTCGACCCGCAATTCAACGTGGTTGTGGACGTGGACGTGGTCGCGGACCGACCAGACCTACATGACGTCGCAGAATTCCGGGTTCCTTCAGATGGACCAGGAGGTTCTCGCCGCTTGTGAGAGCCCGAGGACCAGGTCCACGACCACGTTCATGGGCATGGTCCGCGAGGGATTGTCCCCTGCTTCTGAGCTGCAGGACAGACCGAGAGAACGCGCGACTCGGAGGTCCGCGCCGTCAGTGGCGCTTCGCGAGCTTGCGGATCTTGTCGGCGAGGCTGGTGTCCTTCGGATCGCCCTGACGGTCCTCATGACGCTGGTCGAGAAGACCGGGGAACATCGACTCCGTCTTGGCAAAGCCGACCGGAATCTCGAACAGATCGGCGGGCTGACGGCCCTCGGTGATGTCCTTCAGCTCGGTCACCGTGCCGCTCTCGTGCTCGGAGCGCAAGGGTAGCCCGAGCTTCGGGGAGGTCCAGACCGTCGAGGTGGACTCGATGGTCCGGCCCATGACCGTGACCTTGGTGCGCACCTTGACCTTGCGGCACGAGTAGCCGGCCACGGTCTCCCGGCCGAGCTCCTCGATCACCTGGTCGTCCTTGATCTCTCGGGGCATGGCAGCGAGGTCGGAGGCATCGAGCGTCACCTCCCGGTACAGCTTCTGCTCGGGGAAGACCATCCACACCACGCGGCGATCCTGCCGCACGATGGTGACCAGGCTGCCGCGCCCGGAGGGATGAGGCATCTCCATCCGCATCTTCTGCCCGGCCACACAGATCTTGCTCGTCTGCTGGGTGCGTCCGTTGCGCGTCATGACCTGGGTGGCCGAGTACTCTCCGACCTTGCTGCCACCCCCACAGCCGGCCGCCAGCCAGACGAGCCCTCCGGCCAACCCGGACACGACGGCTCGTTCCCACCCAGCTCGCGGATGGTTCGCACTCCTCCTCATCGTCACCTCCCCGGTTTCGCGGGATATCGTGTTGCACGAACCCTATCACGAGAGTCCCGGTAGAGGCACCCAGGACGACCGCTCTTCGCTGGCCAGTCCCCCATTCGACGTGGACTTGGATCCATGCCTCACCCCGGTTGCAGGAGATCCACGACCAGGTCGAGGTTGGTTGCGCCTGGCTCCTTGCTACTTCCTCACGACCAGCGACACCACCGTCTTGTCGTTGCCGCCCATGGAAATGAGCAGGCCATGGGGTTTCTGCACGGCCACCTGGAACCCTTCGCCGCGGCCGATGAGCTGCTTCCACAAGTCCACCGCCATGCGCACGCCGGAGGCGCCGGTGGGGTGCCCGTAGCCGACCAGACCACCAGAGGTGTTGGTCGGGTACGCGCCGCCACGCTTCATCGCGCCTCCGGACACCAGGTCCGGCCCCTCGCCGGGGTTCGCGAGGCCGAGGGCTTCCATCGACAGGATGCCGGTGATCGTGAAGCAGTCGTGAACCTCGAAGACGGCCACGTCCTGCACGCCGATTCCGGCCTGGCCGAGGGCGGCCTCGACCGCCTTGCGGGAGGTGGTGAGGGCCGTCAGGTCCGGTGGCGCCTGCACCAGGTCGTCCACCACCTGGCCGTAGCCGGCCACCTGCACGGCGGCGTCCCGGCCCACTCCGAGCCTGGCGGCGCCGTCGGAGACCTTGGAGCAGTCGAAGACGTTGAGGTGCTCCGTGAAGCTCGCCGCGTCGGGCTTCGTCATCCCGACCTTGACAAGATCCGGCGAGGTGTTGTGGAACTCCTGGGCGAGAGGGTTCAATCGGGCGTTCTCGACGGCGTTCGCGTACCAGGCGGCCATCGCCTTGCGCGTCCTCTCGGCGCCGTAGCGCTCGTAGTACGCCCCGGCCCGCTCGGAGAATTTGTTGGGGAAGAAGTAGGCGTGGCCGACCTTGCGCTCGGAGGCGTAGTGCCCTGCCCCGGCCAGGATGTCGGCGCCGTAGATCGCCTTGACGGTGTTCTGCACCTCCACGCCGAGCACCAGCACCACGTCGGCGGCCTCGGCCAGCACCGTCTTGATGCCGGTGGCGAGCCCGAGCCCGCCCGTGCCGCAGGCGCCCTCGACCCGCACCATCGGCTTGTAGCGCAGCGCCGGATGCGCCGCGGCGAGCAGCGACGCGAGGTTGCCCTGGCGGTTGAAGCGCGCCGCCATGAAATTGGCGATGACCCCTTCGTCGACCACGTCGGGGTTGGGGATCTGGGCGAGCACCGCCCGTACCGCTTCGTTGATGTAGTACTCCAGCCCCGGGCGCGACTTCTTGGGGTCGAACTCCTTGCGCCCGGTGCCCATGCTCATGGTGTAGGCGCCGGCGGCGAGGAAGACAGGCTTGCGCAGTGGCTTCATGACATCCCTCCCCTCACATCAGGTCGTTGATGGGGCCGTAGAGGTGGAAGAAGCCCAGGGTCAGGACGCTGTTCACATCCTCTGGGCGACGCGCCACCCCCATCTCCACCAGCCGCTCGGCGGCCGCACGGCTGGCGGCGGCGTAGCGGCGTGCCAGCTCCGCCCCGAGGGTGTCCGTTTCCTTGAGATGGGCGAAGTAGGTCCGCATCTTCGCGTCCTTGTCCCGGTCGCGCTGCAGGGCCTTCCAGCTCATGGCCGGGTCGGGGTGTGGCCCCAGACGCGCCTCGACGGCCTTGCACCAGCCGTCTGGCTCGCACGGGACGTACTCCCTCCGGTTGGGGTCGAAGACTGCCACCGGGCGTCCTTTCTCGTAGCGGAAGAAGCCGTCCTTCTGGGCGCCCGAGGAGGTCTGGCCGCCCTTCACACCAAGCTCCAGGTAGAGGTCGACGAGGTCGGAGTGCAGCTCGGGGGCGGGAATGTGCCGCCGCATCACCGAGAGGATGAGCTGGAAGACGTCCACGCCGACGTAGTCGATGAGCTGGAAGATGCCCATCGGCCGCAGCAGCCAGTCCCTCGACACCCGGTCCACCGCCCACACCGATTCCGCCCAGCCGAGGTCGTCGGCCAGACGATCGGCCTCGGCAAGGCCGTGCAGGCCGTCGCGCATGAAGTGGCCGTTGCCGATGAACCCGGCGATGTCGTTGGCCGGGATGATCGTCTTGCCGAGCAGGCGCGCCAGCTCGCCGGCCATCGCCTCGAGGCCGGGGCTGCACTGGGAGGGCGCGATCAGCTCCACCAGCTTCTGCACCGCCGGCGGGTTGTAGAAGTGATAGCCGACGATCCGTCCCTCGAGGCCGCTCTCGCGACCCAGGAAGCCGATCGGGATGGCCGAGGTGTTGGTGAGAAAGAAAGTGGCCGACCCGCAGCCGTCGGCCAGCTTCTTGAAGAGGTCGATCTTCAGCTCGTCCTTCTCGAACGCCGCCTCGAAGACCAGGAGAGCGTCCTTTGCAACGTCCAGGCTCTTGCCGGTGCGCACGTGGAGCAGCGCCTCGTGGACGAACTCGGCGATCATCTCGCCGTTCTCGACCAGGTCGGCGCGCTCGGCGTAGAGGGACCTCAGGCGGTTGATCTGTCGCTCGGCGGTCTTGCCGATCTGCTCACGGATGTAGCGCACCAAACCCTGCAGCCCCTGGTCCGAGATGTCGATGAGGCTGAGCACATACGTGCCCGCCCTGTCCTCGAGGGCCGCGAAGGCGAGCTGCTCGGCAAGCAGCAGCGAGATGCCGCTGCCCATCTTGCCGGCGGCCCCCACCACGGCGACGTTGCGAAGTCTGTCCTTCAGCTCCATCGGCCTCCTCCTTCACCGTCCCGAGAAACGGGCTGGGCGCTTTTCGACGAACGCCTGCATGCCTTCCTTCTGATCCGCGGTCGCGAAGGTCTGGGCGAACAGCTCGGCCTCATAGGCAATGCCCTGCTCGAGGCTCATCTCCAGGCCCGCGTTGACCACCTGCTTGCAGTACGAGACCGCCACCGGCCCCTTCTGGGCGATCAGCATCGCCAGCTCGCGGCACCGGTCCATGAGCGCTTCCGGCGGCACCACCTCGTCCACCAGGCCGAGCTGCAGTGCCCGGTCGGCGGGCACCAGCTCGCCGGTGAAGAGCAGGCGCTTGGCCGCCGAGCGCCCGACCAGGCGCGCCAGCCGCTGCGTGCCCCCGAAGCCGGGCGTCACCCCGAGGTTGACCTCGGGCTGCCCGAGCCTGGCCTTCTCCGAGGCGATCCGGATGTCGCAGGCCATGGCCATCTCGCACCCCCCGCCGAGCGCGAAGCCGTTGACCGCGGCGATCACCGGCCGCCCAAACGCCTCGATCTCGGAGAAGACGCGCTGGCCGCGGCGGGAGAACGCCCGACCCTCGGCGGCGGTGAAGTCGGCCATCTCCTTGATGTCCGCCCCGGCCACGAACGCCTTGCCGGCGCCGGTGAGGATCACGGCGCGCAGGCTCTCCTCCTTGCCAAGGGCGTGGAAAACCCGGTGCAGGGAGTCGATGATCTCGCTGTTGAGCGCATTGAGCGCCTCCTGGCGGTCGATGGTCACGACGGCGATGCCGTCCGCCAGCTCGACCTTGACGAATCTCTCGTCCATCGGAGCACCTCCATCGCCATCCTTGACGACGGAAACGGGGAGACTGTCATTCCCGTCCTGCCGTCGCGCCACTGCCATCTCCCCCGGGGGGAACCTGTCCTGATTATAGGCCCGGTCGTGCTCTCCACCTCCCTGCTGGCGAGAGCGTCCGAGGACGTAGAATGGCTATCGGGGAGAGACCCATGGGCCAGGCAAGGTTGGAGGTGGCAGTCCTGTCGATGCCGGGCGGTTGCGCCGCGGCCGTGATGGCCGAGCCGATCCCGAACGTCACGAGGTCCCCGGTCACGCTCCAGGCACCGTCCAGGACGGCGGCCGCGGGTGCCGCGGAGCCGACCGGACAGACGGACCGGCTCGGCGAGGTCCCCGGGCCCGGAATTCGTGGCACGAAGGCAGGTGTTTTCAGGCCGAGACGCAGAGAGACGCCAGGTGGCCGACACGGCAATACCGTTGACCTTCCCGGAAAGAAGAACCCAGTGCGAATCCGACAGCTCATGGCCCGCCTCATTCCATCGGCCTTGCTGGCCCTGACCGTGGCGGCCGCGGCGCCCGCCGCGACCGTCGGCCCCGGTGTCGCCGAGACCATCGGACGAGACGGGCATGCCCGCGTTGTGGTCATGCTTCACGTCGACGAGGGCGCGGCCTCGAGCCGGACCTCGATTCTCGATGCCGTCGCGTCGGTCCAGGCCCGGGTGCTCGACGCCCTTTCCGCCGACGAGCTTCAGCTCGCCACCCACTGGCGCCTGGTACCGGGGTTCGGCGGACGGCTGAGCGCCTCTGGCCTCGCCAAGCTCGCCGACGATCCGCTCGTCGACCGCGTCGACCTGGACGTCAGCGGCCATGCACACCTGGCGGTCAGCGTACCGTTGGTCCGTGGCAACCTGGTGCAGACCGCCGGCTATACCGGCCAGGGGGTCACCGTGGCCATCCTCGACAGCGGCATCACCAGGACCCACGCCGACTTTGCCGGGAAGATCGTCGACGAGCAGTGCTTCTGCGAGGACTCCTACGGAAACGGTTGCTGCCCCAACGGCGCGACCTCTCAGAGCGGCACGGGCGCCGCGCGCGACGACAACGGCCACGGGACCAACGTCGCCGGCATCGTGGCCTCGAAAGGAGTGGTCTCCGCCAAGGGCATGGCGCCGAACGCTGGCATCGTGGCGGTCCGCGTGCTGCAGGCCGACGGCCGCTTCTACTCCAGCTCCCAGGTCGTCTCCGGCCTCGACTGGGTCGCCACCCACCACCCGGAGGTCAAGGCCTTGAACATGTCACTGGGGACGGAGGCGCTGTTCTCAGGCACCTGCGACGGCGCCGGCGCTGCCTCCTGGATCACGGCCTTCGCGACCGCCATCAACAGGCTGCGCAACGGGGGCACGCTAACGGTCGTCTCGGCGGGCAACCAGTCCAGCCTGCAGCAGATGGCCGTTCCAGCCTGTGTTTCGAACGCCATCGCGGTCGGCGCTGTCTACAAGGCCAACGTCGGCCCCTATGACCACAGTAGCTGGGCCGGCTGCAGCGACGCCACGACCGCTGCCGACAAGGTGGTGTGCTTCTCCAACTCCAGCACCGCTCTTGACCTGCTGGCGCCGGGCTCCCCCATCACCGCCTCCGGGATGAACGGCGGGACCTCGACCTACTCCGGGACCTCCCAGGCGGCGCCGCACGTCGCCGGGACCGTCGCCCTCCTTGCCCAGGCGGTCCCGGCCGCCACTCCGAGCCAGATCGAGCAGGTTCTGAAGTCGACCGGCGTCGCCGTTACCGATCAACGCAACGGCCGCCAGACCCCGCGCATCGACGCCAAGTCGGCCCTCGACGCACTCAAGGGAACCGCGCAGACCAGCTCACTGTGGATCCCGGTCGCCAGCCACGTCGGAGGCTCCTTCAACTCCCAGTGGCGCACCGATCTGGGCATGCTCAACACTGGCACCACCCAGTCCAACGTCGAGCTCCGTCTCTACACGACGAGCGGCGTCAAGACCAAGACCACCTTCGTCACCGCGGGCGCCCAGTCGATTCTCGATGACGTCGCCGGGCAGATCGGGTACTCGGGCTCCGGCGCGCTGGAGGTACGCTTCGACCAGGCGCTGCGGGTGAACTCCCGCACCTACAACCTGGTCGCCGCGAACGTCGCATGCTATCCGAACGGCACCTTCGGCCAGTCCTACGAGGCCTATCGAGTCCAGGACGGCCTGAGCGCCGGGCAGAGTGCATACCTCGCGGGCCTGCGGGAATCCTCGGCCTACCGCACCAACATCGGGCTGGCGAACTTCGGGCCGGGCCAGGCAACGGCCACCGTCACCCTCTACAACGGTGCGGGCGGGTTCCTGGCCTCCTACGACGTGACCCTCAACACCGGAGACTGGAAGCAAGAGACACGGCCGTTCTTCACGAAGGCCCAGCAGACCAACATGACGCGTGGTTATGCCAAGGTCACGGTGAACACCGGCAGCGGCGTGGTGGCCCTGGGCTCGGTCCTCGACAACCTGACCAACGACCCGACAACCGTTCTTCCAATTCGCTGAGGGCTATTGCGATTGGGCCGCAGGCAAGGAATCGAGCGGGATGGCAGCCAGGAACGCAGGCTCGGCGGCTCAGCCAGCGCGCCTTGCCACGCTCAGCCGCAACCGAACCCCTCTTGACCACCACGCTCCGCGCGTATACGCTCAACACAGGGAAGTGGTCTCAGGTTGCTGGAAAAGGGGGTTGCCATGAGTCGTGTGGGACGGTCTCCCAGGTGGGCTTCGAAGCTGGTCCATCTCCTTGTGATCGGTGGCATTGTGGTCGCTCTTGGCCTGCAGCTCGGCTGCGCCGGAACACGCACCAAACCCGCCAAGCTCGCAATGAACGACCCCGACTTCACCACGAGGTTGGAGAGCCTTGGTCAGGCCTACGAGTCGTCCAACGTCGACCAGATCATGGGCTATTACAGCCCGGACACGTACTCCCTGTCTTTTGACCTGCCCTGGAAGTTCACGACCGGGGCGCCTGACCACCGCACCAAGGTCGCCGGGCTCTTCTCCGAAATCCAGGCGTTCCACATCATGCCGGGGAAGGATACCGAGGTCTGGCGCGACGACGGGGGCAAGAAGGCGTGGACGACCAGGCCCCTGAAGGCCGCGTGGACGATGAAGAGCGGCGACGCCTACGAGTTCGACGGCTATCACAGCGCGATCTGGGAGCAACGGGAGGCCAAGTGGCTCATCAACTACGAGCACTTCTGGGGCTCCGTGACGCAGACTGCGAAGGCCGCGCCACCGCCGCCGCCGCCAGATGTCGTCCCGCCGCCGCCGCCGGAGCCGTCGCCCGAGGAGGTCCTGAAGGACATCTTCTTCGACTACGACAAGCACAACATCCGTGCCAACCAGGTCGACCCAATCGATTTCGACGCGGCGTACCTCGCGCAGCATCCTAATGTCATCGTCATTCTCGAGGGGCACTGCGACGAGCGCGGCACCAAGCGGTACAACTACCGGCTCGGTGACAGGCGTGCCGAGTCGGTCAAGAAGTACCTGGTCGGGAAGGGTGTCGCCGCAAGCCAGCTCGACCTCATCTCCTTTGGCAAGGACCGCCCCTTCATGCCTGGCCGGGGAGAGGTCTCCTGGCAGGCCAATCGCCGCGTCCACTTCGTGGTCAAGGCCAAGTAGGCCTCTTCCCCGCAGTCGCGAGCTCGCGGACCCCGCGGCCGAATGGTCGCGGGGTCTTTCCTCGTCGGCGATCGGCTGCACTGCCAGTGGCCGTTTCGCGTCAGCGCTTCCGTGAGCACCCTGACCACGTGGGACGCGAGGCCGGCTCGCGGGCCTCATGTCCTCGACAGAGTCCACAGAACTTGTCTTGCCACCTCCTCCTCACACCTGCTCTGCGGTACCATGCCCAGGGGATCATGCGGCGAAGGAGTCTGATCTGGCTGGCGGTGATGGTTGCGGTGGGGTGTCAGGCCCCGCCCCGGCCTCAGAAAGTGCGGCTGGCATACCAGCACGAGCTCGTCACCCT
>DAONEV010000161.1:0-9256 GCA_035403265.1 Thermoanaerobaculaceae bacterium | reverse complement strand
CATCCTGCGGGCGTTCCTGCTGGAGGAGGCGGCGCCGCGGCTGGCGGGGCGCGCCATGGTGATCGTCGAGACGACCATCGACGACCAGAGCGGCGAGACGCTGGGGTGGCTGGCTGATCGCGTGCGCCGGGCGGGCGCGCTCGATGCGTGGTGCCTCTCCGGCGCCGGCCGCAAGGGGCGTCCGATCACCGAGCTGCGAGCCCTCGTCGAGCCGCCCCTGGCCGACGCGGTGGTGGCGGCGTTGTTCGAGGAAGGGGCCACTCTGGGGGTCCGGGTGCTGGCCTGCTATCGGCCGGAGATCGAGCGCCACATCGTCGACGCCCCGACCCGCTTCGGGGTCATCCCGGTCAAGGTCGGCGTCTTCGAGGGCCGGGTCGTCTCCGTCAAGCCGGAGCTGGACGTCTGCGCCGCCGCCGCGGCTGCGCACCAGGTCAGCCTCGCCGCGGTGCGCGAGGAGGCGTGCAGCGCGGTGACGGGAATCGGCAATCCCTGGGACGGGAGCTGAGCGCGTGGCCGATCGTGGCTTCCGGGTGGTGCAGCTTTCGGACCTCCACCTCACGGCCGACGATCGGGATGCCCGCAGCGAGGCGACGCTTTTCGGACGACAAACCGGAATGAACGCGGCGTTCCGGCGCATCCTCGCCGATCCGGCGGTGCGCGGGGCGGACCTCATCCTGACCACTGGCGACGTCACTGACCGCGGCGATCTCGCGGCGTGGCGGCTGTTCTGGAGCGGCCTGGAGGCGGCTGGCCTGCGCGGTCGGTGCCGCGTCATCCCGGGCAACCACGACGTGTGCTGCCTCGGCATCCGCCCGGTGGCGAGACGGGGCCGGCGCGTGGCCGACGACCTGGCGCGGCTCGAAGCCGGGCTGGCGCTGGGCGGTGACGCCCCGGCGCGTCCCTGGGCCGAGGTGCTGGCGGGCGGGAGGCTCGTGCTCTTCGGTCTCGATTCCTCGCACCCTGGCAACGTCTCGGCTCTGACCAATGCGGTGGGGGAGCTGGGGATGCCCCAGCTCGAGCGGCTGGCCCGCCTGCTCCGACAGCACCACGACGTGCCGGTGAAGCTCGTCGCGCTGCACCACAGCCCCAACATCCCGCGCGCCGCCACCCAGCAGCGTCGGGGCTTGCCGGTCCTCAAGGGTCCGGCCCGCTGGGGCCAGGAGGTCCCGGCCGCCGACCGCCGCGCGCTGCGCCTTCTGTGCGTGTCCCATGGCGTGCGCCTGATCGTCCACGGCCACCTCCACCGCTTCGAGGACCGCCGCGTCAACGGCGTCCGCATCGTCGGCGCCCCCGCCAGCACCGAGCCAGTGGCCGTGGACGGCCGCCGGGGCCTTCCGATCCTGCTCTACACCCTGACATCTCGCCAACAGATTCGCATCGAGCCGCGGCTCGTCTCCTGAGTCTGCCTTCCCCGGTTGCGGAAGGGACGTCCGACCGCCCGCGGGCTGCGTCCGCCGAGCTACGACAGCAGCTCCATGATGGCGGGGTCGCCCTTGCCGGCGCGGACGAGGACGGGCTCGTCCTCGGAGAGGTCGATGACGGTGGAAACCTCGTTGACCAGGATGCCGCCTCCCACCACGAGGTCCACCTGACCGGCCAGGGTGTCGGCGATCTCCACCGGGTCGAGCAGGAACTCGTCCCTCGCGTTGCGCACCGAGGACGCCAGCAGGGGCTCGCCCAGCTCGGCGAGGACGGCCTGGACGATGGCGTTGTCGGGGATGCGCAGCCCCACGGTGCGGCGCTTGTGCAGCATGATCTTCGGCACCTCGGAGCTGGCCTGGAAGATGAGGGTGTAGGGGCCGGGCATGACCCGCTTCATGGCGCGGAAGACGTGGTTGGAGATGCCGCGTGTGAAGCGGCTGGCGGTGGCGATGTCGTCGACGAGGATGGAGAGCCGCTTGGCGCCGGTGATCCCCTTGACGCCATACAAGCGCTCGATGCCGTCCTCGCTCGAGAGGGCGCAGGTGAAGGCGTAGACCGTGTCGGTCGGGAGGACGACGACGCCGCCGCGGCGCAGGACCTGCACGGCGCGGGCGACCAGCCACGACTCCGGCTCGTGTGGATCGAT
The DNA here is from genome assembly GCA_035403265.1 of Thermoanaerobaculaceae bacterium. Lineage (GTDB taxonomy): Bacteria > Acidobacteriota > Thermoanaerobaculia > Thermoanaerobaculales > Thermoanaerobaculaceae > JAAYVZ01. The sequence goes on along the minus strand of DAONEV010000161.1, from coordinate 7,188 downwards.
GTGCAGCGGCATGACGTCCTCCCGGGGCATCTTCTAGCCCGTCTCGGGAAGCACGTCAAGCGGCCAGACGATTCCAGCCCGCCCCAGCCGGGGCGAGGTCAGGTGCGCAGCAGGGCGTCCAGCTCCTCCTGATGGGCGGTGCGGAGCTGCGCCTCCTCGAGCGCCACGAGGCCCCGCCTGACGAGGCCGGCCAGTGACTCCTCGAGGGTGACCATGCCCAGGCGCTTGCCCAGGGTGACCTCCTGGTGCAGGTTCTGCACACGCTCGCGGCGGATGTGCTGGCGCACCGCGGGGTTGGCGAGCAGCACCTCGGCCGCGGGGATGCGACCGCTGCCGGAGGCGCGGGGCAACAGGTGCTGGCAGACGATGGCGTGCAGCGAAAGGGCGAGCTGCTGGCGGATCTGGCTCTGTTGCTCGGCCGGGAAGACGTCGACGACGCGGTGGATGGCATGGGCGACGTCATGGGAGTGAAGCGTGGAGAGCACGAGGTGGCCGGTCTCCGCCGCCGTGAGGGCGATCGAGATGGTTTCCAGGTCGCGCATCTCGCCGACGACGATGACGTCCGGGTCCTGCCGTAGGGCGGAGCGCAGCGCGGTGGCGAACGACGGCGTGTCGGCCCCCACCTCGACCTGCTCCACGAGCGATGCCCCGCCGGGGTGCTCGAACTCGATCGGGTCCTCGATCGTGATGATGTGACAGGTGCGGGTGCGGTTGATCTCGCCCACCAGTGCCGCCAGGGTCGTGGTCTTGCCCGACCCGGCCGGGCCGCACACCAGCAGCAGGCCCTGGGAGGTTCGTACGAGGTCGGCGAGGGAAGACGGCAGGCTCAGGCCGGGGAGGGTCGGGACCTCGCGCGGCAGCGTTCGCACGGCGGCGGCGAGGCCGGAGCGCTGGCGGTGCAGGTTGACGCGGAACCGCCAGGGCCGCTCGCCGCTGCCGGCGACGCGCAGTGGGAGGTCCACGGCGCCCTCGCTCTGGAGCTGCTGCAGCAGGCGGCCCGACAGGTGGGGCGTGAACAGGCTCCGGACCTCCTCCTCGTCGAGCGGGCTGGCGTCGGTGGCCACCAGGCGGCCGCCCACCCGCAGGACGGGCGGCGAGCCTGGCACCAGGAGGAGGTCGGTACCGCCCCGCCGCACCACCTGCTGGAGCAGGCGGACCAGCGGGTCGCTCTCCGAGGTCAGGGTGGTGGCGGCGGGAAGGGGAGTGCCGGCGTCCGGCTCGATCTCGGCATGCTCCTCGTCCGGTGTGGCGACACCCTGGTTGAGGCGCCGCACCATCTCGTCCAGGCTCGGATCTCGCAGAAAGTCAGGCATGCACGCGTCCCTGCCCAGTGTACGGCCCATCCCTTCCCAACGTTGAGTGCATCGTGCCGTTGTGGGAGGGGCAATCTTGCTCCGATCGGGAAGGTCCTGGCATGTCCGCGGTCCGGTCGCGGCAGGAATGCCGCTCCTACGAGGACTCGGGGCGGGGGAGCTGATTCCCTGATGAGCTGACTACCTGACTACCCAGGCGGGCGGGTGGTCACCACCACGTCATCAGGTTGGTCGCCATGAGGTTCGGAGCGTCGGGGTGCGACGGGCGCACGCGCACGGTGTAGCCGATCATGCCCGAGCGCTCGCAGGGGATCGTGCCCCGGAAGCGCACCATTCCCGCGTCCTGCTTCTCCTCCAGGGTCATGGCCACGGCAGCCGGGGAGGTGATCTCCCGGTCCGGGTCGAGGGGTCCGAAGTAGATCTCGACGGTCACGTCATCGGGGGAGAGCTTGCCGAGAGCGGCGACGGCACGCACGTCGTAGCCGCGCCCTTCGCACTGGGCGGTCGGACCCACCGAGTCGACGCTCTCGACCCGCACCTCGGGCCAGGCGGCGCGCACGCGAGTGAGCCAGGCCGACACCGCCCGTGCCTTGGCCATGTTGTCGGCGGCGAGGCTGGCGAAGTGGCGGGATGCGGGCAGGTAGTAGCGCTCGGCGTACTCCCAGATCATGCGGTTGGTCGAGAACGCCGGCGTGAGCATGCGCATGGACTTCTTCATGCGGGCGATCCAGGCGCGGGGCAGGCCGTCCACGGCGCGCGAGTAGAAGAGGGGCACGATGTCCTTCTCGAGCAGCTCGTAGGCGGCGTTGGACTCGACCGAGTCCTGGTACGAGAGATCCTCGTACTCCTCACCCTTGCCGATCGTCCAGCCGACCTCGGGCTGGTACGCCTCGGCCCACCAGCCGTCGGGGATCGAGAGGTTCAGCCCGCCGTTGGGCAGGACCTTCATCCCCGAGGTGCCGGAGGCCTCCATGGGGCGCCGCGGCGTGTTGAGCCAGACGTCGACGCCCTGCACGAGGTAGCGGGCCATCACCAGGTCGTAGTCCTCGAGGAACAGGAGGTGCCGGCGCAGCTCCTCGTTCTGGCAGAACCCGACCACGCGCTTCATGACCTCCTTGCCCTCGTTGTCCTTGGGGTGGGCCTTGCCGGCAAAGATGATCTGCACGGGGCGCTCGGGGTTCAGCAGGATGCTCTTGAGCCGCTCGGGGTCGGAGAACAGCAGTGTCGCCCGCTTGTAGGTCGCGAACCGCCGCGCGAAGCCAATCGTCAGGGTGCGGGTGTCGAGAACCCCCCGCGCCCGCTCGATATCCCGTCCCGAGGCGCCGCGCTGCTCCATCTGCCTGACCAGGCGCTGGCGGGAGAACGCCACCAGGCGCTCGCGGCGGCGCTCGTGGGTGGCCCACAGCTCCTCGTCGGGGATCGAGTCGACGGCGGACCAGGTCTCGGAGAGCCCGGGATGCCGCCACCAGTCTGGGCCGAGGTAGCGGTCGAAGAGCCCCGACATCTCCTTGGAGACACAGGACCGGGTGTGGGCGCCGTTGGTGACGTGGCCGATCGGCACGTCTTCCACCGGCAGGTTCGTCATGAAACGGTGGAAGAGCTCGCGGGAGACCTCCCCGTGCAGGCGGCTGACCCCGTTGGCGTACGCCGTGGTGCGGAGCGCCAGCACGGCCATGTTGAAGCCGTTGTTGCCGTCGCCGCGGCCCATGGCCAGGAGCTGCTCGCGGTCGATCCCGACCTCCTGCATGTACTCGCCGAAGTAGCGCTCCACCATCTCGGGAGGGAAGATGTCGAACCCCGCCGGCACCGGCGTATGGGTGGTAAAGACACTTCCGGCGCGCACGGCCTCGAGCGCCTCGAGGAAGGTGAGCTTGTGCTCGCGCATGAGGACGCGAATCCGCTCGAGGGAGAGGAACGCCGAGTGGCCCTCGTTCATGTGGCACACCTCGGGGTCCAGCCCGGCCGCGCGCAGCGCCCGCAGGCCACCGACCCCCAGGACGATCTCCTGGCGGATGCGGTTCTCCTGGTCGCCGCCGTAGAGCTGGTCGGTGATGTCCTGGAGGTCCCGGGGGTTCTCTGGGCGGTTGGTGTCGAGCAGGAGCAGCGGCACCCGGCCGACCATGGCGCGCCAGACGCCGATCGTCAGGGGACGCCCCGCGAGCCGCACCTCGACGGTCAGGGGATGGCCGCCCTTGTCCTGCAGCGGCTCAACGGGCAGATTGTAGAAGTCATTGTCCTGATACGACTCCTGCTGCCAGCCGTCGGCGGTCAGGTATTGCCGGAAGTACCCTTGCTGGTAGAGCAGGCCGACACCCACCAGGGGCACGCCGAGGTCCGAGGCGCTCTTGAGGTGGTGACCCGCGAGCACGCCCAGCCCCCCCGAGTAGATGGGCAGGCATTCGGCGAGCCCGAACTCGGCCGAGAAGTAGGCGATGACCGGCTTTTCCTTGTATCGCTTGTCCCACCAGGAGCCCTCGCGCATGTAGGCCTGAAAGTGGGCAAGGGTGCGGTCGTAGTTGGACAGGAAACCCTCGTCCTGGGCCAACTCGTCGAGACGGCTCTGGGCGATGGTGCCGAGCACCAGCACGGGGTTCTGGTAGGTCTTGTCCCACAGCTCCCGGTCGAGGCGCACGAAGAGGGCGCGCATCTCCTCGTTCCATGACCACATGATGTTGTAGGCCATCTCCCGGAGCCCGGCGAGACGCTGGGGAAGTCTCGGGATGACCTGGAAGGTCTTGATCTGCATCGCTCACCCCCGAAGCCGAACCGCCGTCCCGCCGGTTCCGGCCGCAGCGATCCGGGCGTGTGGTGCTTCAGGCAGTGTAGCGCAGCTCCTCGGCCGCGCCGGTGGACCTCGCGCCCCTGGTCGAGTCGTCAGGCTCCGGCGCCGAGCACCGTCACCGCGAAGACCTTGGCGTCGGAGACGAGGTTCTCCAACAGGCACGACTCGTTGGGCTGGTGAGCGGTCTCCTCGATCCGGGAGTAGACGATCGCCGGCAGGCCGAGCTGGCGGAACACCGCCGCGACGGTGCCGCCGCCGATGCCGCGCGGCTCGGGTGTGATGCCGTGCACCTGCCGGATGGCCGCGAGCAGCAGCTTCACGACGTCGCTCTCGAGGCTGGTGGGCGGCGCCGCCTGGGCGCGTTGGACGTCCTCGATGGCGACGGTGACGCCCCACGCCTGCTCCACCTCGACGGCCAGGCGCCGGATCTCTGCCTCTACCTCGGTGAGGGGGTAGCAGGGCAGCACCCGGCAGTCGACGTAGAACACGTCGTCCCCAGGGATGGTGTTGACATTCGGGACGTTCGCCTCCTTCTTGGTGGGCTCGAAGGTGGAGATCGGCGGCGCGAAGACCTGGTCGACGGCGCCGAACGTCGCATAGAGCGACCCCAGGCGCGTCACGAGATCCGACGCGGCGCGGAAGGCGTTGATCCCAAGCTCGGGTGTCGAGCCGTGGCACTGCTTCCCGGTGGTGCGGATCCGCAACCACCAGATGGATTTTTCGGCCACCTCCACGAGCGAGCCGTCGGGCAGGCCGGCGTCCGGGACGAGGAACATGTCGCTGGGCCCGAAGAGCATGGGGTGATGCTCTGCGAGATAGTGGGCGCCGTACTGGGAGCCGGTCTCCTCGTCGGCGCAGAACAGCAGCGCCAGGTCCACCGGCGGCCGCGTGCCGGTGTCCATGAAGGCGCGTGCCACCAGCAGGCTCGACACCACCGCCTGCTGGTTGTCCTCGACGCCGCGACCGAAGAGCTTGCCGTCCTCGACCCGCAGCGTGTAGGGGTCGCTCTGCCACCTCGAGAGATCGCCGGGTGGCACGATGTCCAGGTGCGACATGATCCAGACCGTCCGGGCCGACGACGTGCCACGCAGGCGGGCGACCAGGTTCGGCCGCACGCCGCCCGCGGCTCGGGCGTCGGGGGCGTCGAAGCGCTCGATGCTGTCGAACGGCAGTTTCTCGAGCTCGGCCTGCAGCCACTCGGTCTTGGCGAGCTCGCCTTCGCCGCCGCTGTCAGGGCTGAGAGCGGGGACGGCGGTGAGGCCGCGCTGGAGCTCCACGGCCCAGTCGCGGTAGGAGTCGATGGCGGCGAGAATGGCGTCGGGCATGAGGTCTCCTTGAGGTGCTGGAAGGTCACTTGACGTCGGGCGGCCTGGCGGCGCTCCGCAGCAGGTCGAGGGTGTGGAGGAGCAGCTCGGGACCGCCGGGATCACCGTGCCCGGGGACGACCAGCCTGGCTGCGGGGTACAGATCCATGACTCGCCGGATCGTCACGGGCCAGTCGTCGAGCACCGCCTCCCGGGTGTTGCCGAGGTCCGTGGCGCTGGAGCTCTTGACCAGGCACCCGCCGAACAGGAGCCCGACATCGGGCAGCCACGCGACGATGTTGTCCGGGGTGTGGCCACCGCCCGGGAAGCGAAGCTCCAGAGTGCGACTGCCCACCCGGAGCGTGGTCAGGCCCGCGAATCCCTGCAGCGGCACTGGCTTGCCGTCCTTCCGTGCACGCTCGCGCGTGGCGTCGAGGGCCAGCGAGCTGGCGCCCCGCCGATGCGCCTCGGCCAATCCCCCCAGGTTGTCCCCGTGGGCGTGAGTGGGGATCACGGTGGTCTTGCGTACCGCGAGGGACGAGGCCATCCAGTTCATGAGGCGAGCCGTGAGGGCGTCGTTCCACGGCGTGTTCAGGACCGCAGCCTCACCCCCGGAGGCCACCACCAGGCCATTCGCCGCCACCCGCCCGAAGCCCGGGACGTTGGCCCAGGAGGTGTGGAGCCACACGCCCGGAGCGAGCTCCTGTACCGTGAGGTCCGGGGAAAGCTGCCGGGCCGCTGGCGTCGCGGCGGACGCCGACATGGCCGTGGTCAGCAGGAAAAGGACGGCGAGTGACGGTGAGCGCAAGGGAATCCTACGAGGCTGTGCCACGCGGAGTGTACGTCGTCGGCAGGCTGTTGGTTTGCCCGTCCGATCGCCCCGGTTGCAACCCCTGGCGAAGGATCGCGTAGGCTGGGGCGTGAAGGTGATCGGGGCTTGCCTCGCCCTCATGGCCTCGCTGGCCTCCGCCCAGGCGCCGTCTGGCTTCCCGACGGGTCAGGTGGTGGAGCGTGTCAGCAGCCAGCGGGACCCGACCCAGACCTATGCCCTCTACCTGCCTGGGGCGTACAGCCCCGAGCGAAGATGGCCGGCGCTGCTGGTCATGGACCCGCGAGGGCGGGCGGTGGTGGCGCTGGAGCTGTTCCGGGAGGCGGCGGAGCGGTACGGGTGGATCGTGCTGTCGTCCTACGACACGCGCTCCGACGGCCCGGCCGATCCCAACGTCAGGGCCCTCGACGCCATGTGGCCGGAGGTCCATCTCCGCTTCGCGGTCGACCCGAAGCGCATCTATGCCGCGGGGTTTTCTGGCGGCGCGCATCTCGCCTGGGCGCTGGGCAAACCGCCCGGTGCGCTGGCCGGCGTGATCGCCTCGGGAGGTCGGTTCATCCCCGAGCTGTTGCCCCAGCGCGCAACCTACGCAAGCTTCGCGGCGGCCGGCGACACCGACTTCAACTACCAGGGGACCCGCAAGCTCGACGCGGCACTCGGCGAGGCGGGCGCCCACCACCGCCTCGAGATCTTCCAGGGGCCGCACCAGTGGATGCCCCCCGAGCTGGCGGCGCTGGCGGTGCAGTGGATGGAGGTCCAGGCCATGCGGGAGGGTCTGAGGGAGCGGGATGCCCAACTGGTCGACGCCGCGTGCCGCGCCGATCTCGACGCCGCCCGGGCGCTCGAGGCGTCCGGACAGCTTCTCGCCGCCCAGCGCCGGTTCGGCGCCGTCGTCCACAGCTACGCCGGTCTCGCGGACGTCAGCCAGGCAGAGGAAGCGTCCGCGCGGGTTGCGGCGTC
>DAONEV010000160.1:0-9265 GCA_035403265.1 Thermoanaerobaculaceae bacterium | reverse complement strand
CGGCAACAACCAGCTCTTCATCGGCAACGGGCTCGGCACCCTGATCTGGGGCGACCTCGACACCAAACGGGTGGCGATCGGCATGACCGGGGGCTCGTACCAGCTTCAGCTCGCGACAGACTCCGCCGGCAAGCCCGGCGGGGGGTCGTGGGCAAACACCTCGGACGCGCGGCTCAAGCGCGACATCCACCCACTCGAGGGGGCTCTCGACCGCCTGCTGCGGCTCCGCGGCGTCTCGTTCGCCTGGGTCCACCCGGCGGCGCACGGGGGGCACGAGGTGGAGCAGGGGTTCCTCGCCCAGGACGTGGCGCGCGTCTTTCCGGAGTGGGTGCAGGAGGTGGCACCTCAGGGCGAAGATGCCCGCCTGGTGGGGCCTGGCGAGGGGGTGCTCGCCCTCACGCTGCCGTTCGCGTTCGACGCCACGCTGGTCGAGGCGATCCGCGAGCAGCAGGCTCTGATCGAGGGCCAGCGGGCCGAGCTCGCAGCCTTGCGAGCCGAGGTCGCAGCGCTCAAGGTGCTGGTCACGAACCAGCCATCTGGACGATAGCGCGGGCCGGTCATGGCGCTTGTGGCGGGAGCTTGCCTCGACCCGATCGGAATCAGTAGGTGATTGGCACTCCTGGTCCCCAAGCTCAGATGGTTACCCATCATCCGCTTGCCCGACGCGCCTGCAACTTCAGTGTCTTCAGTGGCCTCGATACCAGCCGTTCCGCGGGTGGGCTGGGCGGCGGGACACAGCTCGTCTGGACGCACGAGACAACGGTGGACCGCTGGTACCTCAAGCTGGAAGCAATTCACCCGGTGTCTTCCCCGGGATGAGGCGCCTCTTGTATTGCAGAGTGCGATACGGTGATCGTGGACGTGACCATGGGCGAGGCGATGGCGGTGAGGTTGAGCGCCGAGATGCGGCAGAAGCTGCTGAGCGCCGCGAAGCTCCGGCGGCTGCCCGCGTCCGAAGCGGTCCGGGAAGCCCTCGAGAGCGGGCTGGAGCGTGAGGAGAAGCAGACGTCACCCGCCGCGCTGATGGCCGATCTGGTCAGGTGCGTGCACGGGGGCGACCCCCAGCGCTCAGCCAGCGATGGAGCGCGGGTGGCACGCGAGCTGGCGGCGCGGACGGACACGTGATTCTCGTCGATGCCGGGCCGCTCGTCGCCCTGGTCGACGCGGACGACCGACACCATCTCGGATGTGCTCGAGCCCTGCCGTCGCTCGACGAGCCGCTGGCCACAGTGTGGCCCGCCAACACCGAAGCCATGTACCTCCTGCGCGACCAGCCGCGCGGCCAGGACGCAGTCTGGGAAATGATCGAGCCGGGGGCGGTGCGAATCCCACCGCTCGGCCCGTCCGACGTGCCCCGCATGCGGGCGCTCATGCGGCGGACGTGACGGAGTACCTGGTGGCCCGTACCCGCGGCTACTGCCCGGTTCGACCTGGCGGCGGTTCGCCCTCCAGGGATGTCCTCACGGCGACGACCGCGGGATGCCACGCCGGCGAGCACACCAGCTCCATCACGCCGAAGCAGAAGTGCAGGTCCTCGGTGGCATGCTTCCCGACCAGGGCCGCCACCCCGCGCACCGCGGCGTCCGGGTCGACGGCTTTCTCGAGCACGGCATCCTCGACCTCGACTCCGTCATGCTCGACACCCAGCGCGTCATAGACGTCCGACAGGAGCTCCACCTGGGCCGCCGTGTGGTACCTGACCAGGAGCGTCGTGGCCGCCTCGGGGGGCAGCGCGGGCAAGGCCCGGTACAGGCAGGAGGCCGTCTGGCCGACATCGCCGCGACGGATGGCGGATACCCGAAATCCAATGGCCCCGGCGACGAGCCTTACCACGTCCGGCGGCAAGCCCTCCGGCTGGTACGCCTGGGCGATGGCATGGGCCACCTCCCGCCTCTTCGGTTCCGGTAGCGAGGTCCACAGACGTCTCACGCTCATGCGGCCTATTCCACCACATCTCGCGCCCCGTGGACAGAGGCTGCCGAGAAGCGTCGAGTTGACCAGGCGATCTGCCCCCCGGACCGCCCACCGATTCGACAGATGGGCACCAGCCATTAGATTCGCTCGACTTTGTCAAAGGCTGGGTGTAGCCCCAATCGCCAAGCACAGTGACAGGGAGGATCGTCTTGGCCCTGAGGGCCGCGACCCGCTCTCGCTCGACAGGTTCCCAGGCAATGCCCCCTGGGACCTGACCTCTCGCCTCAGCAATGTCGACAGGTGTGGACCGGGACCCAAAGAAAGATGACCGTCAACAGAGTCGCCCCGTCTGGATGCGGATCCACAATGAGTGGAATGGCGTGCCGGGTGGCGCTCAGGGATTCAAGATGCAAGGTGGACTCGAGTCGCGAACCAGCTCGCATTCTGCCCACCTCTTCAGGTCCCGACATTCCCGTCGGCAGGGTTCGTGGTCGGGCTAGAATGCGGAAGGAAGGGAAGATCGCAATGCAACGCTACCGAGGCAGGACAAGGCTGCGGCCCGTCATCTTCTGCGTTCTGTGCACTCTTGCGGCCCGCGTTGGTGCGGCTCGAGTGCCGCCAGAGCAACTTCACGTGAAGGATCACGCCCTTGCCTCGGCCCGGTTGCCATTCGTCTCGAACAGTGGGCAGATCACCGGAGAGGTTGCTTTCTACGCTCAGACCTTCGCCGGCAGGGTGTTGGTCACGAGGAAAGGCGAGGTCGTGTACGTCTTGCCGAGATCGGAGAGCGATGGCCCGAACAGTCTGACTCGCTCGGGGTACGACCCTTCGCCAGCTCCCTGCCAAGGAGTGGCACTCGTCGAGCGGTTCCTGGGCGCAAGCGACTCGGAGCCGAAGGGCGAGGAGCCTTCGTCAGCCCTCGTGACCGTCTTCAAGGGGACCGACCCGGCGAAGTGGAGGAGCAAGCAGCCCACCTTCTGGACAGTCAGCCTGGGGGAGGTCTGGCCGGGAATTGAGGTGAAGCTCCACGCCCGCGGGGAGGACGTCGAGAAGGTGTTCCTTCTCGCGTCCGGGACCGATCCCAAGGCGATTCGCATCGAGCTCCAGGGGGCCGAGAGGGTCGCTCTGACTGACGCTGGTGCGCTGGCGGTCCGAACTGAGCGGGGGGAAGTGCGATTTTCCAGCCCTCTCGCTTTCCAGGAGACACCATCGGGGCGCCGCGATGTCGAGGTCGCCTGGCGGGTTCTCGGGGCACACAGCTACGGGTTCGTTGTGCGCGGACACGATCCACGCTGGCCGCTCGTCATCGATCCGGTCCTGGCCTCCACCTTCCTGGGAGGGGGCTCCTTCGACAGGGCCTTGGCCCTCGCCACGGATGGATCGGGGAATGTGCTTGTGGCCGGACGGACACTCTCCCTGGACTTTCCGACCACGGCGGGTGCGTTCGACACCAGCTTCGACGGCGGCGATGCCTTCGTCTCACGCTTCGATCCCGCGCTCACAACCCTCCAGGCTTCCACTGTCGTCGGCGGGAACGGTTACGACTATGCCCAGAGCCTGGCCATCGACAGCTCCGGGGCTGTCGTGGTGACGGGATTCACGGACTCGACTGACTATCCGACGACCTCCGGGGCGCTCAACAGGACGTTCAGCGGCGCCTCCGGGTACGACGTCTTTGTCGTGCGCTTGAATGGAGGCCTCGACTCCTTGCTGGGTTCAACCTACTTCGGGGGCACAGGGAATGATGCTGCGATGGCGCTGGCTTTGGACGCGTCGGGGGACGTGGTGGTGGCCGGATACTCGGGGTCCTCGAACTTCCCAACGACTGTCGGAGCGTTCGACACCAGCTTCAACGGTATCGAGGACGTCTTCGTGGCCAGGATGAACTCTGGCTTGACGACCCTTCAGGCATCCACCTTGGTGGGAGGGAGCGAGAGGGACTGGGCGTTCTCCCTCGCAGTCGACGTCTCGGGCGCTATCATCTTGACTGGATTCACTGAGTCCTCCAATTTCCCGGCGACGATGGGCGCATTCGACACGACTCACAATGGCTCCAGCGACGTGTTTGTCGTGCGGCTCGATTCGAGTCTCAAGAATTTGCAAGCCTCCACCTTCTTGGGAGGCAATGGTTACGACGCCGCCCAGGGTCTAGCTCTGGATCTCTCCGGAAACGTTCTGCTGGCCGGCTCGACGGCATCCCCGAATTTTCCGAGGACCGTAGGCGCCTTCGACCCCAGCTTCGAAGGGGGCGACGACGCCTTTGTCGCACGCCTCGATCCAACCCTCGCGGACCTGCAAGCCGCGACCATCCTTGGCGGGAAGAGCGGTGACGACTACGCTCGCGCTGTGACGGTGGATGGGTCGGGCGCCATCCTGGTGACGGGGGACACGGACTCCTCCGACTTTCCCACGACGACAGCGGCGTTCGACACCACCTTCAACGGTGCGCGGGACGTGTTCGTGTCGCGACTGGACTCGACCTTGACATCGTTGCTCGCCTCCACGTTCCTCGGGGGGACCGGTACCGAGTTCGCTCTCGACATGCTTCTGGATGGCTCGGGAAGCGTCATCGTCACGGGACACACAGACTCCTCGGACTTCCCTTCCACAGCCGAGACTTTCGACCGAAGCCACAATGGCGGCTTCGATGCCTACCTCGCAAGCCTGGACAGCATGCTCTCCTCAGCTTCGACATTCACAGTGACGGTGGGGGTGTCAGAGCACGGGAGCGTAGTCTCAACTCCACCGGGGATCCTCTGTCCGGGCGACTGTTCCCAGAGTTGGCCGGGTGGCACCATTGTGCAGTTGGAGGCCGCGCCGGAAGCCGGATGGGTGCTTGCAGGCTGGAGCGGGGACTGTGCCTCATGCGGCCGCCACCCATCCTGCACCGTCACCGTACTGGCCAACCAGACGTGTGTGGCATCGTTCAGCCGAGTCGAACCGATTCCCGCATTCACTCTCGGGGGACTTGGGCTCCTCGCGGGTCTGCTCGGGCTAACCGGCGTCAAGGCCATCGCGGGCCGGTGCCACGTTCGTCACTCTGGACGCTCTTGACGGGTTCCGAGCAGACCGACAGGGACACAGGATCCATTCCGAACATCGTGGATTGCTGGGCGCCATGATCGCTGCCTGGTCTCCCCGCGACCGGGCTGGTCCCGCCTCCCCGACTTGCAGGCGCCGCGCCCAGTGCGGACCTATCATCGAGAGGATGGAGACGAGCACCTCTGTTCGTCAGGACCTGCAACGGGAGGCGGCCGGCCTGTTCGCCAGAGCGACGCGCCCGTCGAAGCGGTGGGCCAAGGCGGCCGGTCCGCGCGGATCATGGAGGGGGAGCCATGGGTGCACCTGGATATGGGTTTCTGAACCGGCCTGGTCTTTCCGGTCTCTTCGGCGCTCTGATGGACGAGTATGCCCGCGCCGCGGAGGGCTTCTGCCAGGTCGTCGAGGCCCTCGCTCCGGGGGTGTACGTCCGGACCCGGGCGAGCGACGATCCCGACACGACTTCGAGGCAGATGATCTGCGCCCACGCCGTCGGCGCGGCGCACCGCTACTCCGACTACATCCGCAAGGCACGCGGGATGCCCACCATCGAGGCGTTCGCGGCTGATCCGAAGGGGCTGGCCACGCCCGCTGCCGTGCGCCCGGCCCTGGCCGCGGCGATGCAGTACACGGAGGAGGCGCTCGCGGGGTGGTACGAGGACCCCTCGCCGGCCGAGCTGGTGCGGTTCGAGGTCCGCTGGGGGCCGGTCTACAATCCCGAGATGATGCTTGAGCACGCGATCGTCCACCTACTGCGGCATCGGCGCCAGATCGAGCGGTGGCCGGCCCAGGGCTCGCGCCGGAGCTCGGCAGGGCGCGGATAGCCGGTTCCGCGCCTCGTCACGTGCCAGCCCATCTGCCCGGACCTGATGGATGGCTTGCTGCGCCCGGACCGAAATCGGCGAGAGATGTGAGCTAGACTGGAGCGCGGGAGGAATCACGATGGCAGGCAAGTTCGAGCTTCGGGTCGGCGTTTCTGGTCAGTTCAGCTTCGTGCTGAAGGCCGCCAACGGTCAGGTGATTCTCGTCAGTGAGCAGTACAAGTCCAAGGCGAGCGCGAAGAACGGTATCGCCTCGGTCCAGCGCAACGGCACTGATGACGGCCGCTTCCAGCGCAAGGTCTCGAAGCGCGGCAAGCCGTACTTCGTGCTCATCGCCACGAATGGCCAGGTCATCGGCCAAAGCGAGGAGTACTCCTCCGACGCGGCGCTCGAGAATGGCATCGCCTCGGTCAAGAAGCACGTCGTCGACTGCAAGATCGAGGAGATCTAGTCGGTCGCTGCAAGGCCCAGGACAGGTCCACGCAGGGTGCGTTCCCGCCTTCTCTGGCGGGACGCGTCGAAACCGATTCACGCTGGGACCCGGTGGCACCTGGCATGTCATCCCAATAGCGCTGTGCGGAGCCCCGGCCTGGAATCGCCACGGCTGCCGGTCGTCCACGTCCGGCATTCACGAAAGGTCCCCCTGCTCCCGAAGGTCGCGGCGTAAGATCACCGCACGATTGGGTCCCGTAACCAGGTCTGCGGCCGGGACCCGAGCCGGTGAGTTGTGAGCTGACACGAAGGGTGAGCGCCATGACCGAATCCCCAACGAACATCCTGACAGCCCCTATCAGCAAGACCCGTCTGGAGTTTCTCTACGACGGCATCTTCGCCATCGCGATGACGATCCTGGTGCTGGAGCTGAAGATCCCCGAGCTCGCCGAGCGCCGATCCAGCGCGGAGCTCCTGCAGCACTTTGCTCACCACGCGCCGGCCTTCGGCAGTTGGCTGCTGAGCATCGTCATGCTCGGCATCTTCTGGTTCAGGCACCAGCAGTTGTATCGCTGTCTGCACCGCATTACCAGATCCCTGCTGGTCGTCCACCTGTGGTTGATGGCCACTGCAGCGTTCTTCCCGTTCTGCGCCGCGCTCGTCGGGCGCTACCCCGGCAACCGGATCGCGGTGATTGCCTACCTGGGTGGCGCCTGGCTGCATGTGGCGGCGCTCACGGCGCTGTGGATCGTTGCCCAGCGGCAGGAGGCGCTGGACCCTCAGCTCGACCCCGTGGAGGTCAAGCAGATCACGAGGCGCTTCCTGCGGCGCACCATCGTCCTGCTCGCCATGGCAGTCGGCTACTTCCTGCTCCTGCCTCAGTTCTAGGGCGCCGCACACAACTGAGGGATCGGCTCGGACAGCGGGTCGGAGCCCGCTCACGTGCCGGTCCAATCGCTGGCTACGCCAGGGTAACCTCGAAGACGCAGCGCTTGGCGCCGCCCAGCTTGGACTCCCTCAACCGCGCCTGGACCGGCCGGCCGAAAATGGCCTCGAAGCTCTCCTTCTGGTACCCCACAGAGCAGTTGCACCACACTGCCGGCGTCCGTCGCTTGTCAACCAAGGGGCAGCCACAATCCCCTTCGGCCACGGCCACGGTGATGACGCCCGTCGGCTTGTCCCAGGTGAACTCGGTGCCCCAGGCCTTCCTGGCTGTGGCGAAGTAGCCCTCAGGATCACCCTTGAACTTGGTGCCGAGCTGGCCCAGCCTTGCGCACTCACGGCCGGTCTTTTCGAGCATTCCGGCGCAGGCATCCACCGACGTGTCGGTGGCCATGAACCCGAGCAGCTTCGCGAGCTGATACCGGGCGAAGAGCAGCCTCTGGTCCTCGGTGGGAGCTTCGGCCGCTTGCAGCGGACCGGGCCCGCCAAGGAGGCTCAACGCGCAGCCACACACGCCAAGCCCGCATGCATTCTTCAGGAATTCCTTGCGATCCATGCTCGCCCCATTCCGGTCGGCCTTGTCGCGTGCCGACGGCTCGTACCGTCGCATACGTCCGCCGATCGAGGAGGTTCGACTTCCATGATCGACACCTCCCGCGGCGGCTCGGGAGGTCAGACGACTCGATCCTTGCCGAGCAGGCGGCGGGCGATCGCCAGGCTTCCCGTGTGGTGAGACTCGTGCACGGCACAGTGGCTCAGCACGGCGGCCCGCGTCGGGAGACGCGGCACGCAGCTCGGTGTCGAGGCGGCAAGCTCCTCATCGCTGGCCGATTCCAGGTATGTGCGCCACAGCCCGAGCGTCCGCTCCATGTACGCCAGGCACTCCTCGACCCCGGGATACCCATGCGGATCGCCGAGTGCCGTGCAGCCCATGTCGAACAGGGCTTTCCATGGCTCCGGGTAGGTCCGCTCGCCGGTGACCATCTCGTAGAACAGGCCGCGGTGGTAGGCAA
Source organism: Thermoanaerobaculaceae bacterium (assembly GCA_035403265.1). Lineage (GTDB taxonomy): Bacteria > Acidobacteriota > Thermoanaerobaculia > Thermoanaerobaculales > Thermoanaerobaculaceae > JAAYVZ01. The sequence goes on along the minus strand of DAONEV010000160.1, from coordinate 1,104 downwards.
TGTGCCCGAGCGTCCAGATCGCCGGGTTGGGCACCCCCGCTGGCCGTGCGTACCAGTCCTCCCCTTCCAGACCGCGCGTGAAGACCTCCACGAACCTCGCGCTTCGCTCGATCCCCATGAGAAATGCCTTCGCCATGCCCTGCATCGCGTCCTCCAGGCCGCGTCCAGGCGGCCAAGCCGGCTGCCATCTTAGCCCGTGCTCCTGGCCCGCCTCCCACCACGCCGTCGGAGCCTATCCGACGTGCGGTCGTGCTCAGATCGGCGAGGACCGGTTCCGCTCGTCGAGCCTTGGGCGCCAGCACGCCTCTCGTTCCAAGGGCTCGACGCCCGCTCTCAACCTGCCACTTCACCTTGGGGTTCATGAGACGGCCTCGCCCGGATCTTGACAACACCCGACCCACGGCTAGACTCCCCAGAAGCGTCCCTGCTCCCGGACCAGCAGGCAGAAGGAAGGTGCGATGAAGACAAGGGCGATCGCGCAAAGTGCATTTCTCATTGCCGTGTCCTGTGCCGATGGAGCATTCGCGGGCGTCGCGCTGTTTGCCAACGCCACTGACACGATCCAGGTCAGCAGCGGCACCACCTTGTCCGGGGCCTCCACCTACGAGGCACGGATACTGTTCACCGCCGACTTCAACCGCACCGGCATTGTCTTCGACGAGTGGACCAACGGAGCCGAGGACAAGGCACTCTATGTCGGACCCGGGAACCCTGGAACGCTGCGAGCCTTCAACTGGCCCGTCAACGAGACCGAGGTTCTCATCGTCTCGACCGAGGTGACCCTCGACGTCTGGCATCACGTCGCCGTGGTCTTCGACGGATCCGAGGAGCGCATGTACCTCGACGGCGGCCTGGTAGGGTCAAGAGCCGCGACGGGAACGATCGGCAACAGCGCCGGGTTGCCTGCTATCGGCGCCATCTCACGCCTCCCCGTGGTGAGTGGTTTCGGTGGCTATATCGACTGGCTTCGGGTCTCCGACATTTCCCGCTATTCCGGCCCGTCGTTTCCCCCTCCAGTCGATCAACCCGCGAGCGACGCGAGTACACAGCTACTGTTCTACTTCGACGAGGCGCCTGGCGGCACGACCGCCACGGATCAGAGCA
>DAONEV010000159.1:0-9295 GCA_035403265.1 Thermoanaerobaculaceae bacterium | reverse complement strand
GGCGGCGGCTGCCTACCTCGCCCTCAAGCTCGGCCAGGGCGTCGAGACCGCGATCCCGATCGCCATCATCGCGGTCTTCCTCTCCATGGTGGGATCGAAGTTCCTCAAGCGGCGCCCCTCGACCATGCTCGAGAACCTGCAGATCGCCACCCTGGGCGCCACGGCCGGGATCGTCGTGGGCGGGTCGGTCTTCGTCATGCCGGCCATCTTCGTGCTCAACCTCGAGGCCCATTCCAGCTTCTCGCAGATCTTCCTGGTGCCTTTCCTGGGCGCCGTGCTCGGCGTCATGTTCCTGATCCCGTTCCGCCGCTACTTCGTGGCCGAGATGCACGGCAAGCTGCCGTTCCCCGAAGCCACCGCCACCACCGAGATCATCGTCACGGGCGAGAAGGGCGGACGGGCGGGCCTCGTCCTCATCGGCTCCATGGGGATCGGGTTCGTGCTCGACTACCTCGCCGCCGGCATGGAGGCGTGGCGCGACACCTTCACCACCTCGCTCGTCCCCGCCTGCGAGACCCTCACCAACCGACTCAAGGCGGTCTTCACCCTCAACACCTCCGCGGCGGTGATGGGGCTCGGCTACATCATCGGGCTGCGCTACGCGGCCATCATCTGCGCCGGGTCGGTCCTGTCGTTCTGGGTGCTGGTGCCTCTGGTCGCCCGGATCGGGGCGCAGGTGCAGGGCGGGCTCCTCCCCGGGCTGCCGCCGGTGTCTGGCCTCGACGCCGAGGGCATCTTCGGCAACTACGTCCGCCTGATCGGCATCGGCGGCATCTTCGCGGCAGGGCTCATCTCGATCCTCAAGATGAGCCCGGTCATCGTGCAGGCCCTGCGCACCGTCCTGGGCGAGCTGCGCCGCCTCGGCAAGGGCGGCACCGGCGCCGAGGCGATCCGCACCGAGCGCGACATCCCGATGGGGCAGGTGGCGATCTTCTCCGCCATCACCTCGGTCGCCATCGGCCTCTACTTCCGCTTCGTGGTCCTCGCCGGGATGCCGGGGGCGACCTCCAAGGCACTGATTGCGCTCGGCCTGACGCTCGTCATCTCGTTCCTCTTCGCGGCCGTCTCGGCATGGGCCGTGGCCATGATCTCGATCACCCCGGTTTCAGGGATGACCCTCACCACCCTCATCGTCGCCGCCGTGGTCCTCTCCCGCCTCGGACTGACCGGCGACGAGGGCATGCTGGCGACGCTGCTGATCGGCGGCGTCGTGTGCACGGCGCTGTCGATGACCGGCTCAATGGTCACCCTGATGAAGATCGGCTACTGGGTGGGCGGCACTCCCCGGCGCATTCAGTGGTCGCTGATCGGCGGCGCGGCCCTCGCCTCGCTCACCGTCACCGCGGTCATGCTGCTGTTCGCCCACACGGATGGGTTCGTGCTCTCGGCCGTTCACCCCAAGCCGCTGCCGGCCCCCCAGGCCAACGCCATGGCGGCGGTGGCGCGCTCGATGATGTCGGCCGGCGAGGCGCCGTGGTTCCTCTACGGGCTCGGCGCCGTCATCGCGGTGGCGGTCGAGATGGTCGGTGTCTCGGGCCTGGCGTTCGCCCTTGGCATGTACCTCCCGATGGACCTCAACTCGCCGCTCCTGCTCGGGGCGATCGTCGCCTGGTTCGTGCAGCGCTCGGCGCGCGGCGACGCGGGGCTCGAGAAGGCCCGCAACGACCGCGGCACCCTCGTCGCCTCGGGCCTGATCGCCGGCGGCGCCCTCGCCGGAGTGTTCAAGGGAGGGATCGATGCCCTTCAAGAGAAGCTCGGCACCCATTTCGTGCCGCAGCTCGGCAACACCGGCTGGGGTGGCAACTGGCTCGGGCTGATGGTCTTCCTGCTGCTTGGGGCCGGCATCTGGCTCGACGCGCGCCGCTCGGCGCCGCGGACCGATCTCACCACATGATCTGGCGACGGACGGCTTCGTCGTCGCGCTGACAGATCTGGAGATGGTCCGTGGCCCACGCCGCGAGCCGGGCGTCGCCCCGCTGCTGGGCGCGGGCCTGCAGATGGCCGAGGGCGGCAAACGCCGCCACCAGCGGCCGGTAGTACCCATCCTGGCGCTGCAACGCCTCCCGCTGGTCGAGATAGCGTGAGGCCGTCGCCCGCAGCAGGGCTTCCAGCTCGTCGCCCCGACCGGTCGCCTCGCCGGCCTGGGCCGCGTAGGTCACAGCGCGCTGCGAAGGTGCGACGGCAAGGGCCTCCCCCGCGAGGCTGAACGCCTCGCCCAGACTGGCCTCGTCCCCGCGCTGGAGGAGCAGGAAACAGCGCGTCAGCGCCTGCGCCTCCCCCGCTGGAAAGCGGGTGGCTCCGTTCCAGACGCCGTCAGCAAGGGCCTTCCCGGCCGCGGTCGTGGTGTCGGCCAGCAGGGTGTGCCGGTAGTCCATGTACACGACCTGCCACCCGGGTGTGTTGAAGAGCGCCTGAGAGACTGGGGCCTGTGCCTCGTCCCCGGGGACGAGGGCGAGGTTGATCCCCAGCCTGCGCAGGTGGTCCTGCAGGAACGCCCGCACCGCATCGGCCTCGGCCGGTGTGAAGGCGCGCTCTTCCTGCCTCACCGCCTCGCCCGTCGGGCCGCCGTCCCGGAGCTGGATATACTCCCGGAAGGTCCCAATCGGGTAGGCGCCCTGGGCCCGGCCGTCGATGAGAACCTGGACAGGCAACCGCCCCGTGGCCGGTTCGGGGCTCTGAGCCCACATGATGAAGCCCGTCTCTTGCCAGAACGCGAACAACCGGCCGGTCTGCCGATTGAGGCGCAGGAACTCGCACGCCCCGAGCGGCCACTGGAAGGTGTGGGTCAGGCGGTCGAGGAGCGACGCGCGGTTGGCGTCCGGCGGCCAGGGCGTGAGGTACACGCGATGGAAGCGGGCCGCAAGAAACACGCCGGCGATGACTCCGGCCACGGTACATGCCACCCACGCCGCCCGGCGGCTCTCCCGGCGACCTGCCCACCGCCAGGTATCGAGCCCCACCTGACCCCAGCAGGCCAGCAACGGCGCCAACAGCAGGGCGAGAATGGGGAGGAAACGGCGGGAGAGCACGGCCATGCCGAGGGTGACAAGGACGAGCAGCACGTCGGACCAGTCGATGCACGCCCCCGGCCGGGCCTCGGGGGCCCGACACCCCTTTGCCACCACCGTCGCCCGCGGCGCCCGACGCACGCACAGGACCAGCACCGCCAGCGCGAGGCCCACCAGCAGCATGAACGGCCAGCGCGTGCCGAACCCCTCCGGGTCCCACAACGGCCGCCACTCCCCCACCAGCCGCCACTCCCCTGCGTACGGGCGCAGGCTTACCTCGACGGGATGGGTGAGGTTGGCGAGACGGTAGGGGCTTGCGACGACGGTGGCGAGCAGTGAGGCGCCGAGCACTGCCAGGTGACGCCAGGCCGGACGCGCCGCGCCGGAGCCCCACGCGCCTCGCCGCCAGGCCAGCCCGACCTGCCACAGGGTGAGCACCCCCAGGACCACGAGCCCGTACACGAAGCCGCCGTGGGTGTTGGCCCACACGGCCATCAACGGCACGGCGCCCCAGAGCCAGCGCGGGCGTTGGCGGGCCACCGCCAGCAGCACCAGCAGGCCGACCAGCAGCAGGTTGGTGTGGTCCTGGGCGCGAATCTCCCAGAACTCGCGTCCGACTCCCACGACAAGGGCAGCCGCGAGCATCGAAAGCTCCCATCCGGCGCCCCGGAGCCGCGCGGTCGCCACCAGCCCGGCGGCGACGAGGGTATAGACCGCAACCTTCCACCACACGAGGGCGGAGAGCCCGAGCTGCGAGGCGAGCCACGCCAGCCAGACGTGGGAGAGCCAGTTCTGATTGATCCAGCCGCGCGGGTGGGCCCACGCCAGCAGGCGTGTCGCCGGGCCCGCCTGGGGGGTCGGGGCGGCGGCCGGCAGGCTCGCGAAGCTGAAGGGATCCTGGGGCGAGACCCCGTGCGCGAGGATGTGCCGCCCGCCCGCCAGGGAGATCCACAGGTCGACGCTCCGGCTCATGGTGGCCACCGACCAGGCGAGCACCACCGCCAGGAGCAGCGCCCACGGCAGCACCTGCCACCGGCTCGTCACGGCGACGGGCTGGGAGGGCTCGGTGGCAGGCGCGGCCACGGAACGCTCACCTGGCCGCTTGTGACGTTGCCGCTTGCCCATCTCTCACCTCGGCGGCGCGGCTAGCCCTCCGCCTTGAGCCGCTGGATCTCGGCCGTGAGGGCCGGCAGGACCTGGAGAGTATCGCCGACGATGCCGTAGTCGGCCACCTTGAAGATCGGGGCCTCGGGGTCCTTGTTGATGGCGACGATGGTCTTGGAGGAGGACATCCCGGCCAGGTGCTGGATGGCGCCGGAGATGCCGCACGCCACGTAGAGCGTCGGCGACACCACCTTGCCGGTCTGACCCACCTGGTGGGCGTGGTCAATCCATCCCGCGTCGACGATTGCCCGCGAGGCGCCCACGGCCGCACCCATGGCCTGGGCGAGCTGACGCACCAGGGCCAGGTTCTCGGGCGCCTTCATGCCGCGCCCGCCCGAGACGATGCGGTCGGCCTCGGCGACATCGAGCTCCCCGCCCTCCTTGGCGACCACCTCGCACACGGCAGCGCGGATCGCCACATCCGGCACGACCAGGGGCTCGAGGCTGGCCTGCGCGTCCCGCGCCTCAAGTGCGAAGACGTTCGGCCGCAGGGTCACCACCACGGGAGTCGAGGTTCCGCCGTCGACGGTGGCCATCGCCTTGCCGGAGTACACCGGCCGCACCGCCACCACCGTCGAGCCGTCCAGCCACACCCTGACAACGTCGGCCAGGCAGCCGACCCCCAGACGCGCAGCCAACCGGCCGGAGAGGTCCCGGCCGACGATGGTCGCCGACATGAAGACCGCCTGCGGCTCGACCCGGGCCACCGCCGCCTGGATGGCGGCCGCAAAGCCCTCGGGCGAGTACTGCGCGAAGCGTGGCTCGTCAGCCACCAGCACCCGCGTGGCGCCGTGGGCGCCGAGTTGGGTGCCCAACCCCGAGACGCCGTGCCCGACCAGCACCGCGGTCACCGCACCTCCGGATCCGCCGGCCAGCCTCGCGGCCTCGGAAAGGGCCTGCAGGGAGGCGCGCCGCACCCCCCCGTCACGCTGCTCGATGAAGCACAGGATGCCTGCCATGCTCGCCTCCTAGATGACCTTCGCCTGCTCGCGCAGCAGCCGCGCCAGCTCCCGGGCCGCGGCAGCCGGGTCGGCCTCGCCGTTGAGGATGGTGCCGCCGGTCTTGGACGGCGGAAGATCGAGGGCGCGCCAGCGGCACCCGCTGCCGGCGAGTGCCGCCTCGTCGAGACCGAGATCGGCCACGGCAAGGCTCTGGATGGTGGTCTTCTTGGAGGCCATGATGCCCTTCAGGGACGGGTAGCGCGGCTCGTTGAGGCCCTTCTGGGCCGTCAGCACGCAGGGCAGAGGTGCTTCGATGACTTCCGTACCGCCTTCCACCTCACGCTCGGCCACCAGCCGACCGTCACCGATCTCGAGCTTGAGAACGCCGGAAATGTGGGGGAGGTCGAGCAGCTCGGCCACCATGGCGCCGACCAGCGAGTTGTCGCTCCCAACGCCCTTGGCCCCGGTGAGCACGAGGTCGAACGGCCCGGTCTTGCGGACGGCCGCCGCGAGCACGCGGGCGATCGCCAGGGCGTCGCCGAAGGTCGCCTCGCCGCCCTTCACCTGCACCGCGGCATCGGCACCCCGGGCCAGTCCCTCGCGCAGGGTCGCCTGCACGCGGTCGGGACCGTACGTGAGCACCGTGACGTGTCCGCTCGTTGTCTCCTTGAGACGCACCGCCTCCTCGATGGCGTACTCGTCGTACGGCGAGATGATCCACTTGATGCCTGCCTCGTCCACCCGGTTGCCGGTCACACTGATCTTGATGATCGAGGCGGTATCGGGCACGCAGGCAAGGAGCACACAGCTTTTCATGGGCCTATCCTCCCAGCGCCACACTACGCAACCGCCCACCGCGGTGGCTTCCGCGGCGGGCGGGGGACACGATGACAAGCCGTTCAGCGCAGCTTGCCGAGAACCAGGCAGGCGTTGGTGCCGCCAAACCCGAATGAGTTGGAGATCGCGACATCCACCGGCCTGGCCTTGGCCACATGCGGCGTGTAGTCCAGGTCGCATCCCTCTCCCGGGCAATCCAGGTTGAGGGTCGGGGGGATGAGGTCCCGCGCCACCGTCAACGCCGTCAGGCCGGCCTCGACTCCTCCGGCCGCCCCCAGAAGGTGGCCCATGGAGGACTTGGTGGAGGACACCGAGAGCCTGGTCGCGTGCTCCCCGAACACCCGCTTGATGGCCACGGTCTCGATGCGGTCGTTGAGCGGCGTCGAGGTGCCGTGGGCGTTGATGTAGTCCACGTCCTCCGGTCCGAGACCGGCATCCTTGAGCGCCGCTGCCATGACCCGTGCCGGCCCATCGCCATCCTCGGCCGGTGCCGTGATGTGGAAGGCGTCGCCGCTCATGCCGATGCCCAGAACCTCACAGATGATCCGGGCGCCCCTCTGGCGGGCCGACTCCAGCTCCTCGAGAAAGAGGATCCCGGCTCCCTCGCCCATCACGAAGCCGTCACGGTCCTTGTCCCAGGGACGAGAGGCCTTCTCGGGCTCGTCGTTGCGGCTGGACAACGCCTTCATGTTGGCAAAGCCGGCGATCGCCAGCGGCGAGATGACCGCCTCCGTGCCGCCGGCCAGCGCCGCGTCACAGTAGCCATGCTTGATGTAGAGGAAGGCGTCACTGATCGCATGGGCGCCGGTGGAGCAGGCCGTGCAGGTGGCGATGTTGGGTCCCTTGGCGCCGGTGCGGATGGCCACCAGACCGGACGTCATGTTGCCGATGCTGCCCGGGATGAAGAACGGCGACACCCGCCGCGGCCCCTTTTGCACCAGGGCCTGGTTGTTCTCACAAATCGACGGCAACCCACCGATCCCCGAGCCGATCACGACCCCGACCCGTTCGGCGTTCTCGGCCGAGATGACGTAGCCCGAGGACCGCAAGGCGAGATCCCCCGCCGCCACCCCGTAGTGGAGGAAGGTGTCGAACTTGCGGGCCTCCTTGGGCTCCAGGAACTGCTCGGTTGGGAACCCCTTGACCTCCGCGGCGATCTTCACCGAGAAGTTGGTGGTGTCGAAGCGGGTGATGAGGCCGATGCCGGACCGCCCGGCGATCGCAGCCTCCCAGGTCGCCTCGGTTCCGACCCCAAGGGGTGACACCAGACCGATGCCGGTGACAACGACCCGGCGCGCCATCACGACTCCTTCACGTGCTCCTTGAGGTAGCCGACGGCATCGCCGACCGAGCGGATCTTCTCGGCCTCGTCGTCCGGGATCTCCACCCCGAACTCCTCCTCGAAAGCCATCACCAGCTCGACGGTGTCCAGCGAGTCGGCGCCCAGGTCCTCGACGAATGAGGCTTCCGGCTTCACCTTCTCCGGGTCGACGCCGAGCTGCTGCACGATGATGTCCTTAACCTTCTGTTCGATATTCATTTGCATCTTCTCCTTCGTACACGTCGCCTTTTCGAGGCCGGTGAGTTCTACCACAGGCCATGCCGCCTTGCAAGCGGGCGGTCCCCAGGAGGGCCTGTCTTCGGAAGCGGACAGCCGCCGGTCCCTCCCCTCTCTCGCCTCATGCCACCACGGCACGAACCCGCGGAAGAGGGTCGACGACTCTCCCCGAAAGGTGGCACGCACTTTGCTTCTGCGTGGAGTGCGGTAAGGGTTAACGGCCACAACCCAAGCCCACGCATTCAACCTCCTCCTTCTTCCTGGCGGGTACCCCCCGCCACTTTTTTTTGCACGCTCGATCCCCTGCCGCCAGAACCCGCTCACCTCCGACCGGCCGGGCCGCCGATCAATGGATCCCCAGCTCCTTCAGGTGGTAGAGGAGAGTCTGGCGGGAGATCCCGGCGCGCCGGGCCGCGGCGGAGCGGTTGCCGCCGCACGCTTCGAGCAGCCGCGTGAAGTAGGTGCGCCGAAAGACCTCCACCGCCTCGCTCCAGGGTGCCAGCTCGGGCACACCCGGCCGCTCGGCCGGAGCCAGCTCGGAAAATCGATCCGGCCCAAGCACCTCGCCGGGCCGGGCCGCGGCCACGGCCCGGGCGATCGCCGATTCCAGCTCCCGCACGTTCCCCGGCCAGACCCCGCGCCGCAGCACGGCGAGAGCGGCCGGGGCCAGCCGCACCCCGGGCCGGCCGAAGCTCGCCGCACATCGGTGCACCACGAAGCGTGCGAGCGCCTCCACGTCGTCCGGCCGCTCGCGCAGAGGCGGCACGTGGATGACCGCCACCGCCAGGCGGTAGTACAGGTCCTGGCGGAGCTGCCCGGCCGCCACCGCTGTCGGCATGTCCCGGTTGGTCGCGGCCAGGAAACGCACGTCCACGACCCGCGTCCGCGTCGCGCCGACGCGCCGCACCTCCCGCTCCTGCAGCAATCGCAGCAGCTTTCCCTGCAGCTCGAGCGGGAGCTCGCCCACCTCGTCGAGGAAGAGGGTGCCGTCCTCGGCGGACTCGACCAGCCCCGGTCGGTCGCGGTCGGCCCCGGTGAAGGCGCCACGCATGACGCCGAAGAGCTCGGCTTCCAGCAGCGCGGCGGGCAGTCCGGCGCAGTTGACGGGGACGAACGTACCGCGCCGTCCGCTTTGCCGGTGCAGCTCCCGAGCCACCAACTCCTTGCCGGTGCCCGGCTCTCCCTGGATGAGGACCGTGACCGGCAGCCTCGCCCACTGCTCGATCTGCTGCCGGACCGTCGCCAGAGCCGAGCTGACACCCAGCAGCCCACCCGCGGGGAGGGAACCAGGCATGGCCGGCTGCGCCCGCTGCGTCGCCAGGTGCCGGGCCAGTAGCCGCAGGACGGCCAGATCGAGCCGAGAGAGGGGGGCTCGACCGGCGACGCGGAGGGCGCCTTCGGCCACCTCTTCCGCCTGTCCAAGCGGCTCCCCCCAGCGCCCCACGACCTCTCCGCCGTCGCGGACCTCCAGCCAGGGGAGGCCGAGGGATTGCGCCAGGGCCTGCACGTGCGTGCCGGCCAGCGCGTCGGTCCCGGCCCCCAGCACTCCGTCGAGCGCCGTGACCACCCCGGCCGCATCCACCCCGCGGAGCCGGCGCAGCAGCTCGGCCCAGCCGGAGAGCTCGCCGCTCGCCAGCGACGCCTCCACCCGCCCCCAGAGATCACCCCAGGTTGGGTCCGGCGGAACCCCCAACCGCGAAGCAATCGCCAGGGCCCGCACGCTCCCGATGGCGGCGTCGAAGGCGGTGATGTCGGTTATCTGCGCGTGATCTCGTTTACGGAAAAGA
>DAONEV010000158.1:0-9316 GCA_035403265.1 Thermoanaerobaculaceae bacterium | reverse complement strand
TCGTGGCGCCGATGAGAACGATGTCCCCTGACTCCACGTAGGGGAGGAACGCATCCTGCTGGGCCTTGTTGAACCGGTGCACCTCGTCCACGAAGAGCACCGTGCGGCGTCCGGTCGCGGCGCGCAGGCGCCTGGCATCCTCCATCACGGCGCGGGCTTCCTTCACGCCCGACAGCACGGCAGAGAAGCCCACCAGCTCCGCATCGCAGGCGGCCGCCAGGAGGCGAGCCACCGTTGTCTTGCCACAGCCCGGGGGTCCCCAGAGAATCAGGGAGGGCAGCTCCCGTCGCCGCGCGAAGACCGCCAGCACCCCTTCTCCGCCCAGCAGGGCGGACTGGCCGACCACCTCGTCCAGACTGCGCGGCCGCATGCGCTCCGCCAACGGCGTGCCGGGCGCGAACCCTGCCTGCTCGGCGAACGGCAGCCGCCCGCTCACACCCGGCCTCCGTGGGCCGAGAGCGCGGTCTGGGCGAGCAGCTCCAGCACTTCCATGCGCTGCAGGGCCTCGCGCAGGCTGCTCCCGGACGTGATCGCCCCATGCCTTGCCATGACCACGGCTGGAGCGCGGCCGAGCGCCATCGCGCACTCCTCGGCCAGCTCCCTCGTCCCGGGCTCCAGCGCCGGCACGCGAGCCACTCTCGGGACCAGCAACCGCCCTTCCCTGAGCAGTTGAGGGTCCGGGATCGCGCCCCTCGTGGCCAGAGCCAGCACCCCAGGCGGGTGGGCATGGACCAGGGCCGCGATGTGCGGATGCCGCTGGTAGGTCAGCAGATGAACCAGGATCTCCGATGACGCCTCGGGCGTCGGAACCGCATCGACATGACACATGACCAGGGAGCCACCCCGGAGCCGACCCTTGGCCCAACCCGAAGGCGTCACCAGCAGCCCGGTCGCGCCCACCCGAACCGAGATGTTCCCCTCGGCGCCGCGGATCAGGCCGAGGCGGGTCAACGACGCACCCACGGCCACGATCTCCGCCCGCAGTCGCGGCTCCTGCAGGGACGTCTCGCCGGTCTCCGCTCGCTCCATCCGGCGCAGTGTAGCCCACCCTCCAGGAGGTCAGCGTTGCAACAGACCAGCGAGTCGGCTCGTCGGCAAGTCAGCAAGGACCGAGGCCTGCCGGGTCGCAATTGCCTGACCTGCTGAGCTCCTGATGTGCGAACTGGCCGATCCGCTGCTTCCCTGACTTGCTGATGTGACCCTACCTACTTCTCGGTGGGAGAGGGTCCCGCGGCCTTGCGCTTGGTGATTTCCTTCTCGAACATCGCGAGGTCGGGGAAGCCGGGAGCCTTGACGTCGAGCTTCCTGAGCTCTGCCACCTGCTTCTCGGCAGCCGGCAGATCGCCCAGATCGAAGAGGTTCACCACCAGCAGGTTGAACCGGGACTGCCAGTGTGTTGGGGCGAGCGTCGCGGCCCGGGTGAACAGCTCCACCGCCTTCTTGGTATTGCCGGTCTCGCGATAGCAGACGCCCAGGTCGGTGTCGACGTCAGGCGACCCGTCCTGGAGCCGCCTCGCCCGTTCGTAGTAGTCGATGGCCCGGGAGTAGCTGTTCATGTCAAACAGGGTGTTGCCGGCTTTCGTCAGGAGATCGTAGCTCTCGGGGGTCTTGACCAACAGCGCCTCGATGTCGCGGAGTTGTTGCATCAGGCGTTGGTCCGGCATGGCGGCGGCTGGCGACACCGAGCCTGTCGGTCCCAGTGGCGGTGCGCCCGGAACACCGGCGTGGGGGTTGGCCGCGGAGGGGGCCGCAGCGGGCGCCGGAAGCGGCTGACCCTGGCCCACCAGGTATCCGCCCACAAAACCGAGCAGCGCGCCGGCGAGGAGAGCGACGATCGGGTTCTTCCACATGGGACCACCTTCCCGCGCGATCAGCGCGGCTCGCGACGAGCAACCCAGGTGCCGCCCGCGGGCATTCCCGCTGCCAGGTTGGTCGCCTCCCACACTCCTTCGAGGCGCTTGCCGCCCTCACGGTTGACCAGCCGGCCGGTGTACGAGGCCACGAAACCCTGTTGGGTGTCGATGCGGTCCATCCGCACGGTGTCGCCGATCAAGGTACCGCGCAGTGAACCCCTCCACCCCCCGGCGAGCTGATAGGCCCCGGTGACGAGCGTGCCGTCGAGGCGAAACTCGAAGGTGCCCTTCATGCCTCCGGGCTCAATGGCCACGGTCCACTTTCCCGAGAGATCGTCCTGGTTGGGCGGGTTGGCTTCCTCCAGGCGGCGGATCTCCGCCTGGAGCTGCTCGATCACCGAGCGGCGGACGCCGACCGAGGTGCGAAGCATCTGAGCCGTCGAGACCAGGCGCGCGACCTCGGCCTCGGCACGGGCGATGTCCGCGGAACGCGCCGCGAATCCGGCCAGGTCCTCGCCGTCCTTCTCGGCTCGCAGCAGGTCGTCGCCAAGCCGCAGCAGCCGGCCCGACGCCTCACCGAGATCCGACTGCGCGTCCTGGAGTCCCGTGAGGTCGCTGGTGAGCAGACGCTTCTCCATCTCGGCCTGGGCCTTGAAGACCTCCAGGACCGGATCCCGGAACTGCGCCCGAGCCACGCCACCCGCCAGCAGACCAACCACCAGCAAAGCCAGGCATCGCCTCATGGCCTCTTCCCTCCCAGAAGGGCCTCACCGCCCTCCTGCCAGGCATACGGAACGGGGTGGCCGGATGTCCATGGCGCAGGGCACGCCATCCGCGAGCTCGCATCCCTTCCGACCCGGTTCGCAGGCAAGGCCACGTTAGCACAGGCTCCCCGCTGCCTCGCGCGTGGTCCCCGTCGCCGAGTCGAAAAGGGGCCTACAATGGGGCGTGACGTGGGCCTTCACCTACCTCGCCTGTCTGCTCGTCGGACTGATCCTGGCGGCGGTGTCCGGCCTCCTGGGTGATCTCCGGGCTCTGTTCCAGCACCAGCAAGTGGCATCGCCGGCCGACTATCGTCCGGCCCTGCTCAGCGTGCTCGGCCGGCGTTTGGCCGCCGGTATCCTCGTCTTCGGAACGATCGGACTGGTTCTCGTGAGTCGGGGATCCGGGTCGTACACCTCGACCCTCACCATCGCGGCAGTCGCCGGGCTGATCGCCGCTGTGCTGGGAATCCTGCTCTTGAAGCCCCGACCGCGCGCACGGCCGATCGGCGGCACGGCCATCGTGGTACGGGACATCCCTCCGGGAGGGTACGGTCAGATCCGCCTCGACGGTGGTCCCCAGGGCCTTCTGATGGCGGCCCATAGCCACGAATCCACGCTCATCCCGGCCGGCAGCGAGGTGGATGTGATGGACCTCGAGAGCTCCGTGGTCCTGGTGCGTCGGGCTGCGAGGTAATGCCGGACTCGGGCCTCCCGCTCGTCCTCGCCTCGTCTTCGCCTCGCCGCAGCGAGCTGCTGCGCCGCCTCGGAATCGAGCTCATCGTGGCTCCTGCTCACGTGGACGAGACGCCCTGGCCTGACGAGGCGGGTCCGGTCCATGCACTTCGCGTCGCCGACGCCAAGGCCGATGCCGCTCTGGTCCGCCACGCCGACCATCCGATCCTTGCGGCTGACACCGTCGTCGTGTGCGACGGCCGGATCTTCGGCAAACCCAGGGATCGCGCCGACGCCGCGGCCATGCTCCGCGCCCTGGCGGGTACGACGCACGTCGTCGCCACGGCGGTGGCTGCTCGATGGCAGAACCGCAAGGCGAGCCACCTGGAGGTGGCTCGCGTCACCTTCGTACCCTTCGACACCGAGCTGTACGGCTGGTACCTCGCCACCGGAGAGGGAGACGACAAGGCCGGCGCCTACGCTGTGCAGGGACAAGGCGCGGTGTTGGTGGAACGCGTGGAGGGCAACGTGCAGGCGGTGGTAGGGCTTCCGCTCGCCTTCGTCCCCGGGCTTCTATGTCGCGTCGGCCTTCGACTCGTGGCCAGGGGCGGTCGTCTTGACTTGGAGTCGTTGGCCGGAACGGAAGGAAACCCTCCCAGCCGGGGTTCAAGTAGCCGGGAGGGTATGGGTGGCTAGCCTGGCGAGGCTCTCGGTCCTGGTGATGACCGCGGTGCTACTTTGCCTCGGGCCGCCCTGTACTTCCACAGCCTCGCCAGTGTCTCCTCAGCGCTGCTCGTGCTGCGTGGCCGGCGTGCCATGCGGTTGCTGCCTGAAGCCCTCGGCCCCTGCCGACAGGCAGCACTCCACCCTGCCATCCGCTCCACACTCCCCTGACGAGGCGCTGGTCAGCCTGCGCGCGGCTCTGCCTGCGGCAGCCACCAACGCCGAACCCGGCCGCGCCTGGGGCGAGGACCTCGTGCCGCCGCCGGCGGTCCCGCTCATCCTCGCCCAGCGCGCCTTGCGCTGCTAGCCGGCTCCCCCAGGAGAACTCCGCCGCGCGAAGCGGCTGTCGTGACCCAGAAGAACCTGGAGGACCCCATGAGGATCCTGGTATTGCTGCTGACCTCGGGGCTGGCCGGCGCGCCTGCGCTGCCCGTGCCGCCGACCGCCCCTCCCGTGGGCTCGGACCCCGCTCCCGCCGTCGAGGAGCTCGTGTACCGGGTGCTTGAGCGTTCGCCTTCTCTGGACGCACTGCGAGAGAAGCTCGCGGCCGCGCGAGAGATGGTCGCGCCGGCCGGTGCGTTGCCCGACCCAATGGTCGAGCTCATGCTGCAGGACCCCTCCTTCCCGCAGTACACCGTCGGAACCATGGAGATGTCGATGATCGGCCCGGAAGTGCGACAGGCGCTGCCCTTTCCGGGCAAGCGCGACGCCCGCCGCGCGGTCGCGCGCGCCGAGGTAGACATCCGTCTCGACGAGCTGGACCAGATGCGGCGCCAGCTCGTTGCGCAGGTTCGACAGATCTACGCGAGGATCTACGCCCTCGACCAGGAACGTGCCACCCTCTCAGCGGCGCGACAGCTCCTCGACATGCTGGCGGCGACCGCGGCGACGCGCTACGGCGTCGGAGAGGCCGAGCAGGAAGCCGTCATCAAGGCCCAGCTCGAGGTCTCGCGTCTCGAGGAGCGCAGCGACGACCTCGACGCCGAGCGTGCCACGCTCGTGTCGGCGCTCAACCGCCTCCTCGACCAGCCGGGAGGCGCACCGCTCGGCGAGGTCAAGCTGCTGCCTCCGCAAACCGTACCCGCAGAACCCTGGGAGGATGCTGTACTGGCCTCGTCCGCGGAGATCGCCGTGCGGCGGGCCACCGTGGTTGCAGGCCAGCGCCGGGTGGATGAGACCCGCCTCGACCTCAAACCCGACCTCACCACCGGTGTCGCGGTCGGGCTCCGGGGCGGTCTCGACCCGGTCGTCACGCTGCGCTTCGGTGTCGAGCTGCCACTCTGGCGTAACGTCAGGCAGCGCCCCATGATCCGAGCGGCCGAGCACGACCTGGAGACGGCCAGGGCCGAGCTCCGGGACGCCGAGGCTGCGGCCCGCGCGGAAGCCGCCCGCCTGCGCGCTGAGTGGGACCGCGCGGAGAAACAGATCGTCCGATACCGGCAGGCCATCATTCCGCAGTCGAGCGCCGCGATCGACTCGGCACGTTCGTCGTACCTTGCGGGTCGGGGCGACTTCTCCACCGTCGTCGAGGACTTCCGCCTGTGGCTCGACGCCCGGTCCGAGCTGGCGCGTCGTGAGGCCGACCGCTTTGCGACCTGGGCCGACCTCGACGCCCTGATCCACGGCCAGGATGCTGACCCCGGGCCACAAGGGCAGCGCCCCGCTACGGCGACCGATCAACCCAGCTCGGCCGCACCTGCGACCGAAGCAAGCCCGGAAACCGACAAGCCGGCTCAACGACGCGCCGGGCTACACCCCTTCAAGGGGTAAGGTGCCCAATGAGAAGAGCAACTGCCGTCCAGATCGCGCTCATGGTCATCCTGGCCGTCGTCCTCGGCTTCCTCGTCGTGAGCTGCGGAGGGTCCACGCAACAGACGGAGAAGTACCACTGCCCGATGCACCCCACGTACATCGCCGACAGGCCGGGCGACTGCCCTATCTGCGGGATGCGCCTGGTTCCGGCCGAGGAGAGGATCGCACCGACAACCGTGCCCGCCTACACCTGCCCCATGCACCAGGAGGTGACGGCGGAGAGGCCGGGGCGATGCCCAAAGTGCGGGATGGAGCTCGTCGCCACGGGCGCGGTGACCCCGCCCGCGGCAAGTGAATCGGCGTCCCAGCCTCCAGATCGCCCCTCCGGAACCGGGGCTTTCGAGGGCAGTGAGCGCAAGGTCCTCTACTACCGCAACCCGATGGACCCCACGGTCACCTCGCCGGTACCGGCGAAGGACTCGATGGGAATGGAATACGTGCCGGTCTACGCCGACGAGCAGGCTGGGACAGCCACGGGAGGTATTCCCGGGCGCGCCAACATCCAGATCTCCTCGGAGGGGCTCCGGCTCTCCGGCGTGCAGACCACGCTCGCGACCCGGGCACGCCTGGCCCGAACGATCCGCGCCGTTGGTACCGTCACCGCCGACGAGACCCGCATCCGCCACGTTCACACCAAGATCCCCGGCTGGGTCGAGAGGCTCTTCGTCAACTTCACTGGCCAGCTCGTCAGGAAGGGCGAGCCGATCCTGTCGATCTTCTCGAGGGAGCTACTCGCGACCCAGGAGGAATACCTGAGCGCCCAGGAGACCTCGCGCCGCTTCATCTCATCGGACATTCCCGAGGTGAGGAAGGGTGGCGAGGATCTGGTGAAGGCGGCGCGCCGGCGACTTGCACTGTTCGACGTTCCCGATGCCTTCATCGACAGGCTCGAGAGCACCGGCCAAGTGCAACGCTCGGTCACGCTCGAGGCGCCCGTATCGGGATTCGTGGCCGTCAAGGACGTCTTCGAAGGCCAGCAGATCGAGCCCGCCATGGAGCTGTTCACGATTGCCGACCTCTCGCAGGTGTGGGTCGAGGCCGAGTTCTACGAGTACGAGGCCAAGGCCCTCCACCTCGGCCAGGAGGCGACGGTTTCCCTTCCGTACGACACGAGCGCGCGCCGTGCCGGGCGCATCGCGTTCATCTCCCCAACCATCAACACCGACACCCGCACGCTCAAGGTACGTCTCGAGTTCCCCAACCCCGGGATGGCGCTCAAGCCCGGCATGTTCGCCAATGTCGAGCTCGCCGTCGAGGGTGCCGAAGGGGTTGTGGTGCCGGACTCCGCGCTCATGGACACGGGCGAGCGCCAGGTGGTCTTCGTCAGCATGGGAGGCGGGCGGTTCGAGCCGCGCGAGGTCACGGTCGGCGTTCGCTCCAGCGGCAAGGTGCTCCTTGCCTCCGGAGTCGCCCCAGGCGAGGATGTCGTCATCAGGGCCAACTTCTTGCTCGACTCGGAGTCACGTCTGCGGGCGGCACTGTCAGCGACGGGGGGCGTGGCCTTCCCACCCACCCATACATCCTCGCCGCTGCCCCCTGGACCCCCACCGCTCGCACCGGCAAAGCCGGCGCTTGCTTCGCCTCCCCCGCCTTCCCCGGCGACTCCGGCAGGTGATTCATGATCAAGAAGATCATCGAGTTTTCCGCGCACAACCGCATGCTCGTGCTACTCGGTGTGGCGGCGCTGTGCGTGCTCGCCGGCTACACCTTGAAGGAGATCCGGCTCGACGCCCTGCCCGACCTCTCCGACACCCAGGTCATCATCTACTCGCGCTGGGACCGATCACCTGACATCATCGAGGATCAGGTCACCTACCCGATCATCTCCTCGCTGCTCGGCGCGCCCAGGGTGAAGGCGATCCGCGGCTTCTCGGACTTCGGCTTCTCCTACGTCTACGTCATCTTTCAGGACGGCACCGACATCTACTGGGCGCGCTCCCGGGTCCTCGAGTACCTGTCGAAGATCCAGCAGCGCCTACCCGATGGAGTGCAGACCGAGCTGGGACCCGACGCGACCGGCGTCGGCTGGGTCTTCCAGTACGCGCTCGTCGACCGTTCCGGCCACCACTCCCTTGACCAGCTCCGCTCGTACCAGGACTGGACGTTGCGCTACGCGCTGCAGTCGGTGCCCGGCGTCGCCGAGGTGGCCTCGATCGGTGGCTTCGTCAAGCAGTACCAGATCACCGTCGACCCCAACCGGCTCGCCACCTACGACATCCCGCTCGACATGGTGGTGGCGGCGGTGAAAGGCTCCAACAACGAGGTGGGCGGGCGCCTTCTCGAGTTCGCAGGCAGTGAGTTCATGGTGCGCGGCCGCGGCTACGCGCACGCCATCGACGACTTCAAGCAGATCGTGGTGAAGGTCGGCAAGGACAACGTTCCCGTGCTGCTCAAGGACGTGGCGCACGTGGAGCTCGGCCCGCAGATCCGCCGCGGCATCTCCGACCTCGACGGCCTCGGCGACCACGTCGGTGGCATCGTCGTGGTCCGCCACGGCGAGAACGCGCTCAACGTCATCGAGCGGGCCAAGGAGACGATCAAGGAGCTCGAGCCGTCGCTGCCCAAGGGGGTGGAGGTCGTCACCACCTACGACCGTTCCGACCTCATCCGCCGCGCCATCGGGACGCTGAAGCACGAGCTGACCATCGAGATGATCATCGTCTCGATCGTCATCCTCATCTTCCTCTGGCACGTCCCCTCGGCGCTGGTGCCCATCGCGACGATCCCGGTCTCGGTGCTGTTGGCCTTCATCCCGATGTACTACATGGGGGTCACGGTCAACATCATGTCGCTGGCAGGCATCGCAATCTCCATCGGCATCCTGGTTGACGGCGCGATCGTGGAAGTGGAGAACGCCTACAACAAGCTCTACCACTGGCAGGCGGACGGCCGGCAGGGCGACTTCCATGCCGTTCGCCTCGAAGCGCTCAAGGAGGTCGGCCCCTCGGTCTTCTTCTCCCTGCTCGTCATCGCCGTCGCCTTCATCCCAGTGTTCGCCCTGGTCGACCAGGAGGGCCGGCTCTTCAAACCGCTGGCGATCTCCAAGAACCTGGCCATGGCGCTGGCGGCCATGCTCGCCATCACGCTCGATCCAGCAATGCGGATGCTGTTCACGCGGATGGAACCCTTCACCTTCAAGCCAAAGCTCCTCTCGTGGCTTGCGACAAGGACGCTGGTCGGAACGTACTACTCCGAGGAGAAGCACCCGATCAGCCGAGTGCTCTTCGCGGTCTACGAGCCGGCGTGCCGTTTCGTGCTCCGCTTCCCCAAGGCGGTGATCGCTTCGGCCGTCGGGCTGGTGGCAATCTCGTTGCCCTTCTACTTCTCACTCGGCACGGAGTTCATGCCACCCCTCAACGAGGGCACGATCCTCTATATGCCGACCACGCTGCCCGGCATGTCGGTCCAGCAGGCCAGCGAGCTGCTGCAGACCCAGGACAAGGTCCTCAAGAGCTTCCCGGAGGTCGAACGCGTCTTTGGGAAGGCGGGGCG
>DAONEV010000157.1:0-9348 GCA_035403265.1 Thermoanaerobaculaceae bacterium | reverse complement strand
AGCATGTACAGCTTGCCCTTCTCCACCGTGAACTCGAAGTCCTGCATGTCCTTGAAGTGCTGCTCCAGGGTCTGGCGCACGGCCAGGAGCTGGGTGTTGACCTCGGGGAACACCGAGCCGAGCTCGCGCACCGGGCGCGGCGTGCGCACGCCGGCCACCACGTCCTCGCCCTGGGCGTTGACCAGGAACTCGCCGTAGAAGTAGTTCTCACCGGAGGCGGGGTCGCGGGTGAAGGCGACGCCGGTGCCGGAGTCCTCGCCCATGTTGCCGTAGACCATGGCCTGGACGGTGACCGCGGTGCCCCAGTCGTCGGGGATATTGTTGAGACGGCGGTAGGTCACGGCGCGGGCGTTGTCCCAGGAGCCGAAGACGGCGCTGATGGCGCCCCAGAGCTGCTCCATGGCGCTCTCGGGGAAGGACTTGCCGGTCCGTTTGAGGACCGCGGCCTTGAACTTGACGACCAGGCCCTTGAGGTCCTCGGCGGTCAGCTCGGTGTCCACGTGCACACCCTTGGCCTGCTTGGTCTCCTCGAGGATCTCCTCGAAGGGGTCCACCTCGTCCTTGCCTTCGGCCTTGCAGCCCAGGACGACATCGCCGTACATCGAGACGAAGCGGCGGTAGCAGTCGTAGGCGAACCTCGGGTTGCCGGTGAGGGCGATCATCCCCTGCACGGTGGTGTCGTTGAGGCCCAGGTTGAGGATGGTGTCCATCATCCCCGGCATCGAGGCGCGGGCGCCCGAGCGGACCGACACGAGCAGCGGGTTATTGGGATCGCCGAACTTCTTGCCGGTGACCTTCTCGATGTGGGCGAGGCCGGCTTCCACCTGGGCGGCGAGCGCCGGCGGATAGGTCTTGGCCTTCTGATAGTCGATGCAGACCTCGGTCGTGATCGTGATGCCCGGGGGCACCGGCAGCCCGATCCCGGCCATCTCGGCCAGGTTGGCGCCCTTGCCGCCGAGCAGCACCTTCATGGTGCCGTTGCCCTCGGCCGAGCCACCGCCAAACAGATACACCATCTTCTCTCTACTCACGGAATCCTCCCTTGGATTGAGAGCCCTCAGCGGGGCTCGGCGGCCAGGCGCGACACGTCGGCCAGCCGCAGGAACAGGCCTTCGATGCGGGCCAACAAGGCGAGCCGCGCATCCTTCAACTTGGAATCGTCGCACAGCACCATGACATCGGTGAAGAATCGATCGAGAGGCGCCGCCAACGGCGCCAGAGCGTGCAAAGCGGCCTCGGAATCGCCCTCGCTCAGGCACTCCCCGACCCGGCTCTCAGCTTGCTCCAGCCCCGAGACGAGGTCGCGCTCGGCGGGCTCGACCAGGACCTCCTGATCGAACCTGCCAGCACCGCCCTTGGCTACCATGTTGCGCACACGCTTGAACGCCACGGCCAGCGAGCCAAAGACCTCGTCCTGCCGCACAGCCTCGAGAGCCCGGGCGCGCGCCACGTCGTCGGGGATCACTCCCCAGTGGGCGGCGAGCACCGCATCGGCAACGTCGGCCCGCACACCCTCGACCGTGGTCAGGAAGTGACGAAGTCGTTCCTGCAGGAACTCCCGCAGGGCCGTCTCGTCCCCGCCGGCCCTTGCGCCCGCAGCGTCCTGGCACGCACCGACGAGGTCGATGGGCAGGGGGAACTCGGCGCAGATCTTGACCACGGCCAGGGCGGCCCGGCGCAAGGCAAACGGGTCCTTGCTGCCGGAGGGCTTGTCGCCCGTGGCGAACAGCGCCGCCATGGTGTCGAGCCGATCTGCCACGCCGACGATGGCGCCGACCAGAGTGCGCGGGATTGCCCCGTCGAGCCCCGCCGGCCGGTACTGGTCGGCGATGGCCATCCACACCTCGTCGGGCTCCCCGTCGGCGCGAGCGTAGATCCCGCCCATGACGCCCTGCAGCTCGGCGAACTCGCCGACCATGGCAGTGACGAGATCCGCTTTCAGAAGCTCGGAGGCCCGATCCAGCCGATCGAGGTCGACGTCGAGCTCCGCCCGCTCCGCGAGAGCCCTGGCCAGCCGGAGGTTGTGATCGGACTTGTCGAGATAGGAGCCCCAGTTGCGGTGGAACGTGACACCGGCCAACGCCGGAACCCGCCCTTGCAGTGAGTCTCGCCGGTCCTGAGCGTAGAAGAACGACGCGTCGGTGAGCCTGGCGCCGGCCACCCAGGCACACCCGCGGGCGATGTGGCCCTCGGGATCGTCCGGACGGTCGGTCACGGCCAGGAAGTAGCCGGCGACGCGCCCGCCCTTCTCCAACACCAGTCCCTTCTGGTGGTGCCGGAGCGTCGTCACGAGGACCTCCTCCGGCAGCTCCAGGAAACGGGACGAGAGCTTGCCGCGAACCATCCCGGGGTGCTCGACGAGCTCCACAAGCTCCTCGATCAGCGCCTGGTCGGGGCGCACCGTGCAGCCGACCTCCGCGGCCAGCTCGCCGGCGCGGGCCGTCATCTGGCGGAGTCGGACCTCTGCGTCCACCACCACGCCGGCCTCCTGCAGTCGCGTGGAGTACTCGTCGAACCCGGCAATCCCGCGCAGCTCCAGGCGGGCCGGCGAAACGACACGGTGGCCGTAGGTGACACCGCGCGAGGTCACGCCGAACAGCTCAATCGGCACCACCTCGTCGAGGCATGTCTGTCCGAACAGGGCGAGGATGTTGTGGAGCGGCCGCACGAAGGTGTGCTCGCCCGCCCCCCAGCGCATGGTCTTGGGAAAGTGCATCGACGGCACGATGGCGACGACCAGGCCCGCCAGCACCTCGGGGGTGCTCCGGCCCTTGACGAACCGCGTCACCGCCACCACGTCGCCCTTGGGCCCCTTCACGACCCTGAGCTGGTCGACGCCGACGCCCTGGCCGCGCGCGAATCCGAGCGCCGCCGCTGTCGGCTCTCCATCCGGGGTGTAGGCGGCCCGCGCTGGCGGACCGGTGACCTCTTCCTGGCGATCGTCCTGACCTGCCGGAAGACCCGAGACGTGGGCCACGAGCCGGCGCACGGTCGAGTGGGTGCGAACCTGACAGCCCGTCAGTCCAGCCTCGGCGAGCCCCTTCGACAGGCCCTCGGCGAGCTGGAGGCGGGCGTTCGGCAGGGCGTTGGCCGGAATCTCCTCGCACAGCAGCTCGAGCAGGAACTGGTGGCTCATGCCTCACCTCCCTGCCCGGCAAGCAACGGATAGCCGAGTCGCTCTCGCTGCTCCACGAACGCCTTGGCGCAGCGCACCGCGAGCTTGCGGACCCGCCCGATGAGCGCCACGCGCTCGGTCACGGCGACCGCGCCGCGCGCGTCCATGAGGTTGAAGAGGTGGGACATCTTGAGCGTCGCCTCGAGCCCGGGGACGACCAGCGGCTCCTCCTGCTCGAGACAGCGACCAGCTTCGCGCTCCCAGTCCTCGAAGTGGCGGCGCAGCATCTCCACGTCCGCGACGTTGAACGCGTAGCGCGACAGCTCCACCTCGTCCTGATGGCGCACCCGCCCGTACTCGACGCCCGCGCCCCAGGTGATGTCGTAGATCGAGTCCTTGCGCTGCAGGAACATGGCGATGCGCTCGAGCCCGTAGGTCAGCTCGGCAGCGATCGGTTGCAGGTCGATCCCCCCCGCCTGCTGGAAATAGGTGAACTGGGTGATCTCCATGCCGTCCAGCAGCACCTGCCAGCCGACCCCCCAGGCACCCAGAGTCGGTGACTCCCAGTTGTCCTCCTCGAACCTCACGTCGTGAGTGCTTGGGTCGATTCCAAGTGCGGTCAAGGACTTGAGATAGAGCTCCTGGACGTCGGCCGGGGAGGGCTTGAGGATCACCTGCATCTGCAGGTGCTTGCCGAGGCGGAAGGGGTTCTCGCCGAAACGCGCGTCGGCGGGCCGGCGCGAGGGTTGCACAAAGGCGACGTGGTACGGCTCGGGTCCGAGCACCCGCAGGAACGTCTCGGGGTGCATGGTGCCGGCCCCCACCTCCAGGTCGTACGGCTGCTGGAGCACGCACCCGTGCTCCCCCCAGAAGCGGGACAACGAAAGGATCAGGTCTTGCAGGTCCACAGAAGGTCACCTCATCGGCGTAGGACACGCCGATGGGACCGGAGTGTAGCACAGGAGAAACGTGGTCCGAGGCCCGAGTCACGGCGCACCGCAAGTCGTCTGGCGCCAGCGCTCCAGGGCGGGCGCGGCGGCTTCGAGCCTGATGCCCGGTAGGCCGCGTGCCATACTGTGCCGTCGATGCGATCGCCTTCTTTCGCCAGCGCTTGCGCCCTTTCCGGCCTCCTGGCGGTCTTGGCCACCGGGTGCGCCACCGTTCGGCGGTACGCGTACTACCCTCCCCTCACCTCGAACGGTGCCGACATCCAGGCCGCGCTCACCATCGCGGCCGGCAACGAGGCCGTGGACGGCAACCGGGTGGACATTCTCGAGAACGGCGATCAGGTCTTCCCCGCCATGCTCGACGCCATTCGTGCCGCCCAGTCGAGCATCCACCTCGAGTCGTACATCTTCACCGACAGCGCCGTCGGCCGGGAGTTCGTGGGCAGCATGCTCGAGCGGGCCCGGGCCGGGGTAAAGGTGCGGTTGCTGCTGGACTCCTTCGGCACGCCCGGAATCGGCGCGGTCAACGAAAAGCTCCTCAGGGACGCCGGCGTCCACCTCGTCTTCTTCCACCCCACGAACATCCTCAACCTGCGCAAGATCTACCTGCGGACCCACCGCAAGATCCTGGTCGTGGACGGGGCCCTCGGCTTCACCGGGGGCATCTGCATCGACGACGACTGGAGCGGCGACGGCACCGACCCCGAGCACTGGCGGGACACGATGGTGAAGGTTCAGGGGCCGGTGGTGCGACAAATGCAAGCCGCCTTCGCCCGCGCCTGGTTGGAGGCGACCGGCGAGGTGCTCGCCGCCCACAGCCTCTTCCCCCGGCTTCCGGCCGCCAACGGCACGCGCTGCCAGCTCATGGAGTCGACTCCCGGCTTCGACGGCAACCCGGCGCGCATCTCATTCCTCGTCGCCGTCAACTCGGCCGTGGCGTCCATCGACATCACCAACGCCTACTTCGCCCCGGACTCGGTGGCGCTCTCCTCCCTCGAACGCGCCGCCCGACGTGGCGTCCGGGTACGCCTGCTCCTGCCCAGCCACCTGACCGACGCCAGCCCCGTGCTCTACGCCGGGCGCTCCGACTACACCCGGCTGCTGCGCGCCGGCATCGAGATCTACGAGTACCAGGCCGCCAGACTGCACGCCAAGACCATGGTCGTGGACGGCACCTGGGCGAGCGTCGGCTCCACCAACCTCACCCCCCGCTCGCTGTTCTTCAACTACGAGGCAAACCTCAACGTCTTCGACTCCGGATTTGCCGGCTTGATGCGGGCGATGTTCGAGCGTGACCTGAGCCGGGCCCGCGTGGTCACGATCGAGAAGTGGAAGGCCAGACCCTTCAAGGAGAAGCTCGCCGAGTTCTTCTGGGGGCTGTTCAGGAAGCAGTACTGACACGGCCGCCAACCCGGCTGCTCTGCAGATCAGGGGATCAGCGCCGCCACCCGCCCGGGCCCGAGGCTCCGCGAGCCGGCACACTGCTCCCGCTTCGGCGGAGCCAGGTTGCACTCTCCCGAATGCCGCAACTCCTGCGAAAACCCTCCTCGCCATGATGGCTGCCACCTGCCAGACAGCGATCGAGGCCAGTGCGAAAGCTGCCACCGAGACGACACACTTGTCCGTTTCACCCCCGGCTTTGCCTTGAGCCTTGAGCCTGAAGCCTGGGCGGGTGGAAGGGGAGGTCAGCCAGGGTACTTGCCGTGAATGTAATCGGTGAGCATGCGGATCTCGAACTGCTGGTTCTCGCTTTCGAGCCGCACCAGGTCCCCGATCGAGACCATCCCTACGATGGCGCCGTTCTCCACCACCGGGAGGTGGCGGCAGCGTCGCTCGGTCATGATCGCCATCGCCTCGCTCGCCCGGGTCGAGGGCTCGACACAGGCAACCTCGGCGGTCATGACATCGTTGACCCGGGTAGCTGCCGGGTCCAGCCCGGCGAGCACGACCCGGCTCATGAGGTCGCGCTCCGTGAAGATCCCGGCGCACTCGCATCCGGCACAGACCAGCACCGCCCCCACCTGCCGTTTGCTCATGGCCTCCACCGCCTGCATGACCGTGGCCTCGGGCGGCACCTTGTAGACCGCGTCGCCCTTGTGCTGGAGAATCCGCTTGATCGTATCCATCGCCAGCTCCCCCCGGCTCGCCTCCGACCGCTCTGAAAGACCAAAACCGCGGAAGGTCCCGTCGCCTTCCGCCCAGGTCGACCCGGAGTCGGCCAAGGCTGGAAGACCTCGTCCTTGACGGTGCAGGCACGGCGTGGCTAGTATCATGTGATTTCGGGCACGAGGGGGGCGGCAGGCATGCTCGGCCAGTACATCCCGGTTCTTCTGGCGATTGGCTTCGCAGCCGCCGTGGCCGGTGGCATGATCGGCCTTTCCGCCCTGCTCGGCCGGGGCCGCCTCACCCATGCCCGCAAGACGGACACCTACGAAAGCGGCATGCCGCTCCTCGACACGGCCCGCAAGCGTGTGTCGGTGAAGTTCTTCGTCGTCGCCATGGTCTTCATCATCTTCGACGTCGAGGTGGCGTTCCTCTTCCCGTGGGCAGCCTCTGCCCGCGCGCTCATGGAAACCGACACCTTCACCGTGCTGGCGGAAGGGTTCACCTTCCTCGCGGTGCTGGCGATCGGGTTCGCCTACCTCTGGCGGGAAGGGGCGTTCGACTGGGCTCGGCGGGAGAAGGCATGACGACCCGAGCAAACCAGGTCGAGCTCGCCGTCGCGTCGGGCGAGGTCAGCTTCGACGCCAAGCTCGAAAAGAAGGTCGGCGAGACCATCAAGCGCTACCCGACGGCCCGAGCGGCCCTGCTGCCGGTGCTGTGGATGTGCCAGGAACGCTACGGCTGGATCTCCCACCCGGTGATGGCTGCGGTGGCCCAGCGGCTCGGCGAGAGCCCGGCGTATGTCGAGGGCGTCGTGACGTTCTACACGATGTTCCGCACCCGACCCCCGGCGCGGTTCGTGCTGCAGGTGTGCCGGACGCTCTCCTGCGCCGTGTGCGGTGGCAAGGAGCTGATGGCGCACCTCAAGGAGAGGCTGGGGATCGACTTCGGCGAGCAGACCGCCGATGGCATGTTCGAGCTGCAGGCCGTCGAGTGCCTGGGGGCCTGCGGCAGTGCGCCGGTCGTGCAGATCAACGACGACTACTACGAGCACCAGAGCCCGGAGCAGATCGACGCCGTGCTCGAGAACCTGCGCGGGAAGGACTAGGCATGGACCCCATCCTGCTGCGGTCGCGCGGCACGCCGGACTCCCAGTCCATCACCACCTATCTCGTGGCCGGCGGCTACAACGGCTGGGAGAAGGTCCTGCGCATGACCCCCGACGCCGTGATCCACGAGGTCACCCTTTCCGACCTGCGGGGACGGGGTGGCGCCGGGTTCCCCACCGGCAAGAAGTGGAGCTTCGTTCCCAAGGACCACCCGGGCCCGCGCTACCTCGTGTGCAATGCCGACGAGTCGGAGCCCGGCACCTTCAAGGACCGGGAGATCATCGAGCACGACCCGCATCTCGTGGTGGAGGGCGTGGCCATTGCCGCCTTCGCGATCCGCGCCAGCGTCGCCTACATCTACATCCGCGGCGAGTTCGCGCGCTGGGCACGGATCCTCGACAAGGCCGTCGCCGAGGCGAAGAAGAAAGGGTACCTCGGCAAGAACATCCAGGCCTCGGGGTACGACCTCGAGATCGTCGTCCATCGCGGTGCCGGGGCCTACATCTGCGGCGAGGAGACGGCGCTCCTGGAGTCGATCGAGGGCAAGCGGGGCTTCCCCCGACTCAAACCACCGTTCCCCGCGTTGGTCGGGCTGTTCGGCATGCCGACGGTGGTCAACAACGTCGAGACCCTCGCCTGCCTGCCCCACATCATGACGCGGGGCGCCGGTTGGTTCGCGTCGATCGGGCGCCCGCGCAACACGGGCCCCAAGCTGTTCTGCATCTCCGGCCACGTGAAGAAACCAGGCGTCTATGAGCTGCCGCTCGGCCTGTCGTTCCGCGACCTCATCTTCGACGCCGGCGGCGGCGTGCGGGACGGCCACACCCTGAAGGCCTTCTTCCCGGGAGGCTCGTCGGCGCCCATCATGACGGCTTCCCAGGTCGACGTGCGGGCCGACTTCGACGCCTGTGCCGAGGCGGGCACCATGCTTGGCTCGGGCGGCGTGATCGTCCTCGACGACAGCGTCGACATGGTCGAGGCGGCCACGAACATCGCCCACTTCTACGCGCACGAGTCGTGCGGCCAGTGCACTCCGTGCCGGGAGGGCGCGGACTGGTGCGTCGACATCCTGGAACGCATCCTGGATGGCCACGGCAGAGCCGACGACCCCGAGCTCCTGCAACGCATCTGCACCTACGCCTCGAACGGCATGACGATCTGCCCTCTGGGGGATGCGTTTGCGCTCCCCATCTCCAGTATGGTCAAGAAGTTCCCAGACGATTTCCAGCGTCGCATCGCCACCGCCACCCCCCGCCCCCAGAAGAAGAAGCCGGTGCTGCCCTGGGCCGGCCACCTGCCCGGGTTCGGGCGTTAGGCGAGGAGGACATGCCCAAGCTCACCATCGACGGACGCGCCATCGAGGTTCCAGGCGGGACGAACCTCATCGAGGCGGCCCGCGCCGTTAACGTCGCCATTCCCTACTTCTGCTATCACCCCTACCTCCCCGTGGTCGGCCAGTGCCGGATCTGCCTGGTCGAGGTCGTGGGGCAGCCCCGCCTGGCCATCGCCTGTGCGACGCCGGCGACCGAGGGCATGGTCGTCCGCTCGGAGACCTCCGAGAAGGTCCGCGAGGCACGCCGCGCGGTCATGGAGTTCCTGCTCGCCAATCACCCCCTGGACTGCCCGGTCTGCGACCAGGCCGGCGAGTGCCTCCTTCAGGACCACTCCTTCGACCAGGGCCTGGATACCACCCACATGGTGGAGACTCGCCGCACCTTCCCACACCTCGAGCGACGGGCGATCGGCCCCCACATCATCCAGAACCAGAACCGCTGCATCCACTGCTCGCGGTGCATCCGTTTCACCCAGGTCGTCTCCGAGACCTCCCAGCTCACCTACAAGTCGAGGGGCAACAAGACCTTCATCGACACCTACGACGGGCGCCCCTTCGACGATCCGATGTCGGGATGTGCCGCCGACGTCTGCCCGGTCGGCGCCCTCACCGTCAAGGAGTTCCGCTTCCGCAAGCGGACGTGGAAGCTCCTCTCGGCGCCGTCCGTGTGCCCGGGCTGCTCCCTGGGCTGCAACGTCTGGCTCGACCACCACGAGAAGGTCCTCTACCGCCTGACACCGC
>DAONEV010000156.1:2419-9379 GCA_035403265.1 Thermoanaerobaculaceae bacterium | reverse complement strand
TGGGTCCCGTCCTGCCGGTATAACCTGTCGGGCCTGTAACGGTCGAAGCTGCGCCTGTCGGCCCGGTCCCGAGCGGACCCGTGGGTCCCGTCACCGTCGAGGCGGCACCAGTGGGTCCCGTCCTACCGGTGTAGCCCGTTGGACCCGTGACGGTGCTCGCAGCGCCTGTCGGCCCGGTTCCAAGAGGGCCGGTTGGACCCGTGACGGTCGACGCGGCGCCACTGGGTCCCGTTGGGCCCGTGGGACCGGTCACAGTCGAGGCTGCACCTGTCGGCCCAGTTCCGAGAGGGCCAGTTGGACCCGTGACAGTCGAGGCGGCGCCAGTGGGTCCGGTGCGCCCCGTGGGCCCCGTGACGGTGCTTGCGGCCCCGGTGGGTCCAGTTCCAAGCGGACCCGTCGGACCCGTAACGGTTGAAGCTGCGCCCGTGGGACCGGTGCGACCCGTGTAGCCCGTGGGCCCCGTGACATCCGACGCGGCACCGGTGGGCCCAGTGAGCCCCGAGGCGCCCGTTGGACCCGTGACGGTCGAGGCGGCGCCGGTGGGACCGGTTCCAAGAGGTCCGGTCGGGCCCGTGACGGTGCTCGGCGACCCCGTGGGTCCCGTTCTCCCGGTGTAGCCCGTGGGTCCCGTGACGGTGCTTGCAGCGCCTGTTGGCCCGGTGCCCAGGGGACCCGTGGGGCCCGTGATGGTCGAGGCGGCGCCGCTGGGGCCCGTGGGCCCTGTTGAACCAGTTGGACCTGTGACCGTAGAAGCGGCACCCGTGGGGCCCGTGTTCCCGGTGTAGCCCGTGGGACCGAACTGCCCCACGAACATGGACAGCAGAGCCCGGACCTCGATCTCGTCGGTTCCAACCGGGATGCCGTCGGGGGCGCCCAGGGTGAAGTTGATGACCTGGTTCAGGGCTCCACTCAGCGTGAACGTGGAGTGGGACTGGAAGACACCGTTGAAGTAGACGTCGAGGGCATCGATGTTGAACGCCACGGCGTAGGGCGTCAGCGTGATGCTCGCCGAGGTTCCCGCGGTGTAGTTGACGCCGTCGAGGAAGCGCTGCACCACGGAGACCGATGAACTCGCGCCGGGGCCCGTGGGCCCCGTGGCTCCCGTGGCGCCGTCGACACCGATGGTGCCCGGCGACCCCGTGGGCCCCGTCCTACCGGTGTAGCCCGTGGGGCCCGTGACAGTGCTCGCGGCACCAGTGGGCCCGGTTCCAAGAGGGCCAGTTGGGCCAGTGAGACCGCTGGGGCCCGTGACGGTGCTCGCGGCACCAGTGGGCCCCGTTGGCCCCGTGACCGTCGAAGCAGCACCGGTGGGCCCAGTCCTGCCGGTGTAGCCCGTGGGGCCCGTGACGGTGCTTGCGGCCCCGGTGGGGCCCGTGAGGCCGCTGGGACCGGTCGGACCAGTGACGGTGCTGGCGGCACCGGTGGGCCCGGTGCCCAGAGGGCCCGTTGGGCCCGTGACGGTGCTCGCGGCGCCGGTGGACCCCGTGGGGCCCGTTGGGCCCGTGACCGTGGATGCGGCGCCCGTGGGTCCAGTTCCGAGCGGACCCGTTGGGCCAGTGACGGTGCTCGATGCGCCAGTGGGCCCGGTTCTCCCGGTGTAACCCGTTGGACCCGTGACCGTCGACGCAGCACCGGTGGGGCCCGTGAGACCTGAGGCGCCAGTTGGACCCGTGACAGTCGAAGCTGCACCCGTGGGCCCCGTGAGGCCAGACGCGCCCGTTGGGCCAGTGACGGTGCTTGCAGCACCAGTGGGCCCGGTGCGGCCGGTGTAACCCGTGGGGCCCGTGACCGTCGAAGCAGCGCCCGTGGGCCCCGTGAGGCCGCTGGGACCGCTGGGGCCCGTGGGCCCCGCGGTTCCGATGAAGGCGGCGACGACAGCCCTGACCTCGATCGCAGCGACACCCTGCGGGATCACAGAGGTGAAGACCAGGTTCGAGCCTACCAGGCTGAACGTGGCGTGCTGCTGGTAGACGCCGTTGAAGTAGACCTCAGCGAGGCTGGCGTCATCCGGCGGCGTCGCCAGGACCAGGGTGTCCGTGTAATCCTCGACGTAATCGACGCCGGAGATGAAGCGCTGCAGCACGACGCTGACCGGGGCAGCGATGCCCGTTGGACCCGTGGGCCCACCGCTGGGCCCCGTGGCGCCCGTGGGCCCACCAGCTGGCCCAGTGGCGCCGGTGTAACCCGTGGGTCCAACGGTGGCCACATACGCTGAGATCAGGGCACGGACCTCGACCGCGGTGACCCCAGCGGGGATCGGCGACGTGAACGTGATCACGGCGCCGGCCAGGCCGAACGTGGTGTGGTGCTGGTAGACGCCGTTGAAGTAGATCTCGAGGTTGTCCTCGTGACTCGGCGCCGACGTCAGCGTCAGCGCAGTCGTGGATCCCTCGACGTAGTCCGTACCGGAGACGAAGCGCTGCAGCGCGATGACCGAAGTTCCGGTGCCGCCGGGTCCCGGCGGGCCCGTGGGCCCACCAGCTGGCCCAGTGGCGCCGGTGGGGCCGCCGCTGGGGCCCGTGGGCCCCTGGAGACCCGTGGGGCCCATGGTACCGACGTAGGCCGAGATCACAGCGCGGACCTCGACCGCGGTGACCCCCGCGGGGATCGGCGACGTGAACACCAGATTGGAGCCGCTCAGCGAGAACGTGGTGTGGTGCTGGTAGACGCCGTTGAAGTAGACCTCGAGGTTGTCCCCGTGGCTCGGCGCCGAGGTCAGCACCAAGGTGTTCGTGGATCCCTCGACGTAGTCGACGCCGGAGACGAAGCGCTGCAGTGCGATGACGTTGGCCCCGGTGCCCATGGCGCCCTGAGGCCCCGTTGGTCCGGTGTCGCCGGTCCCGCCGCCACCACCGCCGCCGCTACCAGGGGGACCCGTGGGGCCCGTGACCACGGAAGCCGGGCCCAGGGCGCCCGTGGGCCCCTGCGGTCCCGTTCTCCCGGTGTAGCCCGTGGGCCCCGTGATGACGGAAGCTGCGCCAGTGGGGCCCGAGGCGCCCGTGGGCCCCGTCGGCGTCGGAGCCCAGGTGGCACCGCTGGGACCCATGGAGATCACGGATCCCGTGGGGCCCGTGGGCAGATCCGACATCGCGATGCGGCGCATCCCAGGGGCGCCCGTGGGCCCCGCCGGGGTCGCCAAGAAGAGCCCGGGGCTCTGAGGCGCCGTCAGCGCGGCGTACAGCGCCGCGGTGAGATGGTAGTATTCGGATGTGGTGCCGCCCTGGAGATCGCTGAGCCCGTTGTGCAGGATCGAGGGGCCCCAGACGGCCCCGGTGTACGTCAGGAAGCGACCCACGTTGAGGTCGAAGGTGGTCGTGGCGCGGAACGGGATCCGGAAGGACCATGCGGAGCCCCGCCACGTCGCGAGTTCGTTGTCGTGGCCAGCCCAGGCGCCAATGGCCCCCGGAGCCACGAGCCAACGCTGATCCACCGACGGGGTCAGCGTAGCCGGGTTCGTGACCGCAGCGCTGACCACGGGCCCACACCAGGCCCCGATCTCGGAGATCATGCGGCGAACCGCGATCTGCGTCGTGAGATGGGGATCCGCGGTGGGATCCACGCCGGGTTGCGGCGCTACGAAGGGAGTGGACCCATTGGTCCGGACTACCGTGCTCGGCAGGACGGCGTCGTCGATCCGTTGTGACGGCGATGCCTGCCTGAGCTCATTGGTGCTGCCATCAAAGAATACGGGCTGGACCATGGGGAGGACGCCAGCTTAGACTTTACTCGGGGCCGGTCCAGCCAATGGAGCCGCCCTCAGTGCCCCCGCTTCTTCAGCTTCTTCCTTTTCGCTTTCTCGGCCCGCGCCGCTTCACGGCGCTGCTCCGAGGGATTATTCCGCTTGGAACGCTGTACCGCGAGCCGGCGATGGAACGACTCCACCTTGGCGTCGCGGACCGCCTCGAGATGAGCCCCGAGGCCGAGGCCACCGCCGGACCCATTGAGCTCAACGGAGTTCTTCTCCTTCTCAAGACACAGCTTCTCGGCGTCGGTGAGGACGGAGACCTGGATCTCTGGAACCCGGGTGGCCTGAACGGCGCGCCGAGCAATGAGCTCAATGGGGTCCATGGCTTACTTCTTCTTGGCCTTCTTGACCAGGGCGGTGACGGGCTTCTTGCTGACCTTCTTGGCAACGGACATCGGGTGTTCCTTGGGAACAGGTGCTGCGCGTGGCAGCGGTGGAAGGACTCGCTGAAGTGAAACCGGGACGGCTTCGAGATCCTTCAGGGAGCCCTGAGATGAACGGTCTCCGGAGTGGAGACAGTCCAGGCGGGCACTGGGTTCCTGGCTATGTCGCGCCAGGCCAGTGAAATCAGGTGAACGCCTGAGTCGCATCGCGGCTTGGGCGTGGCAGATTACGGTACCGACATCCCAGGCCACCTTGGCGGGCTCCGGGGCGTCGGCGATGCGCCGGGGATGGAGCCCGGTGCACTTCTTGGTCATGGCCTCGAGCTGGCCCCGGAGGGCGCCGCCGTGCCCGCCTTGGTCGCCCCACCAGGCCTGGATGTCGCCGAAGCTACCTCGACCAGCCGCCGCGGCGAGCAGCACGGCGTCGCGGACGACGTTGAGCTGGGTGGCGGATAGGGTCAGGACGTAGGTGGCGGGGCGCATCGCGGTGGGCTCAGCTCAGGTAGGCCAGCCAGCAGAACTGAGCTGCCTCGGCTGGGATGTGGATGGATCCGAGGTAGCGGGCAGTGACGTCGAAGCATCCGGGGCGCACCGCTCTGTCACCGCAGTCCAGGCGCGCCGGCTGGATCTCGACGGTGAAGGGGTCCTCGGGCTCGATGTGCATCGCCGCAGCCTCGAAGGTCTCGACCTCGCGGGCCATGACGAAGTTGGTCATGAACGGATAGGTGTCGCGGTCCCAGATCAGCGCGGTGCCATGCTTCGCCGGGATAATGTTCTCGTTGATCTTGGCGCCGAGTTTGGTCATGACGCCAGGATCCATCATCCAGATCCGGAACTTGGGATCACCGGGGGCCCGGAGCAGGTCGTCGACGCAGCGCGGCGACGCGAGCCGGGTCAGATCCTGGACTTCGCGGTGGAACTCGGCGTCGATACGATCGCCGAGGGCTGCAACGACGCGGCGCTGAAACCAGGACCGGAAGGTCTGCCCGGTGTCCGCGAGCTTCTTGAAGTTCACGGTAGCCGTGACCGCCAGGGTCCGCATGGGATTGGCCAAGGGGAACTTCTGGTGCCCGTAGCTCTCGAACCATGACGGGTCCACAGTGGTCGGCTTCCACCACGACATCCGGCGCGTATTCGCCGCGATCCAGGTCTCCAGGAACTCCTTCGAGCTCAACTCAGCCTTGGCGGGGTCCGCAAGGATGAGATCCTGGAACTCCTGGTTCAGGCGGAGCTGGAGTTCCCCTGGTGGAGTCGGGAGCTCCTTGGGCTTCACGATGCGCGGCGGGCCCAGGGTGCTCTCGACGTACTTCCAGACCCGTTCCCAGTTCAGTTCAGGTACGATGCCGTCGAGCTCGTTGTCCCTGATGTAGTCCAGGGTTCCGGCGCGGTGTGCCGCGGCGCTGTAGGCCTTGCCGGCCCTGGCCCGGGCATCAGCGATGGCCTGGCGGAGCTCCGGGGTCATCGCGGAGCCGTCGTGGAGCACGGGAGCCGCGATGATCTGGTTGCGATCCGTGACGTGGAGCCCGTGCTGTGCCAAGCAGGCCTGCCGGTACGCCGATAGGAGCTGATCTCGACGGTTCGTGAGGTGCTCCGCTGACACCGTGATCTCGAAGCCGCCGGGGGTCCAGAACTGACCGGCACCGTTCGAGAAGATGTCGCGCATGGTCTGGGATCCTGTGTACGGTTTACTGACAGTCAAGTACGTCTTGGAAGTCGTGACAGAAGAAACCCCGGTGAGGTCTGCTCACCGGGGTTCCCCGAACGTCTGGCGCTGCTTCCGGCCGTTCCACTGCACTGCTGCGTACGACTGCCGATCTCAGTGCTGTGCTGGCCAGATAGTGTGTCGTAACGACTCAGTGTCAACTGGCTCTTACCATTCCATAATATGGAATACCTATACGATAAAACACATGCACCCAACTGAGGTCTTCAACCGCGCTCGAGAACTACGTGCCGCCGGTCTAAGTTTCGGTCGAATCGCCAACGAAATGAATCTCGCAGTCTCGCTGGTTCATCGTTGGTGCCGCGATGTCCCGTGTCCGGCAGTCCCCGCCTCCACTCGTCCACCGCGCAGGGAACATCGTCACCACGACTGGGCGGCGATTCAGGCGTATGTCGACAAAACTAGCTGCAGCCAGACGGCCTTATGCCGAGAGTTCGATCTGGAGCTAAGCGTCCTACAGTACGCGATACAACGCGGCCGAGTTGCGATCCGTGACCATACCCCGCTCGCTGCTCTGACAAAGAAGAGAGCACACCGTGTCAACGGCACCTATGCGAAGCGTCTACTCCTTGCAACTGGCGTGCTCACAGAAGTGTGCGAAAAGTGTGGGCAAGGAACGACATGGCAAGGTAAACCGCTCATGCTGCAGCTTGATCATCGAGACGGCAACTGTCACAACAATGCTGTTACCAACCTACGCCTACTGTGCCCGAACTGCCACACGCAAACGCCAACCTATGCCGGCCGCTCCATTCGTCGACAGCTGACTCGGACCTGAAACGCTTACTTCGCCGCCACCGCGGTCGGGGCTACGGGCTGCTTCGCCGGGATCGTGACCATGGGCGGCACCGGGACCGGTGGGACCCAGGGCTTCAGCGCCGGCGGCGCCGCCGGTGCCTTGGGTGCTCCGACGTTGCCGAGCCGGTTCCCCGGCTTCAGGGGCTGCGGCGCCGGGTTCACGAAGGGGTAGTTCGGGACCGCCGGGATCGTCTCGCCGGCGACCTTCTTGAACTCGGCGAGCCTGGCCCGGGCCACCTTGGCGAGCCCTTCGGCGACGGGGCGCGAGAGCCCCATGTCGGCACAGGCATCCTCGAAGCCAGCCTCGATCG
>DAONEV010000156.1:0-2319 GCA_035403265.1 Thermoanaerobaculaceae bacterium | reverse complement strand
ACGGGGCGCGAGAGCCCCATGTCGGCACAGGCATCCTCGAAGCCAGCCTCGATCGCGGCGGCGTGGTCCCGGGCATCTGCCGCGGCAACCTTCTCCAGGGCTTCCTTGGTCAGCATGACGTCACTTCGCGCCGGGGATCACGGGCGGCGCCGGCGAAGGCGGCACCGCGGGCTTCGGGGCCACGACGGGCTTCACCGGCGGGGCTGGGGCAGCCACGGGCTTCGGGGCCGGCGGGGTCACCGGCTTCGGCGGCGAGATGTCGGGACCCGTCATGCCGCCCATCATGTTGAAGAGCTCGTCACCGCCGGCGCCGACGGGCTTCGCCGGGGGAACCCCGGGATTCGCGGCCCGGGCCTGACCCTGTGCCAGCGCCTTGGCCTTGGCCTGCTCCGCGATGAGGCGCTGCTTGAAGAGCTCCGCGTTGGGGTCCCCGGCCGGGGCCGCGTTGCCGACGATATCCGCGGCGACCTTGGCGAGGCCGCTGGTCGGCTTCGCGACATCGAGGACCACCGCGGCGAACTTCGCCAGGTTGGCGCGCTGGAGATCGTTGAGCTCCAGGGTGTCACAGGCGTGCTCGAAGCCGGCATCGATGGCGTCGCGCTGCTCATGGGCATCAGCGGCGGCGACCTTCTCGAGAGCGGCGGCGTGGGCGATCTTGGAGAACGGCATCTGGGTAGGTCCTAGTTGGGGCAGAGGAAGGAGGCGAGCTTGGTGCGCTGAACGGCGTCGAGCTGGACCGGGAGCGCATCCAGGGCGCCCTGGACCTCGTGCTTCCCGATGTTGTCGAGCGCCTTGGGGTTCCGGGCCAGGAGCCCCTCGAGGCGCCGGCGGTTCCGGGCCGCGAAAGCGAGGTCGTCATCGACGGGAACCGCGGCGGTCTTCTCTTGGTTCTCGTCGTCACGGCTCATGAGCCAGAGCGCCAGGGCTCCCGCGGCGCCGACGCCCAGGATGGCCGGGGCGTAGTCCTTGGCGACCTGGAGCCAGTCCGTCTTGGGATCCCCGGTGAACGTGGACTTCACCGCGGTGCCCGCAGCAGCGGTGCCCGTGTTGATCTTGTCGCCGACGGCCTGGCCCGTGTCCGTCATGCCCGCAGCGGTGCCGATGCCGGCAGCGGCCACGGGGGCCACGGTGCTGACGCCCTTGGCGACCTCGGAGGTCGTGTCGGCACGCTGCGTCGCCGCAGCGGCGTCGCGCCGGGCCCCGGAGAGCTGCGCCTTGGCCTGGTTCTGGGCATCGGTCTGGATCTGGGCCCTGGAGCGATCCGCGACGTTCTCGGCCTGCGTCTTCAGGGGATCATGGACGTGGGGCTGCACCGGGGTCGTCACGTTGGTATTCAGGCGGCTATGCGCCAGATTCGCCTGAGTCGCCTTCGTCTTGGCCCCGGAGGCGAGCCGGTTCGCACCGCGCTGCGCCAGGCCGGCCAAGGGGTGCCCCAAGGCATAGGTCCCGGCGCCGGCGGCGGTCATCGCTGCGGGATCCCAGTCCGTTCCGGCACCGACAGCGGTGACGGCTCCCGCAGCGGGCACGGTGTGCTTCGCAACGGTCCCGAGTCCCCTGAGGAGGTCAGCGCTCTGCTTCAGGAAGGCGGAGCGCCGCAGCGCCGGGATCAGTGCAGTGCTGTCCATGAGGCCCTGAGCCTACCAGGGCTTCCCCCGGAGAGAAGTCGATCTCAGCTGAGCGCTTCCGGGCGCTTCTCGGGGCGCGGCGGAGCGGCAGCCCGTAGCGGTCGATCATGCGCTGCAAGGTGCTCCGGGAGACCCCGAACCGGTGCGCCATATCGATCTGTCGTACCCCGGCGTGGATCGCCGCGATGAGCTCGTCGACGTGGTCCTGGTTCAGGGTGCTGTTCTTGCGGCAGTGTATCCGGGCCCCGTAGATCACGGCGCGCCAGCGGCCCACGTGCGCCGGGGAGCGGTTGGTTCGCAGCGCAGCCGCCATGACGCAGCCGCCGGTAGCCTCGAAGACCTCGGTCCAGAACTTCTGCGCCGTAGGGGTAACGTGGAGCGGCATCATATTCTCCGCTGGGAGACCGTTACCATTTCGCCCGGGGGCACTCTTCGGTCATCAGCTTGACCTTGGCGAAGAGGTAGCAGCCGCAGTCCAGGCAGCGCCTGTGCTCGACATCAACGGTCCCCGGGGTGCTCGCTGGGCACGCCCGGCACTGCGCCAGCCTCGTTGCCAGGAGGGCTTCCGGGCTCAACGTGGGCTGCCCCTGGGTCAACGACCTCACGGCCCGGAAGATCGCTCCCGCTGCGTTCCTGGCCTGCTGGGGCAGCGACGGGAACTGCGCCGGCTGGGATTCCGTGGGGTCTGCTGGCA
>DAONEV010000155.1:0-9542 GCA_035403265.1 Thermoanaerobaculaceae bacterium | reverse complement strand
TCCGCCAGGTCACCGACGTGTGTGGTAACGCGTGGTCGATCCGCCACGCGCCGCAGCCGCTGTGGGTCACGGTCCACCACGGAGATCTCGAACCCCGGCTCCGCCGCCAGGTCGGCGACGATTGCATGTCCAACCAGCCCACATCCCAGAACGACGATCTTCATCAAGCTCTCCCTCGTGTCGTGTGACGGCCGCGGGCCGCCGATGGTTCAGTATTCCCGGGTGCCCTCGGGGGGGTAGTAGCGCATGATTGCGGAGTAGATTGTGGTCTGAGGCGCGACCAGGCAGCGTACCTGGCGTCCGGTGACGCGCGCCACCTCCTGCACGCCCTGCTCGTCGCGAGGGTCCATGAAGGCGACTGTAAGCTCGTCGCCGGTCAGTCGGAGCGGCACGCAACCGAGCCGATACGCCTGCTCGCGAGTGAGGATTCCCAGGGTCTCCGAGCTCGGCCGCTCCACCAGGAGGTCCACGGCGTCGACTCCTTGCTGACGCTCCAAAGCGGAGGCCAGCAGGTGCGCGTCGACGAGCTCGAGGCGGACCAACACGCTCCCGAGGCGCTCGCCGGAGCCCGACTGCACCTCGAGGGCGCGCTGCAAGCTCTTGACGTTGATGGCCTCGGCTTCCAGGAGCAGCTCGCCGAGCTTCTTGCTCTGGGTCATGACTCTCTTCCCTGCCGGCGGACCGGTACCTCGTCGCTGCGATGCCCCTGACGCCGTCCCGGACAGCTCCGGCGTGGTCGCGGGGCGAGTCGGGAGTCTACCACCCGCGATGCCCGTACAATGGGGGTATGCGGCTCCTCCTCATCCGGCACGCCAAGGCCGAGGATTCGAGTCTCTGGCCCACGGACGCGGCGCGACCTCTGGCTGCCGAGGGCCGGCGGCAGGCCGAGCACCTGGGACGTCGCCTGGTCGAGCTGGGTTTGGTCTGCGATCGGCTCATGTCGAGCCCCCTGCTGCGAGCCCGGGAGACGGCCGACTGGCTCCACCGAAGCGGCGCCGGTACCGAGCCCGAGGTGTGGGAGGATCTGGCTCCCGGCCACGACCTCCACGAACTGATGCCCACCCTGGCCCGACAGCGCGATGCGGAGGTGGCCTGCCTGGGCCTCGTGGGCCACCTGCCGTCCCTGGTCGACTGGGCCGAGGAGCTGGTGTGGGGCGAGGCGCGTGGCCGGATGGTCCTGAAGCCAGCCGGGGTCATCGGCCTGGAGCTGCCCGAGAGCGGCCAGTTGACGGCTCGCACGGCGCTGTTCTGGCTGACCTCGCCGAAGCTGCTCCCCTGATCACCGCCATACACTCCCTGCGTTCCGCTGCCGGTTGGGGGCGGGGCAGGGCACCGACCACCGGGTGCCGACCGCCGCGGCGGGGTGGTAGCATCGCCCCATGAGACAAGTTCTGGTTGGGCTCGTGCTACTCGTGTCCGGCGCGGCAGTCGTGGGGGGCGGGGAACCGGGGCTCGATGTGGCGGCAGCCGGGCGCTTTGCGGATCTTGCCCTGGCCTGCGTGCACCGCGAGTACCCCAACAAGATCTCCCACGTGCTGCAGGGAGACACCGACGTCAGGCCGCCGCGCGAGCTGACCCCGGCGTTCTCGGGCTGCTTCGACTGGCACTCGGCGGTGCACGGGCACTGGCTGCTGGCACGACTAGCCCGCACCTTCCCCGGGGCTTCGTTCACCGCTCCGGCGCGGGCTGCCCTCGCGCGCTCGCTCACGCCGGAGCACATGGCCGCCGAGGTGCGCTACATGGAAGCCGCGGGACGCTCCGACTTTGAACGACCCTACGGCCTGGCCTGGCTGCTGCAGCTCGGAGCCGAGCTGCGGGAGTGGGATGATCCCCAGGCTCGGCAGTGGAGCGCCACGCTCCAGCCCCTGGAGCGCGCCGCCGCGGGCCGCCTGAAGGCGTGGCTGCCCAAGCTGACCTATCCGATCCGCATCGGTGAGCACAGCCAGACCGCGTTCGGCTTTGGGCTCGCCGCCGACTGGGCGAGGGTGTCCGGGGATCGTGAGCTCGGGGAGGTGTTGGAGGCCCGCAGCCGCGTCTACTACCTGGCCGACCGCGACTGTCCTCTTGCCTATGAGCCTTCCGGACAGGACTTCCTCTCGCCCTGTCTCGCCGAGGCCGACCTCATGCGGCGCTTCCTGCCCCCGGTCGCCTTCGCCGCCTGGCTGAGGGGGTTCCTGCCTGGTGTTCCTGTCGATGGCTCGACCTCGTGGTTGCCGGTGGCGGTGGTCAGCGACCGCGCCGACGGGAAGCTCGCGCACCTGGACGGGCTGAATCTCTCCCGCGCCTGGATGCTCGACGGCATGGCCACAGGACTGCCCCTTGACGACCCACGGGTCGCGTCCCTGCGGGCGACCGCCCTGGCGCACCGCGCCGCCGGCCTGGCCGCTGTCACCGGGGAGCACTACGAGGGTGGCCACTGGCTCGGCAGCTTCGCGACCTACCTGGTCACGGGGCGCGGCCTGCCGGCCCGGTGATCGGGGCCGGGGGTTGTCCTCACTCCGACCAGCCCTGGTCTGGTCCTACTGCCAACGGAAGAGGCGAAGGGCGAGAACGAAGGAGATGCCGCCCCAGGCAAGCATCACCAGGAGCTGAGGCCAGGTGACATGGAGGGGCGCGCCCTCGTTGATGACGGCGCGCAAGGCGTCGTTGAGGGCGGTCAGCGGCAGCAGTCGGATGGCCGGCTGGACCGCCTCCGGGAAACGGGCGTAGGAGAAGAACGAGCCCGAGAGCAGCCACATCGGGAGCTGCACGAGGTTCATCCACCCGGAGACGCCTTCGATGGTGCGGGGGCGGGCGGCCACGAGCAGGCCGAGGCCCCCGAAGGTGAAGGCGCCAAGGAGTGAGACCACCGTGAGGTCGAGGAGCGTCCCGCGCACCGCGACACCGAACAGCAGCCACCCGAACCCGACCACCGCCACCACCTCGCCGGCCAGGAGGACGAGGCGGGAGAGCATGAACGAGAGCAGGAAGTGGCCCCGCCGCATCGGGGTCGCGGCGAAGCGCTTGAGGAGCTTGTGCACGCGCGCCTGCACGACGGCAAATCCCAGCCCCCACATGCCGCTGCCCATGAGGTTGAGCCCCACCAGTCCCGGGATGAGGAAGTCGATATAGCGCGAGCCTGGGGCCGTGACGTGTCGATCCTCCACCCTCGCCACATCCGTGCGGCCCAGCTTGCGCTGCAGCACGTCATCGACGAGCAGCCTGGCGATGCGACTCTCCGGCCGGGTGGGGTCGAAACGGTAGGTGATCGTGGGCGACGTCCCGTCGCCGGTGTCCAGCACGACGTCCACCTTCCCGTTGCGGAGCGCCTGGTCAGTCTCAGCTCCAGCGAGCGGCAACACCCTCAAGGTGGGGTCGGTGGCAAGCAGCGCCGAGATGCGGGCCACGCTCTCCGGTCGTCCTCTCAGGCCGATCGGGGTCGTGCTCGCCGGCTGGTTGCGGAAGGCGATGCCGAGGGCGACGGCCAGCAGCACCGGGAAGACGAATACCCAGAACACGGCTTCCGGCTCGCGCAGGAACTCCAACAGGCGCGCCCTGGTGAGCTCGACGAGCGGATGGGGTCTAGTCCTCACGTAGCGCCCTCCCGGTGAGGTGCACGAAGACGTCCTCAAGGGTGGCCTGGTGTGTCGTGAGACGGCGCAGGCCCACGCCAGCACCCTCGATCGCCGTCAACAGAGCTGGCAACGCCACGCCGATGTCCCGAACCGAGAGCCGGGCCGCGTGATTCTGGAAGGCAAGGCTGCTCACTCCCGGCAGGCCCGCGAGGTCGGCCGCGCCTGACTCACCCGTCAGCTCGACCTCGATGATCTGCTCGGCGTGCAGGCTGGCGACCAGCTCGGCGGGCGAGCCCAGGGCGATCACCTTGCCGTGGTCCAGGATCGCCACCCGGTCGCACAGCCTGGCGGCTTCCTCCATGTAGTGAGTGGTGAGCAGGACCGTGCCGCCCCCGGACTTGAAGCCTTCCACGAGCTCCCAGACCTTGAGGCGGGCCTGGGGGTCGAGGCCGGTCGTCGGCTCGTCCAGGAACAGGAGGTCGGGGTTGGACACCA
Organism: Thermoanaerobaculaceae bacterium; assembly: GCA_035403265.1. GTDB lineage: Bacteria > Acidobacteriota > Thermoanaerobaculia > Thermoanaerobaculales > Thermoanaerobaculaceae > JAAYVZ01. The sequence goes on along the minus strand of DAONEV010000155.1, from coordinate 5,493 downwards.
TGGCGCAGGCCAGGGCGAGGCGCTGCCGCTGCCCGCCGGACAGCTTGCCGACCCGTGCTCGTCGCTTCTCGTCCATCTCGACCAGCGCGATGACCTCGTCGACTGGACGTGGCCGCTGATAGAAGCTCGCGAACAGCCGTACCACCTCTTCCACCGTGAGCTTCTCGGGGAGCTGTGTCTCCTGGAGCTGGACCCCGAGCCTCTCGCGCAGGCGGCGGTTGTCGGTTGCGTGCCAGTGATCCCCGAGAACCTCGATGGCACCTTCATCCGGGATGGTGAGGCCTTCCAACATCTCGACGGTCGTCGTCTTGCCGGCGCCGTTGGGGCCGAGCAGGCCCAGGCACTCGCCGAGGTGCACCTCGAGATCGACCCCCGCGACCGCCACGACGTCCGGGTAGCGCTTCCACAGCCCGGTGCAGCGTGCCGCGGCGTTCACGGGCGACCTGCCCGTCGTCGTGCTCTTGCCTTCCGGAGGAACGTGCCCCACACTGGGTAGCGGAGGCTTTGTGGCGCTGTGCGCTGCATTGCCTTTTTCTTATCCCTCGAGCTCGCGGTCCTCGCGCATGCGGAGGTCGGGCACCACCGCGAATCCCCAGACCACGAAACTGGGGTTGTCACCGATGTCCCGCACCACCCGGTAGCGCAGCGAGCGGACCTGCTCCTTGTACGGACCCAGCTCGCGGCGGGCCGGCTCCACCAGCTCCTTGGTGCGGAAGGCCCAGGCCGTGACATAGGCCACCAGATCAGCGAGCTCGACGAGCCCTCGCAGCTCGCCGGTGGCGGCCAGGGGCTCGGCGAGCACCAGGCTGGAGCGCTGGCGGCCCTTGAGAGTGCTCCGGAAGTAGCACGCCATCTGCTGGGCGAGCCGGCGGCCGTCCGGGTCGACGGTCCCGGGACCGACGACGACGCCCAGCGGACTGGGTTTGGTGTCATCCACACAGTAGAAGAACCGCTCGAAGAGGTAGGCAAAGTCCTTGCGGAGCTGGCCAGGGTGGGGACGAGGGCAGCGTCGGCCGACGATGGAGGCGACCAGCCGGCAGCGGAACCTCGCGGCCGCCTCGAGCGCCTCGCCCACATAGGCGAGCTTGGCATGGGCCAGCGCCGACTGCTGCCGGCGGTCGGCTCCTGCGCCGTGCTCGAGACACTCCCTGGCGAGCTCGCGTCGCTCCTCGATCGGGACGGCGGTCAACAGGCTGGCCTGGCGGAAGACCTTGGGGCTCAGGAGCTGGCGGGCGCGGGGCGCGCTCCTCGGGGAGAAGCGCCTCCCGAAGTGCCGCAGCTCGGCATCCTGGAGAACCTGGGAGAGGTTCCAGACATCCCGGTCCTCGACCACCACCCCCGCGATCACCTCGTAGGGTGAGGTGCTGGGATGACGCCCCGAGGCCCCGGTGAACATGAAGATCGCCACCTCAGCCTCCCTGCCGTTCGAGCCTGGACAGGATCACCTCGACGGCGTGGCCGGTGCGCCAGAGGCCGGCCGAGCAGTGCACCAGGACCGGTTTGGGGAGATGCAGGAAGGCCTGCCACACCCTCTCGACATCGGCGGGTTGCAGGGGCGGCCACCCTGCATCCTCGACGTCGACATGCTCGAGCTCGAACCCACTGGAACGGTAGAAGCCCAGCAGACCGTCCTCGAGGCAACCGTACAGGCAAAGCTGGTCCTGGCCGAGCAGGCAGATGATCGAACGGATGCCCGCGGCCCGGATGTGCTCGACCCATGCCTGCACCTCGGTGAGCCGCGCCTGGCCGTCCCCTTCGGTGCTGCGGCCCGGCCGATGGCTCCGCGCCAGTTGCCCGGGTATCACCCACTCCACGATCCACCTCCGGACGCGTGCCGTGCACGCGCACGGCGTCCCTCATCGTACCGCACGTGGGAGTAGACTGCCTTCATGGCGAGATGGCTTTCGAGCCGGGCATTCCGAGGTGCCACGCGCCACGCCCGGCGTGTCGTGACCGGCGGGGCCCCGGCCGGCCGCTTGCTCGATGCCGCGAGCCAGCGTCTGAAAGGCCGTCCGGCCGTGCTGCGCGGTCTCCTTGCTGACGTGGCCACCCTGGTCCGACTCGTCCGGGCTGCGCTTGGCCGCAGGTATCACCTCCCGGTGCGACTGTTGGTGACCGCTCTCGCAGCGCTGATCTACTTCGTCAACCCCCTGGACCTCATCCCCGATGCGATCCTGGGCCTGGGTCTCCTGGACGATGCGGCGGTGCTGGGCTGGGCGATCTCGCGCCTCCGGAAGGACCTCGAGGCGTTTCGCGAGTGGGAGTCCGGCCGGGGAGAGACGATCACCGTCGAGGCCGTGGACGTGTCATCTACCCCTTCTCCCGCTGATCGGTGATCGAAGCCCGGAGGACCTGAAAGGGCCAGGGATTGAGCCGGCTCGGGAAGGCTCTCGACTTTCGACTCTCGACCAAGGCGGCTGGGGATCAGGGCAAATCGTCCTCATCCAGCCCGAAGTAGTGACCCACCTCGTGCACGACGGTGTCCTGGATCTCCCGCACCAGCTCGGCGCGGTCCTCGCACGCTTCCAGCAGGGGCAACCGGTAGATGACGATGCGGTCCGGAAGACCATCGCTGGAGGCGCCGCGCTGGTCCAGCGAAACCCCCTGGTAGAGGCCGAAGAGGGTTTCGGTCTCGGGGTCGAGGCCGACGTCGCGCAGCTCCTCGTCGGTGGGCTCGTCCTCGACGACCACGGCGACGTTCTCGATCTGCTCGCCGAGGTCATCCGGCAAGCCATCCAGGGCCCTGGCCACGACGCGCTCGAACTCCTCGCGGCTCATTCGCAGCATGACGAGGCTATGATACGCGCGGCCGTACACCCGGAGGTCGCATGGAACGTCTGATCTCGTTGCTGGGCCTGCTCGTCTTCCTGGGGCTGGCGTTCGTCCTTTCCACCAACCGCAAGGCCGTGCGCTGGCGGACCGTGCTCTGGGGGCTCGCCCTGCAGATCGCCCTGGCGGTCCTCATCATCAAGACGCCATGGGGGTTTGCGGCGTTCTCATTTCTCGGCAACCTGGCCAAGAAGTTCCTGTCGTTCTCGGACGCTGGCGCTTCGTTCGTGTTCGGCAGTGGCTTCCGCGAGCACTACTTCGCGTTTGCCGTGCTGCCCACGATCATCTTCGTCTCGACGATCATGACCCTGCTCTACTACTACGGCATCCTGCAGCGGGTGGTCGAGGGGCTGGCGTGGGTGATGATGAAGACGATGCGCACGTCGGGCGCCGAGTCGCTGTGCGGCGCCGCCAACATCTTCGTGGGGCAGACCGAGGCGCCACTGTTCATCCGACCCTACGTCCCGACGCTCACCCAGTCGGAGATGCTGTCGATGATGACCGGCGGGTTCGCCACCATCGCCGCGGGTGTCATGGCCGTCTACATCGACTTTGGAGTGCCCGCCGTCCACCTCATCGCCGCCTCCGTGATGGCCGCACCAGGGGCTCTGGTCATCTCCAAGCTCCTGTACCCCGAGGAGGGGGAGCCCGAGACCCGAGGCAGCGTCAAGGCGCAGGTGGCGCGGCCGTGGGTCAACCCGGTCGATGCTGCCGCCTCGGGGGCGGCTGACGGCGTCAAGCTGGCCATCAACGTGGCCGCCATGCTGATCGGGTTCCTGGCGCTGCTGGCGCTTGCCAATGGCGTGCTGGGGTGGGTGGGTGGGCTGATCAGCGTGCCGGATCTGTCGCTCGAGTGGCTGTTCGCACGCCTTCTGGCGCCGGTGGCGTGGCTGCTGGGCATCGACTGGGCCGAGGCCGGCAAGATCGGGGTGTTGCTCGGCAAGAAGACGATCCTCAACGAGTTCATCGCCTTCTCGGACATGAAGGTCTTCCTCGACAACGCCAAGGCGGTGGCGGCGGGGACGGCGGCAGCGGGCTCGGTCCCGGTCCTGTCCCCTCGTGCGGTGGTGCTGGCGACCTACGCCCTGTGTGGGTTCGCCAACATCGGCTCGATCGGCATCCAGATCGGCGGCACCGGGCCCCTCACCAACGGGCGCCAGTCCGACCTCGCCAGGCTCGGGGTCCGGGCGCTGCTCGCCGGTGCCCTCACCAACTTCGTGAACGCCTGCATCGCCGGCTTGCTGCTCTGACCTCCACCTCTGCCGGTGGCCCGTGGCCCGTGCCACGGGCCACCGGGGCCTCGGACGACGCGAGTCACTTCCAGTGGGTCTTGATCCACTCCTCGATTTCGGGGAGGCCGCCCTGCATGATGAGGTAGCCGTTGTGGGGCTCACGGGGGGTGATCTCGTGGGAGATGGAATGCTGCATCATGCGCGCCACCTCGGCGTGGTCGCGAGTGTGCGCCAGCACCCACGAGAGCTTCATGAGCGCCGTTTCGGGAATCATGTTGTCGAGCGGCACGATGCCGATGTCGAGGAGGTCGCGCCCGGTGTCGTAGACGTACATCTGGGCGTACCCCCAGATCGTCTGCACCGCCATCACCACGTGCACGCCCTGCTCGATGGCGCGCTTGAGGGCCGGGTAGAGCGGTTTGTTGACGTGGCCGAGGCCGGTCCCGGCGATGACGATGCCGTGGTAGCCCTTCTCGACCAGCGCATCGACCAGGTCGGGGTGCATCCCCGGGTAGTAGTAGAGGATGGTCGTGCGGTCGTCATAGACCGGGTCGATCTTCACCCGGCGGGTCCTGTCGCGCTTCAGGAAGTCCTTGGAGAGGTAAGTGAATGCGTCGCGGCTCACGGTGGCGAGGGGAATGTCGCCGATGGTGCGGAAGGTCGAGCGGTAGGAGGAGTGCATCTTGCGGCAGCGCGTGCCGCGGTGCAGCAGCCCGTAGCGGTCCGAGGTCGGGCCGAACATGCAGACCATGACCTCGGCGATGTCGCCGTAGGCCGCGGTGCGCACGGCGTGGATGAGGTTCAATGCCGCGTCCGAGGAGGGCCGGTCCGACGAGCGCTGGGAGCCCACGACGACGATGGGCACCGGGGAGTCCTGGACCATGAACGAGAGGATGGCGGCGGTGTGACCCATGGTGTCGGTGCCATGGCCGATGACAATGCCGTCGGCGCCATTCTCGATCTCCTCACCGATCGCCTGGGCGAGGGCGATGTAGTTGTCCTTCGCCATGTTCTCGGAGAAGACGCCGAAGAGCTTCTTGGTGGTCAGGTTGCAGATGTCGGCGAGCTCCGGGACCGCCCCGTACAGCTCGCCCGGGGTGAACGCGGGGATGACCGCGCCGGTCCGGTAGTCCAGGCGCGAGGCAATGGTGCCGCCGGTGCCCAGGAGGGTGACCCTGGGCAGGTTGGGGCGGACCGGGAACTCCTTTTCGGGGATCTTGTAGATGGACTCCTTGTAGCCCGTCTCCTCGATCGCCGTGATGCGGTCGACGTGGATGCCGACGTTGTAGCCATTGAGCATCTTGACGACCACGTGGAGGTCGTCGAAGGTCTCCGAGCGCGGCAGGATGACCCCCTCGAAGACGCTCCCCGCGTCGTTGGTGAGCCGCACCTGGCTCCACACCCGGACGCCCAACTCCTGGAGCCTGGCGCG
>DAONEV010000154.1:0-9585 GCA_035403265.1 Thermoanaerobaculaceae bacterium | reverse complement strand
GGCCGGACCGGTCTTCTTCTCGTCGCTGTCGGAGGAGAGTGTGGCGTGTACCACGTGCCACAAGGAGCAGTCGGCGGCGATCGTGCAGCAGTGGGGCGAGTCCAAGCACTACCGCGGCCACGTCGGCTGCTTTGAGTGCCACGCTTCGAAGCCGGGCTCGCCGGGCGCCATGGAGCACAACGGGTACTCGATCCACACCATCGTGACGCCGCACGACTGCGCGCGTTGCCACGAGGCCGAGGTCGCCGAGAGCGAGGCCAGCCACCACGCCAAGGGAGCCGAGATCCTCGGCTCGCTCGACAACACCCTGGCCGAGGTGGTCGAGGGCAACACCGCCTTCTTCGGCGGCTCGGCGCTACTCGTCAACGGCTGCCAGCAGTGCCATGGCTCCGCGGTCAAGGTCGACGAGAAGGGGCACCCGACTCCGGACACCTGGCCGAACACTGGCATCGGCCGCATCAACCTCGACGGCTCGCGTGGCGCGTGCTCGGCCTGCCACCAGCGGCACACCTTCTCGGCCGCCCAGGCCCGCCGCCCGGAGACCTGCGGCAAGTGCCACATGGGCCCCGACCACCCGCAGAAGGAGATCTACGAGGAGTCCAAGCACGGCATCTCATTCGCGGCCAACGCCAGCCGCATGAACCTCGACAACCCCAAGTGGGTGGTCGGCGAGGACTACAGCGTCGGCCCGACGTGCGCCACCTGCCACCTCTCGGCGACGCCCAACCAGGGAGTGACCCACAACGTCGGCGACCGCATCTCGTGGAACAACCGTCCCGAGATCTCGATCCACACCGACCTGGCCGACAGCAAGCTCGGCCTTGCCAACCCGATTCCCTGGGAGAAGCGGCGCGCGGCGATGAGGGAGGTGTGCGCCAACTGCCACGCCCCGGCGTTTGCCGAGAGCTTCTACCAGCAATACGACGGTCTGGTCGAGCTGTACAACGACAAGTTCGCGAAGCCCGGGAAGGCGATTGTCGACGGCCTCCGGAAAGCGCACCTGGTCGAGGGTGAGCCGTTCGCCAACCGCATCGACTGGGTGTGGTTCGAGATCTGGCACCATCAGGGTCGCCGAGCCCGCCACGGCGCCTCGATGCAGGGTCCAGACTACACGCACTGGCACGGCCTCTACGAGGTCGCCAAGGTGTTCTACAGCGAGCTCATCCCCGAGGCACAGGCACGTGTCGCCGAGGGCAAGGCGGTCGGCGGCGACAAGGCCAAGGCGGCCGCCGAGGTCGGCGCGCTCATCGACGCCACACTCGCCTCCGACAACCACAAGTGGTTTACCGGCAAGATGACGCCCGAGGAGAAGGCGCAGCGCGCGAGGCAGCGCGAGGCGTTCACCACGCGCTACCTGGGCAAGCCGTAGATCTCCGGTCCGGGCGCGAGGCGTCGCCCGGACTGCCGACCGTGGCACGGGTGCGCAGCCAAACAGGCATCGGATCGTGTCGCTCTCTGGGTCCGGACCTGCTTCCGTGCCCGAGAGTCGCGGCAGCCAGCGATGCCAAGGAAGCTGCGCGGACTCGTCCCCGAGGCCGCGGTAGTCGGCACCATGACCAAGGGTGGCGGGGCATTCAGAATCGACCACTTCCTCGACCTTCCTCGTTCTGGAGCATCCAGGCCAGCGAGCTGCTCGCACGGCTCGGCACACGTGCACGGGAGCCGGCTCCTGCCAAGGCCGGGGAGCGGCCTCGGCGCTCCGTGGCCAACCGCCTGAAACCCGGGAAGTACACGGGCGCTGACGCGGCTGCTGAAGGGGTTTGGCCGCTCGGTCATCTTCATCCTGCTGCTCGTGGCGATCCACGCTGCAGCGTCGGTCGTTGTCCCCTCCCCCCGGCACCAGCGCCCCAGGGATGCGTGCCGCCAGGTTGCTGACCGCCACAAGGGCAATTCCCGCGCTGGCAGGTGCATCTCGGTCAAGAATGCGGGCTACGATGGAAGGGAGCAGCGAGTGCCGGGTTCCTCAACTGACGCACCCCAACCCCGGTCTCGCGGGAGGAGGCCATGACCGCGACATCCACCACCGTGCTGAGCATCTCCCGACAGCTCGGGAGCGGCGGCTCGTTCGTCGGTCGGGCGGTGGCGAGTCGTCTGGGAATGAGGTACGTGGACCGCGAGATCCTGCAGCGTGCAGCCGCGGATCTGGGGCTGGGGGAGACCGACCTGGCGGCCAGCGAGGAGAAGGCTGCCGGTTTCTGGGACAGGCTGTTCCTCGCCTTCTCCGGGGGAGCGCCCGACGCAGCCTATCTCCCGCCGGCGGTGCCTGCGGTCTACGAGACAGACCTGTTTGGGGCCGAGAGCCGGGTCATCCGGGACATCGCCGATCGTTTCGACGCCATCATCGTGGGGCGGGCTGGCTTTCACGTCCTGGCCGGGCACCCTGGCCTCGTCTCCGTGAGGCTCCACGCGCCCAGGCCGTGGCGCGTCCGCCGTGTCATGGAGGTCTACGGCATCGCCGACGAGGCGAAGGCCGCCTTGGCGGTCGACAACTCCGACCACACGAGGGCGCAGTTCATCCGGACCTTCGCCGGCGTCACCTGGAACGACGCCTGTGCCTTTGACCTCTGCCTGAACACCGCCACGGTCGGCCTGGACCAGGCCGTCGAGCTGGTGGCGACGCTGGTCTCGGCGCGCCGGCAGCAGTTGGCACGCCCCGCCACCGGCGCCGCATAGCGGCACGTCACTCCGCCGCGACGGCGGGAGCGCGGGTCTGATGGCGCGGGCGGCGCAGCAACAGGACGAGGGGGACCATCACCAGCAGCACCATCGCGAGAATGCGGAAGGTGTCCAGGAACGACATCATCGCCGCCTGCTTCTGCACCATCCCGAACATGGCGGCGGACGCCCGCCGGGTCGCCGTGGTCACATCCGCACCCCGCGACAGGAACAGCGAGCGTAGCCCCTGGAACGTGGCCTGAGCCTGGGGTGAGTACGAGGTGATGTGGGTGCCCATGATGTTGGTGTGCACCTGCCGGTCGCGGGCCAGAAGTGTCTGGACGGTGGCGATGCCGACGCTGCCGCCGATGTTGCGCATCAGGTTGAAGAGGCTGGTGGCGTTGCCCATCTCCTGGCGGGAGATGGCGTCTACCGAGGTGGTGGCCAGGGGCACGAAGAGCAACCCGAACGCGATCCCCTGCACGATCTGGGGCCAGAAGAAGTCCCAGTAGCCGGCATCCAGGGTGAGCCACGAAAGCCACAGCATGGTGAATGCCGAGAGCCCGAACCCCAGCCCCATCAGCAAGCGGGGGTCGGTGCGGGACATCATGAGGCCGACCACGGGCATGGCGACGAGCGTGCCCACGCCCCGCGGCGCCATCGCGATCCCGGCCTGCAGCGGCGGATAGCCCATGACCGTCTGCAACAGCACCGGCATCATGACCAGGCTCCCGTAGAGCCCGAATCCCATCAGGGTGATGAGAAAGGTGCCCGTGGCGAAGGTGCGGTCGGCGAAGGCGCGCAGCTTGACCACCGGGTCGCGGACCACGAGCTCGTGGAGCACGAAGAGCGCCAGACACACCACGGCGATGACCAGGAGGATGGTGATGAAATGCGACGACAGCCAGTCCTCCTCCTGGCCCTTGTCGAGCATGATCTGCAGGGCGCCGATCCCCAGGGTGAGCAAGCCGATTCCCACGTAGTCGATGCGCACGTAGCCGCGCTTCAGGTACGGCGGATCGTGGAGGAAGGCGCGCAGCAGCACGATGGCCAGGATGCCGATCGGGATGTTGATGTAGAACACCCACCGCCAGGAGTAGCTGTCGGTCAGCCAGCCGCCCAGCACCGGCCCGAGGATGGGAGCGACGACAATGCCGATGCCGAAGAACCCCATGGCCTTGCCTCGCTCGTGGGGCGGAAACGCCTCCAGCATGACCGCCTGGGAGAGCGGCTGCATGACGCCGCCCGAGGCGCCCTGCACGATGCGCCAGAGGATCAGCACCGGCAGGCTGGGGGCGAGCCCGCACAGCAGCGAGGCAGTGGTGAACGAGCCGACCGAGATGAGGAACAGGCGCTTGCGTCCCAGTAGGTTGGCGAGCCACCCGGTGATCGGCAGGATGATAGCGTTGGCGGCCAGGTACGAGGTGAGCGCCCAGGTGGACTCCTCCACCGAGGCGGAGAGGCTGCCGGCGATGTGCGGCAACGAGACGTTGACCACGGTGGTGTCCAGGACCACCATGAAGGTACCCAGCATCACCGACGCGGCTACCAGCCACGGGTTGTGCCCCGCTTGCTCGGTCTGCTCCGTGACCATGGCCTACCTGGTGATCACCGTGGGCACCACCGACATGCCCGGCCGGAGTCGGTGCTCATCGTCCTGTCCCCGGTCCAGGACAATCTTGACCGGCACCCGCTGCACCACCTTGACGTAGTTGCCGGTGGCGTTCTCGGGCGGCAGCAGGCTGAAGCGAGCGCCGGTGGCCGCGGCGATGCTGTCCACGTGGCCGCTGTAGGTGCGGCCATAGGCGTCCACCCGGATCGTGGCCGCCTGGCCCGGTCGCATCCGCTTCAGTTGCGTTTCCTTGAAGTTGGCGGTGATCCAGACCTCCTCGAGCGGCACCACCGCCAGCAGCGGTTGCCCGGGCTGCACCACCTGCCCAGGCTCCACGGCCTTCTTGCTGGCCACCCCGGTCGCCGGCGCCTTGACCGTGGTGTACTCCAGATTGAGCCTGGCCTGCTCGACCACGGCCTTGGCGAGCTCGAAGCGCGCCCTCGCCGACTCGGCCCGCGAGCGCGTGACCGCCACCTGCTGGGGACCGGTGGTGGCAGTGGCCTGCTCGGCCCGCGCCTGGGCCAGGGCGCCCAGCGCGTTCTCACGCCCCTGCAGCGCCTCGGCCACCAGCGCCTGGGCCGAGTCCACCGCGGCACGGCTCGCCGCTGCCGCCGCCACCGCCAGGTCGTACTGCTGCTGCGACACCTCGTCCTTGGCCACGAGACCCTTCATGCGCTCGAGGTCGCGCTGCGCCCGGGTGTCGTTGGCGGTGGCCTCGCGCAGTCGCGCCTGGGCCGAGGCCAGCCGCGCCTCCGCCGCCGCCTGCCCGGCAAGGGCGCGACCCACCGACGCGGCGGCGCTGGAGATCTGGCTCTGGGTGGTGGTCGTGGCGATCGGCACCCCGGTCTCGGCCGCCGCCATGACCGCGGTGGCGTCGGCCAGCTCGGCCTGGGCCCGCTGTAGGGCGACCCGGTAGTCGCTGGGGTCGATCTGGACCAGCACGGCGCCGGAGACCACCTCCTGGTTCTCCGTGAAGTCGACCTCCAGCGCGGTGCCGCCGACCCGGGCGGCGATCGGGATGATGTGGCCGTCGACCTGGGCGTCGTCCGTAGACTCGCGGACCGAGAAGTGGAGCCAGCCCAGCACCCCCAGCACCACGACCACGACCGCAGCCACGAGCAGTACCCTCCGGGCCTTCGGGCGGGACTCCAGGAGCGCCCGGGTCCGGCTCACCAGCGGCGCCGCTCCGTCATGATCCAAACCCTGGCGGGACGGATCGGCTGCACTCATTCGGCACCTCCCAGGAAATGCCCTGCCTTGGCCTCGGCCACACCCAGGGAACGGGCGAGTGCCAGTTTGGCCAGGTTGTGGGCCAGCAGGCTTCCGATGTAGCTCTCGGTCGCCTCGGCGAGCGCCTGCTGCGCCTGGACCACCTCGATGTTGCTCGCCACGCCAGCCGCGAAGCGGTCCTCGGACTGGACAAGCTGCTGCTGCGCGAGCTCGTGGCCGACGCGGGCCACCTGGACCTGCTCGGCCGCGGCTTTGAGGTCCAACAGGGCGGTCCTGACCTCGTACTCGACCCGCGTCTCCAGATCGGCGACGCGCGCCCGCTGCTGCTCCAGGGCGGCCCGGGTCTGGCGGATCTGACCCCGCGTGCGTCCCCCCTCGAACAGCGGGATGCGCACCATCGCGGCCGCCGAGTAGACGGTCTGGACCGACTCCACCCTGGCTCCCACCCTGCCAACCGCAGCGTCGAGGTGGAGCGAGGGCAGACCCTGCCAGACCGCAGCGCGCTCGTCGTCCTCGGCGGCGCGGAGCACCACCCGGGCGCCAGCCAGGTCGGGTCGCGCGGCCCGGGCCTGAGACAGGGCTTTCTCCAGGTCCAGGGCGTCGAGCTCGGCGTAGGGCACCTTGTCCACGAGCTCGAACGCCTGCCCCAGCGGCAGCCCGATCGCCCGCGCCAGGGTGAGGCGCCCGCGGTCCAGCTCGTTGGAGGCCTGGATGAGCCGCTGCCGCTGCGCGGCGAGCTGGACATCGGCGCGCAGCACCTCGATGCCGGCCACGACCCCGGCCTGGCGCAGGTCCTGGGCGCGCCTGGCAAGCGCCTCGGCGGTGGTCAGTTGGGCCTGCGCAGCCTCCACCCGGCTGGAGGCCGTCACCGCCTGCAGGTAGAGCCCGGCGCACACGGACACCACCATGTCGCGGGCGTCCTGGAGCCCCAGCCGCGCCGCATCCTCCCGCTCGCCGCCGGCCCGCGCCCGCTGCACGGCGCTCATGTCAAAGAGCGCCTGGGAAAGCGAGAGCTGCCCCAGCACCACGTCGAACGGCCCGATCAGGGGTGACTGCCCCGGAGCGACCGGGAAGCCATACTGCTCCAGGCTGATCTTCTGGCGTGAGGCGACGAGGTCGCCCGACAGCGAGGGAAGCACCCCACTCAGGGCGACGAGCCTGGCCCCGCCGGCGACATTCACGCCCTCCCTGGCCAACACCGCGGCGAGGTTGTGCTCGAGGCCGCGGGTGATGGCATCGGCCAGCGTCAGGCCCAGGGGCGCCGCCTCGCCGGCCTGGGCAGAGCGTCCAGGCCCTTCGTGGCCAGCCGGCGGTGCAGGTGCAGGTGTCCCCGCTGCCGCCGTTGGCGATGGAGGATCCGCCACCGCTGGGATTGCAGGGGGTGATTCTGCCCAGGCTCGAGCCGTCAACGCCAGCAGGGTGCCCAGGGTGCTTGTGATCAGTCCAGATCTCGTCATCGCAATTCCCGTCAACCGGCGGTGTCTTCGCATTCCGCCTGTAGCATCCAACCCGCAGCCAGACGCCGACAATCCCCGGTGGAAGCAATGAGAACGTCGAGGATATGCGCCGGAAATGGAACGGAGGGTATGGCATCTCCGTGGCTGGCCCCGCTGCAAGGTTTCGGCCCCGCGCCACCGAGCCCGCCCGGTCCGGAGCGTAGCACGGCGAGATCCGGCCGGGCAGCGGGAGCCTGAGGAGAGCTGCGAGGCCAGGAGCCTGTCGGAGAAATGGGAAGGTCCGCGCGTAGGGGGGTTGCGGGGTGCAGGCGATACAGGAGCATCGTGGCCGACGAGCAGCGCCGCATGCGCCCGGCAACCCCCCTGCGCCCTTCGGGCTGCGGGCGGCGTGGGGCCATCCGCGGCGTTGTCGCACCTCGGCGATGGACCCGCATCCTGTGGGGTTTTCACGGGGATGCGCTGGCCGCGCGGCGCTGGTGCATGCCGGGCAAGCCAGGGTAGACAACCTGCTCGGTCGACCCGACAGTCAACTCGGGTCGCTTCTTGGCGCGAGCTGGAGCGAGGCCCCGGAGTGAGGGGGGAGGCCCGTCAGCTCGTCAGCCTCGCCTTGCGCCGCGCGAGGTATCGGGTACCCTCGACAGGATGATCCTGAAGGCCCAGACCCGCGGTCTGGTCCAAGGCGTCGAGCCCGGCGGGAGCGCCGGCGAGGGGGGAGCTCAATGAAGGCGAGAGTCGTCGTCACCGTCGCATGCGTGTTGGCCCTGTCGGCACCGCTCTTTGCAGCATTCACGGGCACCGAGGTGTTCCTGCCGTCCGTGGGGGCCAAGCCAGGGGTGCCACCTGCCATCTGGTACACCACCGTCTGGGTCCACAACCCCAATGCCACGGCGGCCAACGTCACGTTCTACCTGCTCGAACGCCAGGCGAACCCTACTCCCATGTCGTTCACGGACACCATTCAGCCGGGTGACACCGCGAAGTACGACAACGCCGTCCAGCTCATGTTTGCCAGGCAGACGTTCGGCGCCCTGCGCGTCACCTCCAACGTCAAGGTGCTGGTCGGGTCGAGGATCTACTCCCAGTCTGGGGCGCTCAAGGACTCGGTCGGGCAGTTCTTCGCCGGGACACCGGCCTCGTTCGCGATTGGCTCCGGGCAGTCCGCCGAGCTGCTGGGAGTCTACGGAACGCTCCCGTCCGCCGACTCCACCTTCCGGTACAACTACGGGTTCGTGGAGACGACGGGGACCGGCACCTGCCAGGTGAAGGTGACCGTGAAGGACCCGACCGGTGCAGCGGTGGGCAACAAGACCTACACCGTGCACCAGTGGGAGCAGATGCAGAAGACGTTCAAGGACGAGTTCCCGAGCCTTTCGACCCCCAACGCCCGGCTCACCGTCGAGGTGACCTCCGGCACCGGCAAGGTGATCGCCTTCGGGTCCGGCGTGGCCAATGGCTCCCAGGACCCGGCGACGTTCGAGATGGCGTTCCGGGACGACCTGCTGGCGGAAAACGCGTCAGGAGGCAGCATCACCGGCGTGACGGCGGGTGCCGGTCTGACCGGTGGTGGCACGAGCGGCAACGTGACCGTGAACGTGGGTGCGGGCGCCGGGATCGCGGTTGGTGTGGACACGGTGGCGATTGCCGACGCCGGCGTGACCTCGGTGAAGCTCGCCGACGGCGCGGTGACCACGGCCAAGATCTCGCCAGCGGGTGGCGCCAACGGCAAGGTGCTCAAGCACAACGGCACGGCGGTGGTGTGGGGTGACGAGAACGCCGGCGGGTTCACCCTGCCGTACGGGGGGACCGGGAGTAACGCCTGGATTCTCTTTTCAGTCATCAACACTGGTGCCGGGCCGAGTATCGGTGGCCAGGGCACTGGTGGGCCGGGTGTGCGCGGCACAAGCACAGACAGCTCCGGGGTGGTCGGCGAGAGCATGAACGCCTTCGGCGTGTGGGCCCACAGTACGAAAGCCGCGGGTGTGTTCAGCCAGAGCGAGGCCACCGGCCCCAACGGCATGGGCGTGTATGGCTACTGCCCTACTGGAGAGGGCGTGCATGGGGACAGCCTCAGCGGCGATGGTGTGGAGGGGACCAGCGACGGCGGTCGGGGTGTGGTTGGTACGAGCGGCCACGGCCACGGCGTGTTGGGTGAGGGCTCGGGCGCTTTTGCCGCGGTCTTCGGCAAGGGCAACTCGGGGGGAGAGGGTGTGGTGGGGACCAGCGTTGGCAACATTGGTGTCAAGGGGAGCACCAGCAACAACTATGCTGGTGTGGCGGGTTACAACACCGGCACCGCCGCCGGCGTGTACGGCAAGAGCACGAGCAGCTCAGGAGTCTTGGGTGAAAGCTCGACGGGCGATGGCGTGCACGGTGTGTCGGGCAAGTGGGGTGTCTACGGGAAGGGCGGAAGCGCGGCGTGGGGCGTGGTTGGATCGTTGAACGAGGGTGTGGCAGGGATCAGCGGCACCGGAGCCACCGGCAATGCCGGATTCTTCGACGGCAAGGTCACCGTCACCGGGACACTTACCAAGCCCGCCGGCTCCTTCAAGATCGACCATCCGCTGGATCCCGCCAACAAGTACCTCTACCACTCGTTCGTCGAGTCGCCGGACATGAAGAACGTCTACGACG
>DAONEV010000153.1:0-9614 GCA_035403265.1 Thermoanaerobaculaceae bacterium | reverse complement strand
TGGAGGAGGGCGACATCGCCCGCCGCGCGCACGTCGGCGAGGGCCTCGTCGAAGCGCCCGAGCCGCCTCAGGATGATTCCTTCGAAGCGGAGGTCGTAGGCGTTCCCGGGCCGCCGGCTCTTGACCGCGTCCAGCCGTCGCATCGCGGCCCGGTAGTCCTGGTCGAAGGTATAGGCGAGGAACGCCTCGCCCCACAGCACCTCGGTGGCGTCGGGTGCGATCCGGCGGGCGACGTCGAGCTCGTGCCTGGCCGCCGCCTCGCGGCCGGGCGAGCGGTCGTAGCCGATGTGGTGGGCCAGGGCGTGCGCGTGGGCGAGCTCGACGTGGGCCGCGACCGAGCCGGGGGCAATCCGGATCGCCTGCTCGAGGCTCTTGATCCCGAGAAGCACCTGGTCGGCAGTCTCCGCATAGCGCAGGTACCGGGTGCCCCGAGCCAGCGCATCAAGGGCCTCGGACGTCTTCCCGGTCTTGCCACCGACCGTCATCCCGGCGGCGAGGCATACGACGGCAACCACGGCGAGACCGAGCATCCAGCCGGCCTGCCGCGGGGTCACGCGGCGACCGGATGCAAGGACCGTCTCCAGATTGGGTTGCTCGAGTGAGACCGGCACCGCCAACCGATAGCCCCGCTTGGACACGGTCTCGATGAATCGGGGGTCGCGGCTACTGTCCCGCAGGGCTTCCCGTAGCTCGCAGATCGCTCCCGCCAGGGCGGACCGGGCCAGGTAGTGCCGGCCCCAGACTGCCATCTGCAGCGCCTCGCCCGATACCACCGTCTGCGGGTGATCGGCCAGGAAGACAAGCAGATCCATGACTTTCGGACGCAGGTGCGCGACCGTGTCACCGCACGTGACGAGGTTCTGGGCGGGCTGGACGAGCCACTCCCCCAGCCAGAACCTCTCCCGCAACGCCAACCCGTTCAAGGGCTCGGCAGGCATGCTCCTTGTACGCCGCCGGCCGCCTTGTGTTCAGGCAGATGGCCCCCATCGGCGCGGCAGCGAGCCGCCAGCAGCGAGGTCAGAGACCTGGCGCCTCAACGCGGCAGAGCGCCTTCGCGAGCTCGGGACTAGGCAGGCTCCGGGGCCAACCCTCGGGGGGCGTGCTCTGCAGCTACTCCGACCGGGATGGCGACGCGGGTTCGCGCCAGCAGCATGTAGATCGACGGCACGACAAGCAGGGTGAACGCGGTGCCGATGATCATGCCGGTGACGAGCATGATGCCGATCGAGTTGCGCGCTCCGGCGCCGGGACCGGTGGCGATGATGAGCGGGAAGTGGCCCATCACCGTCGCCGCCGTGGTCATGAGGACCGGGCGGAGCCGTGTGCCGGCCGCCTCGACGATCGCCGCCAGCTTGTCCCGGCCCTCCTCCTGCAGGTGGTTGGCGAACTGGACGATGAGGATGCCGTTCTTGGAGACCAGCCCGACCAGCGTGATGAGACCCACCTGGCTGTAGATGTTGAGGGTGGACACGCCGAGGAACGAGAACAGCAGCGCCCCGGCGATGGCGAGCGGGGCCGAGCCCGCCAGGATGATGAGCGGGTCGCGGAAGCTCTCGAACTGTGCCGCCAGCACCAGGTAGATGAGGATCGCCGAGAGCAGGAAGACACCGAGGAACTTGCCACCCTCGGTACGAAGCTGGCGCGACTCGCCGGCGTAGTCGACGGTGAACCCCGGAGGCAGGATGGCCCTGGCCTCGTCCTCGAGGAACCGCAAGGCCCGGTCAAGCGACACTCCTGGCGGCAGGACGCCCTGGATGCGCACGGCGTTGAGCTGCTGGAAGCGCTTGAGCTCCCGAGGCTGGGTCGAGGTCTTGATCGTCGCGAAGGTGGAAAGCGGGACCAGCTTGCCGCCAGACCCGGTGACGTAGATCTGCTTCAACTGCTCGGGCGTGAGCCTCTCGCTGCGCTTGACCTGGGGGATCACCTTGTACGAACGGCCCTGGATGCTGAAGCGGTTGACGTAGTCGCCGCCAAGCAGCGTCGACAGGTCGGCACCGGCGCGGCTCATGTCAACACCCTGGGAGCGCACCTTGTCGCGGTTGAAGACCACCTCGGCCTGCGGCTGGTCGAACTTCAGGTCGGCGTCGGCGAAGATGAACAGGCCGCTCGCAAATGCCTTCTGAACCAGAATATTGGAGAAGGTCACCAGCTCCTCGGGCTCGGAGGTGGAGGCGACCACGAAGTCGACGGGAAAGTCGCCACCGCCGGGCAGCGACGACGGGATCAAAGGGATGACGCGAACTCCGGCGATCTTCCCGAGCGCCGCGGCGGACTCCATGTGAAGCTGCTGGGTGCTCTTCTTCCGCTCGCTCCACGGTTTGGTGACCATGCCGCCGAAGCCGCCGGTGGGGAACGTGATCTGGAAGATGCTTGCGGTCTCCGGGAACCTCCGATACACATCGTGAACCTGGTCCGTGAACAGCTTGGTCTGGTCGAGAGTGGCGTTCGGCGCCGCCTGGACCACCCCGAACACCACACCCTGGTCCTCGCTGGGCGCCAGCTCGCGCTGAGAGAACATGTAGAACGGCACGATCAGGGCGACCACGATCGCCCACACCGCGAGCACGACAGGCCGGTACTTGAGCGTGCCGCCGAGCTGGCGCATGTAGACGCTGCGGACCACGGCGAAGTGCCGGTTGATCATTCCCGAGAAGCCCTTCTCGGTGTCGGCGGCACGCAGCAGCCTGGAACCCATCATGGGAGAGAGCGTCAGCGCCACCACGCCGGACACGACGACCGCACCCGCCAGGGTGAAGGCGAACTCCCGGAAGAGCGCCCCGGTCAGTCCGCCCTGGATCGCCACCGGGGTGTACACCGCAGCCAGGGTGATGGTCATGGCGGTGATCGGCCCCACCAGCTCGCGTGCGGCGTCGATGGCCGCCTGCAGCGGCCGTGCCCCGTCGTGGAGATGCCGCTCGATGTTCTCCACCATCACGATGGCGTCGTCGACGACGAGCCCGACCGAGAGCACGATCGCCAGCAGCGTCAGTAGGTTGACCGTGAAACCTGCAATCTGCATGAGGAACACGGCCCCGACCAGTGAGATCGGGATCGCGACCACCGGGATGAGCACCGAGCGCACCGACCCCAGGAAGAGGAAAATCACAAAGATGACGATGAGGAGCGTCTCGCCAAGGGTCTTGAGCACCTCATCGATGGCGTTCTGGATGTACAGGGTCGAGTCGTAGGGAACGCCGACCGACATCCCGGCGGGCAACTGCGTCCGGATCTGGGGGATCGCTTCGCGGACTCTGGCGACGACGTCGAGGGTGTTGGCGGTGGGGAGCACCCAGATCCCCATGAAGGTGGCGGTCTGCCCGTTGAACCGCACGTCCTGGTCGTAGTTCTCGGCTCCCAGGTTGACGTCGGCGATCTCGCCGAGACGGACCACGGTTCCGCCGGCCTCCTTGACCACCAGGCGGCGGAACTCCTCGGCGGTCTGCAGGCCGGTGTTGGCGACGAGGTTCACCGAGACCATCGACCCCTTGGTCCGGCCCAGCGTCGAGAGCACGTTGTTGGCCGCCAGGGCACCACGGACCTCCGACGGCGAGATCCCCAGCGCCGCCATCCGGTCCGGCTTGAGCCAGACGCGCATGGCGAAGGTGCGGTCGCCGAAGATCTGAGCGCGCTGCACCCCGGAGATCGCCGAGAGCTTCGGCTGCACTACCCGCGTCAGATAGTCGGTGATCTGGTTCTGGTCGAGATCCGGTGAGGCGAACCCGATGTACATGGCGGCAAACTGGTTGTCAGCCGTCTCAAGGTCGATGACCGGTGCCTCGGCCTCGGGAGGCAGCTCGTTGCGGACCTGGGCCACCTTGGCCTGGATCTGGGTAAGCGCGGCGTTGGTGTCGTAGTTGAGCTTGAGGTGGACCGTGATGGTGCTCACGCCCTGGGCGCTGGAGGACTCCAGGTAGTCGATGCCGTCGGCACCGGCAATCACCCGTTCGAGCGGCGTCGTGATGAAGCCACGCACCAGCTCAGCGCTGGCGCCGATGTAGGCGGTCGTCACCTTGACGACCGCGATGTCGCTGCGCGGGTACTGCCGCACCGACAGGGTGCGGATCGCCTGCAGACCCGCGATCAGGATCGCAAGGTTGATGACGACCGCGAGGACGGGTCGCTTGATGAAGAGATCGGTGAAGCGCATTAGCTGTCCTCCGGACTCGGGGCCACCTCGTTGGACGGGACGACCTGGTTGTTGATCAGCACGGCAGCGCCGTTGCGCAGCTTGAAGGCGCCGGAGCTGACGACGACCTCCCCGTCGCGCACGCCCTTGAGGACCGCCACCTGGTCCCCCCGCTCGTGGCCGAGCGTCACGAACTGCTGCCGCACGCCCTGGTAGGTCTGGCCCTTCGGGCTTTTCATCTCCTCGACGATGAACACCGAGTCGCCATACGGCGCATAGCTGATCGCGGAGGTCGGCAGCGTCACGGCCGAGCCGCCGCCGGCAAGCACCAGACGTACCTCGACGAACATGCCCGGGCGCAGCGCGCCGTCAGGGTTCGGAAGAGTGGACTGCACCTGGATGTTCCGGGTCGCCTCGTCGACGATGGAGTTGACAGCGGTAACCGTGCCGGCCAGCATCTTCCCGGACACACCCTCCGCGGTCACCTGCACCGTGGCACCACGCTGCAGCTTGCCGATCTCCTGCTGCGGCAGCGAGAAGTTCACATAGATGGGATCGAGCGACTGCAGAGGCACGACAGAATCACCGCCCTTGAGGTACTGCCCGAGGTTCGCCTGACGGATCCCGAGGATCCCGCCGAAAGGCGCCCGGATCGTCTTGCGCTCGATCGTCGCCTCTATCTCGCCGACCCGGGCCACCGACTGCTCGCTTTCCGCCACCGCCCGGTCGTGCTCCGCCTGCGAGATCACCCCCTTCTGGCGGAGGCCCTGCAGGCGGTCGAGGTTGAGCCGGGCCAGGGTTTGCTGGGCCCTGGCGGCCGCCAATTGGGCCACCTCCTGGCTGGTGTCGAGATGCACCAGGACGTCCCCGGACCGCACCGCGCGGCCGGACTCGAACGAGATCTTCTCGACGATGCCGGGCAGGTCGGCGCAGACGGTGACTCCGTGCACGGCCTCGACAGTCCCGATGCTGCCGAGGGTCGCCTCCCACGGCTGGGTCTGCGCGGTGACCGTTGTGACGGCCTCGGGAGGCGGCTGGAATGCGGCGCCCGCAGCCATCGCGGCGCGGATCTGGAAGTACTTCGTGAAGCCGATCGTCCCCAGAAAAGCGACGACGACGAGCATCGTCAGCATCATTCGTTTCTTCATGTCCAATCTCCCTCGACGGCGGTCACATGGCCTTCCCAGCCGCCGCCAGTCCGGACCACGAGGCAGGCCCCGCGTCCATCACCACCACCTGCCGAACCGGGCCTCATCGCTTCCCACCTTCGTCTGGCACGGATCCTCGAGGTGGGGTCGCCATTTGCACCGCTATGCCGCGTTCCTCGAGCAGCGAACCAGTCACCCGCGCCAGCTCGGTGCGGGCCATGCGGTAGTCGGTGAGCGCCGAGATCTCGTCCAGACGCGCCCGCGCCAGGTCGTTCTGCCGGGTCAGCACCAGGAAGTTGGTGGTGAGCCCGACCGCGAAACGTTCGCGCTCGGCGCCAAGCTGCACCTCGGCGGCCTCACGCGCGGCCCGAGCTGCTTCGATCCGCTGGCCCGCCGTCTCCACCGCGGCGGCAGCGTCCAGGACCTCGGCGCGGATCGTCTTGCGGACGGCAGCCAGGTCGGCCTCCGACTGGCGCTCGGCACTCCCCGCCACCACCGCCGCAGCTCGCGCCGCGTGGTTACCGATCGGCACGCCGAGCACGAGGGCGACACGGGCATCCTCGAAGTCGCCCCCGCCGAGCACCCCGAACGAGCGGCCCCACCCGCCTGCGAGCCGTGACGGGACCTCGGCCGGGAATCCTGGCACGCTCCCGGCCGCCGGGTTGCTCCTCCCGGCGAGACCGAAGCGGTCATACGAAACGACGGCGTCGAGGGTCGGCTTGACCACGTCGCGAGCGAACGCCGCCTCGGCACGCCGGCGCTCGACAACCCGCGATGCCTCCTCGAGCTCTGGGCGGGAAGCCAGCGCGCGTTGCATGGCCGAGGAACGGTCCACAGGGACCACGTCGCCGGCCGTCTCGCCAGCGGGCAGGAGGTGATCGAGCCATAGCGCCTCGTCCCGATCGGCGAGGATGAGCAGCTTGAGCGCGTTCTCGGCCCGGGTCGCGGCCTCACGCGAGGCCAGCAGCTCGCCGCGACGACGTTCGAGCTCGGCCCGCGGCTGGGCGATCTCGGTCTCCGGAGACTCGCCGCCCTTGATGCGGATTTCGGTCTGGCTGCGTTGCTCCTCGGCCAACCTCACCGCCTCGTCCCGCACCTCGACGGCTCGCGCCGCAGCGACCAACCCCCAGAACGCCCGCTCGACCGAGGCCACCGTGTCCCGCGTCACCACGGCCAGTGCGGCGCTTGCGCGCCCGCGCTCGGCGGCGCTGACCGAGAGCCCGAGCCGACTGGCGTCCACCGCTCGCCCGCGCAGCAGCGGTTGACGGATCTCCAGCCCCACCTGCGTGCTGTAGGCCGGCGAGAGGAGCGCAAAAGCACCGTCCGTGGTCTGGCGCGCGGCCCCGGCTCGCAACGTGGCCTCCCCTCCGGTCGGCAGGAGCTGCTGGAGCGAGAGCCCAAGCTCGCCGGCCTTGTCGGTCGGAGCGAGCTGGCCGGCGGGGGCACCGGCGAACGGCGAGTTCGTCGCCAGAGCGCTCTTCCGCCATCCGAGCTGCAAGTCCAGCCGCGGATCGTAGGGGCCCCGCGCCCCGCCCACCAGGGCGTCGGCCGACAGCCATGCCTCGCGCTGGACGATCAGACCCTCGTTCTTCTCCAGGGCCATCGTGATCGCCTCCTGGAGGGTCATCGAGCGGTCGGCAGCGAACGCACCCGTGGAGATGACCGCGAGGAACCCTGCGACGAGCGCCAGCGCACGTCGCCAACCCGAGCGGAAACTCGGCGGGTCGCCAGCCGCCAACCGATCGCGAACCAGGCGCGGACCAGCTTGCGCCACACTCGAATGAGAGCCGTACATGGGGGTCAGATCCGCCTTCATGGGGGGGCTAACACGTCTCGCGACCCGCCTCTTCCTGCGAACGGATCTCACTCGGCCGTCACGCCTCCTGTCAGCGTCGTGGAGTGGCGACACCTGATGGTCCTGGACTCCCCCGCTGCCACCCCAATCGGACCTCCTCCTGGGCCGCTGTATACTCGCCGACCGTGAATCGCCAGGGAGACCAGTCATGAGATCGGCTTTTCGCGGTGTGGTTTGCCTGTTACTCCTCGCGGTCATGGGATGCCACTCGTCGCCGGGCGTCCCGGCCAACCCCGCCATACCCGCCGAAGCTGCCGCCGGCATCTTCCAGCAGGCAGCCGATTTGTGCGGCGCGGAGAGCGGGCGCCTGTGGGGCCAGTCGCTGTGCGGCCCGATGCTGCTCGCCGACCCCGCCACCCTCCAGGCCGTCCTCAACCAGGCCGCCCCGGGCGCCACAGCCGACGGCGGGATCTTTCGCCTGACCCTACCTGCCGGCACCGGCGTCGCGAACACCTCGATCGACTTGCACGGCACGCGCTGGACGATGGTGATGTGGCCGCTTCCGGACGACACGACGGCCCGGCACATCCTCCTCATGCACGAGTCCTACCATCGGATTCAGCCTTCCCTGGGCCTGGTGGGTGGCGGCGGCCTCGGGACGAACACCCACCTGGACACCCGCTCCGGCCGCGTCTGGCTGCGGGCCGAGCTGCACGCCCTCCGGTCCTCCCTTCAGTCGGATGGCGGCGCCCGCCAAACCGCCCTCGGCGACGCCCTGGCACTCCGAGCGTATCGCCACTCCCTGTGGCCGTCGGCGCCGGAGCAGGAGCGGGCCCTCGAGCTGAACGAGGGCCTCGCCGAGTCGACCGGTATCGCCGCGGCGCTCCCCGCTGCCCAGGACCGGGCTCGCGCCGCGATCGGGGACCTGGTGACCCACGAGACCGACCCCAGCTACGTGCGCTCTTTCGCCTACGCGACCGGGGCCGCCTACGGAGAGCTGCTCACCGCTGCCGACCCGGCCTGGCACCGTCGCGTGACCAGGGACTTCGACTTCGGTGTTGCCGCAGCGGCCGCCTATCGGATCCCCTCTCCGACGCCGGATGCGACCGCGGCGGAGGCTGCGCTCTCCCGCCACGACGGCGCCACGATCGTCGCCGAGGAGGACGCCAGGCAAGGTGAAACCGAAGCGCGCAATGCCCGCTACGCCGCCATGTTCGTCACCGGGCCGACCGTCACCTTCCCCCTAGGGCAGATGTCAATCACATTCAACCCAAACACCGTCAAGGTGTTCGAGGACCACGGCACGGTCTATGGCACCCTCCAGATCACCGACACCTGGGGGACCCTGAATGTCACCTCCAGCGCTGCCCTCGTCCCGCCGGCCTGGAATCAGGTGACGGTGCCGGCTTCCGCGATGACCTCCGCCGATCACGTGGCCGGCGACGGGTGGACGGCGACCCTCAACCCCGGCTTCGCCCTCGCTCCGGTCCCGGGCAGCCCAGGGTCACTCCGGGCCGCGGCCCGATAGCGAGCCGTCGGAAAAGCGGCCCATGCGAGTCCTTCTCTTTGGTGCAACCGGCATGATCGGGCGGGGCGTCCTGCGCGAGTGCCTCCTGGACCCGGACGTGCCGGACGTCGTCTCGATCGTGCGCCACCCGGGTGGCCAGAAGCACCCCAAGCTACACGAGATCGTCCACGAGGACTTCCTCGACTTCTCCCGACTCGAACCCGAGCTGACCGGCCTGGACGCCTGCCTCTTCTGTCTCGGCGTCTCCTCCGCCGGCATGTCCGAGAACGACTACCGGCGAGTGACCTACGACATCACTCTGGCGGCCGCCCAGACGCTCGCGAGGCTCAACCCCGGCATGATCTTCATCTACGTGTCGGGCGCCGGCACGGACAGCACCGAGCAGGGCCGCTCCATGTGGGCGCGGGTGAAGGGCATGACCGAGAACGCCCTCCTCCGCGTTCCGTTCAAGGCCGTATACCTGTTCCGCCCCGCCGGCATCCAGCCGCTCCACGGCATCACCTCGAGGACCCGGCTCTACCACGTCTTCTACGCCGCTGCACGCCCGCTCTTCCCACTCCTGCGCGCCATCCTTCCGAACCTCATGACCACCACCGAGCAGCTCGGCCGCGCCATGCTCACGGTCGCCAAGCACGGCTTCCCGACCCCCGTCATCGAGAGCCGCGACATCAACCACATCTGAGCGGGGTGCCTGGCAGCCTCCTCGTCGGGCGGTGTGCGAGACGGCGATCACGGGGGATGCGGCCAGCCGAACCGGCTGGCCAGGAATGTCATCAAGGCCATGCTGCACTTCTCGGCTACTCGCAACCCCTGGAGCCACATGGCTCCCCGCCTCCGCCCGTGCCTGAGTGAGTCCCTTTCCACCTCGTTGCCGGCGGTAGTAAACTGATGAAAGGGAAGCCTGACAAGTGGAGTCTGGTACGCGCGTTGGCCCGTACGAGATCTTGGCGCCGCTGGGTGCCGGCGGGATGGGGGAAGTGTACCGGGCGCGGGACTCGCGGCTCGGAAGAGATGTCG
>DAONEV010000152.1:0-9626 GCA_035403265.1 Thermoanaerobaculaceae bacterium | reverse complement strand
CGCGCGTCCTCCAGAAGGGGCTTGCCCTCCAGGTCGAAGTCGCCCCGCATCGAGAGCATCCGTTCCCCGGCACGCCCGGATCGGAGCACGATCTGCGGCGCCACGCACCGAGCGTCCATGACGCAGGACGGGACCGCCAGCTCGACGGAGAGCAGGTTGTTGAGGTCCACGGCCGGGAAGATGTCGGGCAGGTCCTCGCCCTTGAGCACGCGTCGGAGCAGCGCCTCGGAGGACGGGCGGTAGCGGGTCGGATCGCAGCCGGCCTGCCGGAACAGCGCGCGAACACCCGCCACCGTGGGGTGCTGGGCAAGAGACTCCAGCGAGAGCCTGGCCCGCGCCTCCGCCTGGACCGTCTGCCTGAGGGCTCGCAACGCGCCCTCCCTACCGGCCTGCATCGTCAGGCGCACCCACAGCAACTGCCAGCCCGCCAGCTCGTGTCGGACCTCGGGGAGACTCTCGCTCATGAGCGAATCGTGCCACACTTGAAGGGTGACAGGAAAGCAGCGCCGGGCTGGAGGACCGGTCGGGCCCGCGGGGCCATGACCAGGTGCTTCTTCGCCAGCGACCTGCACGGTCATCCGGACCGCTACAAGGCGCTCCTGGCGGCCGTCGCACGAGAGCGTCCTGAGGTTGTGCTCCTGGGCGGCGATCTCCTGCCGTCTGGGGTTCGCGTCCTCTTCTCGGGTGGCCACGACGACTTCCTGGAAGGTTTGGCCCACGAGCTCGCCTTGCTCCGCGACGCTCTCGGCCCGGAGTACCCCCGCATCCTCCTCATCCTCGGCAACGACGACGCCCGGGACTCCGAGGTCAACCTCTGCCGGGGCGAGGCGATGGGGCTCTGGGAGTACGTCCACGGGCGGCGAACCGATCTGGCGGGCTTCGGACTCTACGGCTACGCCTTCGTCCCGCCCACGCCTTTTCTCCTCAAGGACTGGGAGCGCTACGACGTGTCCCGCTTCGTAGACCCGTGCTGCGTCTCCCCGGAGGAAGGCGTTCGCACCGTTGCCGTGCCAGAGCACGAGGTGCGATTCGGCACCATCGCCCGCGACCTCGCGGCCCTCGTCCAGGATGAGGACCTCGCCGCTGCCGTCATCCTCTTTCACGCGCCGCCTTACGAGACGCGACTCGACCGCGCCGCCCTCGACGGGCGAACCTTCGAAGGCGTGCCTCTCGACCTGCACATCGGCAGCGTGGCGATCCGCCGGTTCATCGAGGAGCGGCAGCCGCACCTCACCCTCCACGGTCACGTCCACGAGTCCACTCGCCTGACGGGCGCTTTCATGGAACAGATCGGTCGCACCGTCGCCCTCCAGGCCGCCCACGACGGACCTGAGCTTTCCCTCCTACGTTTCGAGCTCGAGACTCCTGCCCACGCCACCCGCACCCTGGTTCGCCCGTAAGCCCTCCCACCCAGCAAGTCAGGTGGTCAGCGGATCAGGAGGTCAGCTCCCCCGGCCACCCAGCCACATGGCGTCAAGGCGCGAGCCGATCTGGCTGCGACAACGAGTCGCGAGCCCCGGGTGGGGCGGGGGACCTGATCCGCTGTCCTGCTGCTTCCCTGACAACCCGGGAGAGGGGTTGTGATACTCTTCACGCGGCAGGCCATTCAGCCGCGCGATCCAGGCTCACATGCTCCGCTCCACATGCCTTTGCGCTGGGCGCTGCCACCACGGAGGAGCAATGTCCGCGCCCTCATCGGGTTCCGGCTCCCACACCCCCCCCACTCTGACCGCGCACCTGCGCGCCTCCACCGGCGTCAACATCGCCGCCTGCTACCAGTGCGGCAAGTGCTCGGCGGGATGCCCCATGGCGACGGAGACGACGCTGCGGCCGCACGACGTGATGCGTCTGGCCGCCGCCGAGCAGCGCGAGCGGTTGCTCGCCGCGGAGTCGCTGTGGCTGTGCCTGACCTGCGAGGCGTGCACGGCCCGCTGCCCAAACGGCTGCGACCCTGCCCGCGTCATCGACGCGCTGCGGGAGGAAGCTGCCGGAACGGCGCCGCGCGCCATCGGCGGGTTCCACCGCTCCTTCCTGGACCAGGTGCGGGCGTTCGGCCGCTCCTTCGAGCTGGGCCTGGTGATGACCTACAAGCTCCGATCCGGGAAGCTCATGCAGGACGTCACCGGCGCCCCGGGCCTGCTCGGCCGCGGCAAGCTCAAGCTCGTCCCCCACGCCATCGACGGCGTCGCCGACGTGCGCCGCATCTTCCGGGCGTGCGAGAAGGAGGAGGCATGAGGATCGGCTACTACCCCGGCTGCTCCCTGCACGCGACCGCTCGCGAGCTCGACGAGAGCCTGCGCGCCGTCGCCTCCGCCCTCGACCTGGAGCTCCAGGAGCTCGACGACTGGTCCTGCTGCGGCGCCACATCGGCCCACGCCACCAACCACCTGCTCTCTCTGGCGCTGCCGGCCCGTAACCTGGCGCTCGCCGAGGCCCAGGGACA
The DNA here is from genome assembly GCA_035403265.1 of Thermoanaerobaculaceae bacterium. Taxonomy (GTDB): domain Bacteria; phylum Acidobacteriota; class Thermoanaerobaculia; order Thermoanaerobaculales; family Thermoanaerobaculaceae; genus JAAYVZ01. The sequence goes on along the minus strand of DAONEV010000152.1, from coordinate 7,183 downwards.
CGACCGCGTGCTGGCACCGTGCGCCGCCTGCTACAACCGCCTGGCCACGGCCCGGCACGGGATCGCCGCCGACTCGGCCGTGGCCGCCCGGGTCGCCAGGGTTCTGGACCGCCCCTTCGCCAACCGCGTGGCGGTGGCCAACCTGGTGGAGGTCCTGCGCGAGCTCGGCCCGACCATCAAGGCGAAGACCGTCCGATCCCTCGCCAGCCTCAAGGTCGCCTGCTACTACGGCTGTCTGCTGGTGCGACCCGCGGAGGTTGTGGGCTTCGACGACCCCGAGCAACCCACCTCCATGGAAGAGGTCGTCCGGGCCACCGGAGCCACGCCCGTCGCCTGGCAGATGCGCCTGGAGTGCTGCGGCGGGGCGTTCTCCCTCGCCCGTACGGCATCGGTGGTGCGGCTCGGCCGAGCCATCCTCGACGACGCCCGCCGGGCCGGCGCCGAGGCGCTCGTGGTGGCGTGCCCGATGTGTCATTCCAACCTCGACTTCCGCCAGAGCGCCATGCTCGAGCGTGGCGAGAAGCCGCTGCCGGTGCTCTACCTTTCGGAGCTGGTGGGGCTGGCGCTCGGCCTCGCGCCGGGCACGCTCGGGTTGCAACGCCACTTCGTGGACGCCAGGCCGCTCGCGGCCCGCACCGCGGCGGAGGTGCGCTGATGGCCCGCATCGGCGTGTTCGTGTGCCACTGCGGGGAGAACATCGGCCGCACCGTCGACTGCGCACGTGTCGCCGAGGCGCTGCGTGAGCACCCGGGCGTCGCGCACTCGGTCGACTACAAGTACATGTGCTCGGACCCCGGGCAGGCGCTCATCAAGCAGGCGATCGTCGAGAAGCGGCTGGACGGGGTGGTCGTCGCGGCCTGCTCGCCGCACATGCACGAGAAGACGTTCCGGCGCGCCTGTGCCGGCGCCGGCCTCAACCCGTTCCTGTGTGAGATGGCCAACGTCCGCGAGCACTGCTCGTGGATCCACGAGGATCGCGCCCGCGCCACCGACAAGGCCATCGACCTGGCGCGCACGATCGTCGAGAAGGTCAAGCACAACCGGCCGTTGCAGACGATCCGCATCCCGGTGACCCGGCGCGCCCTGGTGATTGGCGGCGGGATTGCCGGCATCCAGGCGGCGCTCGACATCGCCGACGGCGGCGCCGAGGTTGTCCTGGTCGAGAAGGAGCCCTCGATCGGCGGGCACATGAGCCAGCTCTCGGAGACGTTCCCGACCCTGGACTGCTCTCAGTGCATCCTCACCCCGCGCATGGTGGAGGTCTACCAGCACCCTCGCATCAAGCTGCTGGCCTTCTCCGAGGTGGACGAGGTGTCGGGCTACATCGGCAACTTCACGGTCAAGATCCGCCAGAAGGCCCGCGCCGTCGACACCAGCAAGTGCAACGGTTGCGGCGCCTGCACCACGGCCTGCATCCAGCGCAAGATCCCCTCCGAGTTCGACGAGCGGCTCGGGATGCGCTCGGCGATCTACGTGCCGTTCCCCCAGGCCGTGCCCAACACCCCGGTCATCGACCGCGCCAACTGCGCCTACTTCAAGGCCAAGGCGAAGGGGGCCACGAAGGCGGCGTGCGGCAAGTGCGCCCAGGCGTGCAGCCGCGAGGCGATCGACTTCGACCAACAGGACTCCTTCCTCACCGAGAGGGTGGGCGCCATCGTCGTCGCCACCGGCTTCCAGCTCTACCAGATCGGCGCCGACCAGCCCCAGGGGCTGACCGGCTATGGCGAGTACGGCTACGGCACGGTGCCGGACGTCATCGACGGCCTGCAGTTCGAGCGGCTGGCCTCGGCCTCCGGCCCGACCGGCGGCAAGATCCTGCGACCGTCGGACGGGAAGGAACCCAAGCGCATCGTCTTCCTCCAGTGCGTCGGCTCCCGCGACCCCGCCAAGGGAATGGCCTACTGCTCGAAGATCTGCTGCATGTACGTGGCCAAGCACACCATGCTCTACCGGCACAAGGTCCACGACGGCCAGGCCACGGTGTTCTACATGGACATCCGCGCCGCCGGCAAGGGGTACGACGAGTTCACCCGCCGTGCCATCGAGGAGGACGGGGCGCGCTACGTGCGCGGCCGCGTCGCCCGGCTGTACCGGGACGGGGACGTCATCAAGGTGCACGGCTTCGACACCCTTTCCGGCGAGCCGCTGGTGCTGGACGCCGACATGGTGGTGCTGGCCACCGCCATGCGCCCCCAGCCCGGGATCGAGGCGCTGGCCCAGAAGCTCTCGGTGTCCTACGACCAGCATGGCTTCATCAACGAGGCGCATCCCAAGCTGCGGCCGGTGGAGACCAACACGGCCGGAGTCTTCGTGGCCGGGGCCTGCCAGGCGCCGCGCGACATCCCGGACTCGGTGGCGATGGCCTCGGCCGCCGCAGCCAAGATCCTCGGGCTGTTCTCCCAGGCCGAGCTGGAGCGCGAGCCCATCGTGGCGCGAGTCGACGCGAGCCTGTGCGCGGGGTGCTTCCACTGCGAGCGCGTCTGCCCGTACGGTGCCGTCGAGCGCAAGGAGATCCGTGACCGCAAGGGCACCCTGCTCAAGGTCGTGGCCGAGGTCAACCCGGGCGTCTGCCAGGGATGCGGCACCTGCCAGGCCACCTGCCCCTCCAAGAGCGTCGAGCTGGACGGCTTCACGGACCAGCAGATCTGGGCGGAGATCAATGCGCTGGCACTGTGAAGACCGGGGTCATGAAAGGAGCCAGCATGGCGACAGCCGCTGAGTCGTTGACGACGTTCGAGCCGCGGATCACGGCGTTCGTGTGCAACTGGTGCACCTACACCGGCGCCGACCTGGCTGGCACATCCCGCCTGCAGATGGCGCCCAACGTGCGCATCGTGCGTCTCCCCTGCACCGGCCGCATCGACCCACTGTTCGTCATCAAGGCGTTCGAGCGCGGCGCCGACGGCGTCATCGTTTCCGGGTGCCACCCTGCCGACTGCCACTACACCGCCGGCAACTACCACGCCCGACGGCGCTTCGCGGTCTTCCGGGAGCTCCTGGACTTCATGGGGATCGATACCCGGCGCGTGACGTTCTCGTGGGTGTCCGCCTCCGAGGGCGGCAAGTGGCGCGACGTGGTCAACGAGACCGTCGCCCGCGTGCAGGAACTGGGACCGTTCGAGGCCTACCACCAGTTGGCCGGGAGGCAGGCATGAAGGAGCTGCAGGTGCTGGCCCGCAAGCTGCTCGCCGAGGGTAGTGTCGGCGTCGTCATCGGCTACGAGGAAGGCCCGCACGGGGTACGTCCAGCCTTCATCACCCGGTCCGAGGATGCAGGCAGGCTCGTCTTCGACCCGCGCTGCGTGCACAACCTCGCGACCTACCTCTCGCCCCGGCGCTCCGTCGTCAAGGGGCTGGGAAAGCCTGCCGTGGTCGTCAAGGGCTGCGACGCCCGGGCCGTGGCCGGGCTGCTCCGGGAATCGCAGCTCACCCGGGACGACGTGGTGCTGATTGCGGTGCGCTGCGGCGGCGTCATGCAGCACCCGGCTCAACACGTGGACCTGCGGGCCGAGACGGTGGCCGACCGCTGCGCCGGCTGTGACGTGCGCGAGCCACACCTGTTCGACTTCATGGTCGGAGAGGCGCCGACGGCACCGCCCGCCACAGACCGTAGAGAGGCCCGCATCCGTGAGCTGGAGGCCGGGTCACCGGCCGACCGCTGGGCGTTCTGGCAGCAGGAGCTGGCCCGCTGCGTGCGCTGCCACGCCTGCCGGCAGGCCTGCCCGATGTGCTTCTGCGAGCGCTGCGTGGCCGACAAGACCCAGCCTGGGTGGATCGAGTCGTCGCCCCACCCCCGCGGCAACCTCGCCTTCCACCTCACCCGCGCCATCCACCAGGCCGGACGTTGCGTGGACTGCGGCGAGTGCGAGCGGGCCTGCCCCGCCGGCATCCCGCTCGGCCTCCTCAACCGCAAGCTCGCCCTGGTCGTGGCCGAGCGCTTCGGCCACCACGCCAGCGACGACCCGTCCGTGCCGGCGCCTATCGGCTCGTATGCTTCCAACGACGGACAGGAGTTCATCCTCTGATGGACACGCTCTTCATCACCCGCGAAAACCTGGCCGCCCTGACCGCCGACCTGCTGGCCTCCGGCACCCATGTCGCGGCGCCCACCCGCGCATCGGACGCCCAAACCGAGTACCGGTACGTCACCGACTTCGCCCAGGTCCGGCTGGACGGCAGCATGCCCCGCCGCTCCCTCAAGGAGCTGTTCCTTCCCCCCACCGAGCCGCTCCTGCGCTGGCGGCAGCATCAGGGCGACGTGGAGCTCCAGGAGGTCCCGACTTCCTTCCCACCCACTGTCGTGCTGGGCGCTAGGCCGTGCGACGCCGCCGCGGTGGACGTCCTCGACCGGGTCATGGGCTGGGACTACCGCGACGAGCTGTGGTTCGGCCGCCGCGCCGCCACGACCGTGATCTCCCTGGCGTGCCCCGGCGTCGACGACCTCTGCTTCTGCTCCGCCGTCGGAGGGAGCCCCGAGTCGACCCGCGGCGCCGACCTCCTTCTCACACCTGTTACCGACGGCTACCACGTCACAGTCGTCACCGACAAGGGCCGCTCTCTCCTCTCCGCCCACCCTTCCAGGTTTGGCGCGTTGCCGGCTTCCGGACCGCTCCCAGCCGGACCCCGGATCCCGGCCCCCGGACCCCTGCCCCTCGGTCAGATCCGCACGTGGCTCGAGTCCAACTTCGATCACCCCCTCTGGCACGAGGTCGCTCTTCGCTGCCACGGCTGCGGGGCGTGTGCGAGCGTCTGCCCGACCTGCCACTGCTTCGACATCGTCGACGAGCCCGAGGGTGTGGACCGCGGCACCCGGCGGCGCAACTGGGACACGTGCCAGACCTCGGTCTTCACCCTGCACGCCTCCGGCCACAACCCCCGGCACGACCAGGGCGCGCGCTTCCGCCAGCGGCTCATGCACAAGTTCTCCATCTACCCCGACAAGTTCGGGGAGGTGCTGTGTACCGGCTGCGGGCGCTGCGCCCGCGCCTGCCCCGCTGGTCAGGACATCGTCGAGCTGCTCGGGCGGATTGGCGCCCTCGCCGCGGGAAACGGTCACGAAAAGGTCGAAGCATGAACCTCTACCAGCCCCACCTCGTGCGTGTCACCGACGTCGTCGACGAGACCGCCGACACGCGCACCTTGCGCCTCCAGTTCAAGGACCCGTCCGTCGCCGAAAGCTTCGACTTCCGCGCCGGCCAGTTCGGCGAGTACTCGGCGTTCGGCGCCGGCGAGTGCACCTTCTGCATCGCCTCGCCACCCACCCGCAAGGGGTACATCGAGTGCACGTTCAAGGCGGTCGGCAAGGCGACCAACGCGCTGCGCGGGCTCGGCGTCGGCGACACCATGGGGTTTCGCGGTCCCTACGGCAACCACTTCCCCCTCGATCGCATGGAGGGCGCCAGCCTCGTCTTCATTGCCGGCGGCATCGGGCTCGCTCCCGTTCGCTGCGTGATCTGGAACGTGCTCGACCAGCGGGACCGCTACGGGGACGTCACGATCGTCTACGGCGCCCGCAGCGTCGGGGACCTGGTCTACAAGCACGAGCTCGAAGACTGGGCGGCCCGCACCGATGTGAGGCTCTGGCAGACCGTGGACCCGGGCGGCCAGACCCCCGACTGGCACGGCGAGATCGGCTTTGTGCCGGCGATCGTGGAGAAGGCCGCGCCGACCGCGGACAACGCCTACGCCGTGGTGTGCGGCCCACCGATCATGATCAAGTTCACCCTACCGGTGCTCGCCAAGCTCGGCTTCCCGCCCGAGCGCGTCTACACCACTCTCGAGAACCGCATGAAGTGCGGCCTCGGCAAGTGCGGCCGCTGCAACGTCGGCCCGGTCTACGTCTGCAAGGACGGCCCGGTGTTCTCCGCCGCCGAGCTGGCGCAGCTCCCGGCCGAGTTCTGACAGCCGAGCCACACCTGCTGGGTCGCGCTCGCGAGTGGCAACCGCCAAGTCGCGACAGGAATGTCGCTCCTACCTCAGTCCGTCTTCGTCGTTGGAGGAGAGGCATTCCTGCCCCGACCTCGGCCGCCTATCGGGTCGGACGGGGGCACGGCAGGCTTGCCGTTCCCTTCTGGGCTCCAAGGTTGCACCCGGGGTCAGCGATGTGTGAACATCCGACACAGGAGGGGAGATCATGACTACCACCGACAACCTGAAGGCCGCCTTCGCCGGCGAGAGCCAGGCCAATCGCAACTACCTCGCGTTCGCCAAGAAGGCGGACAGCGAAGGGTTCCCCCAGATCGCCAGGCTTTTCCGCGCCGCAGCCGAGGCCGAGACGGTGCACGCCCATGCACACCTGCGGGTACTCGGCGGGATCAAGTCCACGGCCGACAACCTGCAGGCCGCCATCGACGGCGAGGGCCACGAGTTCCGCGTCATGTACCCGGCGTTCGTGGCGACGGCCGAGGCCGAGGGCAACAAGCCCGCCCTCACCTCCTTTCGCTTTGCCATGGCGGTGGAAGGGGTCCATCACGACCTCTACACCCAGGCGCTGAGGTCCCTCGAAGCCGGCCACGACCTCGCGAACGCCAAGATCTGGGTGTGTCCGGTGTGTGGCGACACCTTCGTGGGTGAAGTACCGGAAAAGTGCCCGGTCTGTGGTGCGCCGCGCGAGAAGTTCATGGAAGTCAAGTAGCCCCGACTCCGATCCGCGGGCCACGGCAACCGCGGCCCAACGCCACAAGGGCGCCGGGGACCATTTTCGACTGACCGCGAAACGCGACTCGCCTCGGCATGGCCGCCAGGCCGTGTTGAGAGACTATCCTGTACGGCGAGGAGCAGGCATGCGCGTCGTCGATCTCTCCCACCCCATCCATCCGGCGATGCCGGTCTATCCCGGCACACCGCGACCGTCGATCACGCCGGCCAACACCATCGCCGACCACGGGTTCGCCGAGCGCCTCCTGACGCTCAGCTCCCACACGGGCACGCACATGGACGCCCCGGCTCACCTGCTCCCCGAGGGCCGGACCCTGGATACCTTCCCGGCCGGGCGCTTCGTCGGCCCTGGCTGCGTGCTTGACCTCGATCCTCGGGCCACTGCGAATGCGCACCTACGGGACCACGAGGAACGCCTCCGCGCTTGCAGCTTCGCCTTGCTTCGCACCGGCTGGAGCCGCTACTGGGGCACACCGGAGTACCTCCTGGGCTTCCCCACCCTGACAACGAAGGCGGCGGCCTGGTTG
>DAONEV010000151.1:0-9635 GCA_035403265.1 Thermoanaerobaculaceae bacterium | reverse complement strand
CGAGATCGACGCGCTCGGGCGCTTCCTGCTCGGTGGTCGCGGCCTGAGGATCCCCAGCCTGAACGAGCAGGTCCACCAGCTTGGCGCGAGCCTGGACGTTCGACGGCTCGAGCTCGGTGAGGCGACGGAAGATGCGCACCGCCTGCTCGAGGTTCTTGCTGCGCAGGAACCAGTCGGCGAGGGTGATGAGCTGCTGACGCCCCTCCACGACCAGACCCTGCTTGAAGTAGAGATCGGCGAGCCGCTCGTAGGTCCCGGTCCGCTGCGGATCGAGGCGGTTGACCTTCTTGAAGATGGCGATCGCCTTGAGGAAGAAGCCGTCCTGGGCGAAGTGCTCGGCAATTTGCTGGTAAACGTCGATCGCCTCGTCGATGCGATTCACCCGCACCAGAATGTCGCCAAGACGGTTGAGAGTGTTGGTGTCGTTGGGGGCGTGTTCGAGCGCCCGGCGGTACTCCTTGATGGCAGCGTCGAGCTTGCCGCGGGCCGCGAGCTTCTCGGCCTCTTGCAAGATTTGCTCGCGCTTGACCGTGGCCATCAGACGAGTTCCCGGCCTAATGCTAGCACACGCATCGGGGCGAACGATTGCCGGTGCAGGCAGCACGGGCCTTGTCGAGCCAGCGCTTCCATGTGCTCCGACGAACCATAGCCGACGTTGCGATCCCATCCGTAGCCGGGGAAACGGCCGGCCAAGTGCCGCATGAGGACATCCCGGAACACCTTGGCCAGGATCGACGCGGCCGCCACGCACTGGTAGTGACCATCGGCACGGGGCTCGGCCTGCCAGGGGAACGGCAGTGCATTCAGGCCGACGGCGTCACTCATGACCAGCCCGGGCTGAGGCCAGAGAGCGCACGCAGCCTGCCTCATGGCCTCTCGGGTGGCTTCAAGGATATTGCTGGCGTCGATTTCGGCGGCGCTTCGCTGGGCCAACGACCAGGCCAGCGCTCGGGACCGGATGAGCGGCGCCAGTCGTTGGCGCTGCCGTGGCGAGAGGCACTTGGAGTCGTCGAGACCCGCAATTGGCCTTTCGGGGTCGAGGATCACCGCAGCTACGGTGACCGGACCGGCCAAGGCGCCACGCCCAGCCTCGTCGACGCCGGCGACGAGGCCATATCGATGCTGGAGCTTCTTGTCGAGGGTGCCGTCGGGGGGCGCGGGGCTCACCGCTTCTGGAACTCCTCCTCGATACGGGCCGCCTTGCCCTTGAGGGCTCGCAGGTAGTAGAGCTTGGCCCGGCGCACCCGGCCTCGCCGGATGACGTCGATGTGGTCGAGGCTCGGCGAGTGGAGGGGGAAGACCCTCTCGACGCCGATCGAGTAGGAGATCTTGCGAACCGTGAAGCTCTCGCGCAGACCGCCGCCACGACGACCGATGACCACGCCCTCGAATACCTGGATGCGCTCCTTTTCGCCCTCGCGCACCTTGACGTGCACACGCACCGTGTCACCAGGGCCGAAAGCCGGGATGTTGGTGCGCAGATAGTCCTTCTCGAGCTCGCGCATGTCCATGAAAACCTCCAACCTCAACCGCGCGTCCCCGAGGAGGGCGCGGACCGGTGATTATACACAGCCAGCCCGCGAAGGTGAAGGGGGCGTCAGTGATCGTCCCCCGCACCAGCGCCAGGGGGCCAGGTCATTCCATCTTCAGCCGCGAGTTTCGGGACGAGGCGGCGCGCCTGAGCAGAGAGATGCTCCCAACTCTGGACGACCAGCTCGGGCCGTCGGCGCAAGGTCAGGCGCAGGGCTTGCTCGAGCCGCCACTGACCGATTGCCTCGTGGTGACCCGAGAGCAGCACGTCGGGGACGTTGAGATTCTCGAAGCTGCGGGGCCGCGTGTAGACCGGGAAGTCGAGCAGGCCGGACGTGAAGGAGTCGGCCGCCACCGAGCCGGCATCTCCGACGACCCCGGGAACATGTCGGGAGACGGCGTCGAGGATGGCCAGGGCCGCCAGCTCGCCGCCAGAAAGCACGAAGTCGCCGAGGGAGATCTCGTCGGCGCCGAGGAGGGCGTGGACGCGTTCGTCGAACCCCTCGTAGCGACCACAGACGAAGACCAGCCTCATCTGTCCGGCGAGGTCGCGGGCGACCCGGTCGGTGAAGGCACGGCCCCGCGGGTCGGGGAGCAGGACCCGGGGTGGATCGGGGGTGGCGGCCACCAACTCCCGCACCGCCGGAACCACGGCGGACGCCATCAGCACCATCCCCGGGCCGCCGCCGTAGGGCTCGTCGTCCACCTGTCCGTAGCGGTTGATGGCCCATCGCCTCAGGTCATGGACTCGCAGGTCGAGAAGTCCGCGGGCCGCCGCCCGACCAAGCACGCCGGTCGAGAGATAGGCCTCCACCGGAGCCGGGAAGATCGTCAGGATGTCACAGCGCATCGTCGTCGAACAGGCCGCGCGGGGGGTCAAGGACGATGACCCCAACCTGCAGATCGACCCGCACCACGATGGGGCTGATGAAAGGAGCGAGGACCTCCCGCCCGTCCGCCGTCCGGATCGCCAACAGGGTCTGGGCCCCTCCCGGGAGCAGCGCGGTCACCTCGCCGAGGTCGTGCCCCTGCTCGTCGCGGCAGTGGGCGCCGACCAGCTCATGCTCGTAGTAGTAGGTGGGGGGAAGAGACGAACGCTCAGGCGCAGGGAGGAAGAGCCACTGGTTGCGCAGCGGATCGACATCCTCGCAGCGCGTCACGCCATCAAGGGCCAGCAGCCACAAACCCTTGTGCCAGCGCACCGCGTGGATGCGAAAGGGTTGCCCGGGGCCTTCCAGCCCGATGCCGATCTCGGTGTCGGGCTGGACCCGCTCGGGGCGGTCGGTCATCGGCTCGGCGACGAGCTCCCCGTGCACGCCGTGGGGCTTGCGGATGCGCCCAACTGCCAGCCACTCAGGCGCGGATCCGGCCACTCCTTATTCCAGGATCTCGAGCTCGAAGCGCTTGCTGGCCTTCATGCCAGCGGCAATCAGGAGCGTGCGGATCGCGCGCGCCGTCCTTCCCTGCTTGCCAATCACCCGGCCGAGATCCTCTGGAGCGACGCGAAGCTCGAGCAGCGTCGTCTTCTCGCCGCTCACCTCGTTGACCTGCACGCTTTCGGGGTGCTCCACGAGCGCCTTGGCGATCTGCTCAACCAGCTCTCTCATCTCAGCCTCCAGCCCTGGTCTCGCGGGGTGGCTAGTTTGCCTTGGCCGCGAAGAGGCTGCGCACCGTCTCGGACATCTGGGCGCCGCGCGCCAGCCAGAAGTCGATGCGCTCCCGGTTGAGCGTCAGCTCGATCGGGTTGGAGCGGGGGTTGTAGAAGCCCACCTCCTCCAGAACCGCCGCGGTCGGAGTCTGTCGCCCATCGGAGACCACCACTCGGTACGCAGGACGCCGGTTGGAACCCATGCGCCGCAGTCGAATCTTCACCATCGGATCTTCTCCTTCACCTCAGCTCGCGGCTCGCCCGCGAACTTTGCATTCTACCAGAATCACGGTTCGCGGTCACAAACCCATGCCCTTGAGCACCCGCTTGGGATCGGCCGAGCCGAAGCGGCGGAGCATCTTCTTCATTTCCGCGTACTGGCGGAGCAGCCGGTTGACCTCCTCGACGGTGGTGCCGGCGCCGCGCGCAATGCGCTTGCGCCGGGAGCCGTTGATGACGTCGGGCCGGCGGCGCTCCTGGGTCGTCATCGAGGCAATGATCGCCTCGAAGCGTCCCAGCTTGCGGTCGTCCACATTCACGTTCTTGAGCGAGCGCGCCCCGGGAAGCAGGTCCACGAGCTGCCCGAGCAGCCCGCCGCCTCGCATCTGCTTGAGCTGGTCGCGCAGGTCCTCGAGGTCGAAGCCCTCCTTCTTGAGCTTCTTCTCCAGCGCCGCGGCGGTTTTCTCGTCGACCGCGGCCTGGGCCTTCTCGATGAAGGTGAGCATGTCGCCCATCCCCAGGATGCGGGAGGCCATACGGTCGGGATGGAACGGCTCGAGGTCCTCCAGTTGCTCACCGATCCCGGCCATGCGCACCGCCTTGCCGGTCACTGACACCACCGAGAGCGCCGCGCCGCCACGCGCGTCGCCGTCGAGCTTGGTGAGAATGACACCGGTCAGGGGCAGCCGGGCGGAGAACGCCTCCGCCTGGCGCACCGCATCCTGTCCGGTCATGGCATCGGCCACGAGGAGGACCTCGCTCGGCTTGAGAATCTCCTGCAGCTCGCTGATCTCGGTCATGAGGGCGTCGTCGATGTGGAGGCGTCCCGCGGTGTCGAGCAACACCACTTCGTAGCCCTTGCGTCGCGCCTCGATGAGGGCGGCGCGGGCGATGTCGGTGGGCTTGGCGTAAGCATGGGTGTCGAGGACCGGCAACCCGGCCTGACGCCCGAGCTGCTCGAGCTGCTCCCGCGCCGCCGGACGCTGGGTGTCGGCCGGGGCCAGCAGCACGTGCTTGCCGAGCTTCGACTTGATGAACAGACCGAGCTTCGCGGCGGTGGTGGTCTTGCCGGTGCCCTGTAAGCCGACGAGCATAATGGGAGCCGGGAAGCCCTTGAACCGGAGAGGCTTCTGCTCGCCACCCAGCAGCCTCGTCAGCTCCTCGTGAACGATCTTCACGACCTGCTGCGCGGGGCTGAGGGAGGAGAGCACCTCCTTGCCCAGGGATCGCTCGCGCACCCGCTCGACGAAGTCCTTGACCACGGCGAGCGCCACGTCGGCGGACAGCAGCGCCCGGCGGATCTCGGCCAGGGCCTCGTCCATGTGCTTTTCGGTCAGGTGCCCTTCTCCGCGCAGGGTTCTGAACACCTTCTGTAACCGTTCAGAGATCGCTTCGAGCATTCGCCTCCCAGGACGACGCAGTCTACCTGGCCCAGCGACCGGGCTCAAGTCGACAGAGGGTCTTGGGTTGACACCTCGGTATTACGTGGTAACAATGATCCGCTGGACCGAAGGGGAGGAGCCGTGGCGGATCGACGGCAAAGTATCGTCACCTTCAAGGCGGACGAGTCGCTTCTGAGCGCGCTGGCGGGTGTGGAGAACCGTTCGGCGTTCATTCGGGCGGCGATCCTCAGCGCCCTGGACAGCCTCTGCCCGGTCTGCCAGGGCACGGGCTTGCTGACGCCCAACCAGCGCCGTCACTGGGAGGAGCTGGCAGGGAGCCATGCGGTGGAGGAGTGCGATGACTGCCACGAGCGAAGGCTCATCTGTCATGCGACGCATGCCTGATCGCTGTCTGTCCGGCATCGCCTCGCTGTTCCTGGCGGCCCTGGCGGTGGCGTCGCAGGTCCTTGGCGCGCCGCCAAGGGTGGCGGTGTCCATCGGGCCACAGCTCGCGGTGGTACGGGCCGTCGGCGGCCCCGACGTGACGGTCGAAGCTCTGGTGCAGGCCGGCCAGGCCGCCGAGAGCTTCGACCCGACACCGCGACAGCTCGCGATGCTCCAGGAAACGGACCTCTTCATCACGGTCGGCATGCCGTTCGAGCGACCTCTCTGCGAAAAGCTCGCAGCCGTGGCCCCGCGCCTGAAGGTGGTCGACGGCACCTCCGGGCTCAAGCTCCAACCCATGGAGGAGGGGGGTGCCGATGCCGGCGACGCTCACGGTGGCATGGACCCCCACTTCTGGCTGGATCCGGCCTACATGGCCGCGCACGCCGGCCTCGTCGCGGCAGCCCTGACCGAGCTGGACCCGCCAGGTGCTCCCGGCTACGCCAGCCGGTTGCGGGCGTTCAGGCAGGAGCTCGACAGGCTGGCTGGCCGGGTCGGTGCCGTGCTCGAGCCATGTCGGGGCAAGTCGGTCGTCGTCGTTCACCCGGCCTTCGGCTACCTGACCCGGCGGTTCGGCCTCACCCAGCTCGCCCTGCAGCGCGAGGGCAAGGAGCCGGCCGCGCACCAGCTCGCCGAGCTCGAGACGCGGGTCCGGACCGAGGGCGTCGCGGCCGTGTTCGTCCAGGTGCAGTTCCCGAGCCGGGCCGCCGAGGTGCTTGCCGAGGAGCTGGGTGTGCCGGTGGTGGCACTTGACGACCTCTCACCGGAGTACGTGGCGAACCTGGAAGAAATGGCAAGACGGCTCGCTGGCGCGTGTGGACGAGGAGCGGGGAGGGTGGATGACCGCCACCGTCGCTGAGCCGCGTGTGTCGGTCGTCGAGTTGTCTGGCGTCACGTATGCCTACGAGGACGGTCGGCCCGTCCTCGAGGACGTGCGGCTGGAGCTCCCGGCCGGCTGCTTCGTCAGCCTCGTTGGACCGAACGGAGGCGGGAAGACGACACTCCTGAAGCTGCTGCTGGGGTTGCTGACGCCATCCCGGGGCATCGTCCGGGTGCTCGGTGTCGCCCCCCGGGAGGCCCGTCGGCGGGTCGGGTACGTACCCCAGCACACCCGGATCGATCCCCACTTCCCCGCCACCGTGCTGGAGGTGGTGCTGCTGGGACGCCTGGGGACCGGTCGGCACTGGGGGCCGTTTGGACGTCACGACCGGGAGGCCGCGATGGCGGCCCTGCACGAGGTGCGTCTCGATGGCTTCGCGCGCCGCTCGTTCGCGGCGCTCTCGGGTGGCGAACGGCAGCGGGTACTGGTGGCGCGGGCGATCGTTTGCGAGCCGGAGCTGCTGCTCCTCGACGAACCCGTCGCCAACCTCGATCAGGTGGTCGAGGAGGCGTTTTTCGCGATGCTGGACGAGCTCGGCCACCGCATGACGATCCTGCTCGTGTCTCATGACCTCGGGTTCGTCAAGACGATCGTGGACACGGTCGTGTGCGTCAACCGGAGAGTAGTCGCTCACCCGACGTCGGCGGTCGACGGGCACGTCATATCCGAGCTCTACGGAGGCGAAGTGCGGCTCGTGCACCACGAGCACCAGGTGTCCTGAGGAGGAGGCATGGGCGAGTTTCTGCACGCGCTGGCGCACCACGCTTTCATCCTCCATGCCCTGCTCGCGGGGTTGCTGGCGAGCGTCGCCTGCGGTGTCGTCGGCACCTATGTGGTAGTGCGACGTATCAGCTACGTGGCCGGAGGAATCGCCCACTGTCTCCTGGCGGGACTGGGAGCGGCGCGATACCTGCGAGTGGTCCATGGGTGGGCCTGGCTCGACCCGCTGCTCGGGGCGACGGTGGCGGCGTTGCTGGCGGCCGGTCTCATCGCCGTGGTGAGCCTGCGAGCCCGGCAACGTGAGGACACCGTCATCGGCGCGGTGTGGGCGGTGGGCATGGCGGTCGGGGTGCTCTTCATTCATCTCACGCCCGGCTACAACGAGGATCTTCTTGGCTACCTCTTCGGGAACATCTTGATGGTTGCCAGGCGTGACCTCTGGCTGATGGGCGGGCTCGACCTCGTCTTGCTCGTCTTCGTCGGGCTGCTCTTCAATCAGCTCCAGGCGGTCTGCTTCGACGAGGAGCAGGCGCGGGTGCGGGGTGTGGCCGTGGAGGGGTTGTACCTGTTGTTGCTGGTCATGACCGCCCTTACCGTGGTCCTTCTGGTGAGCGTCGTGGGACTCGTGATGGTGATTGCTTTGCTGACCTTGCCGGCCGCCACGGCTGGTCACCTCACCCGCACCATGGCAGGGATGATGGTGGTGGCGACGCTGCTTTGCGCCGGCCTGACGACAGCCGGGCTGGTCCTCAGCTATGCGCCCAACCTGCCGGCCGGCGCGACGACGATCGCCCTGGCGGGGCTGGTGTACTTCCTGGCCGTGGGCGGTTCACGGCTCGTCCAGGTTGTCCGGCGGCGGGCCGGGCTCAGTCTCGGTACAGCCAGCCGGCCGTGAAGGTCGCCAGAATGGCACCTATCCAGAGTTCCAGCATCCACCAGAGCGGAATGACCCGCGACATCGGCGCCCACGCAGCGAGCGAGAAGGCGAGCGGGAACCCGGCCACGAATCCGAGCCCGAGCCCCAGCTTGATGGCGGTGACTGGTCCGGCTCCGAGCGTGGTTCTGGCTGCCGCGTACAACCACGCGCTGACCAGCGCCAGGATCAGCAGGAGCCCAAACCAGGCTGGCACGAAGAAACCGTAGCGCGGGTCCTTGAGGAGCTGGCCGGCCTCCTGGGCCTGGGTGTAGCGCGGCATCAGCACGAAGAAGTTGGTGATGCCACTCCAGACCATCCAGACAAGCCAGCCGACGATCCCACCGATCCAGACGCGATTGCAATTGATGCGACCCATGGCGGTGCTCCCTTCTCAAGAGATGACCGGCTATCGTACCAGGAGAAGGCCAACCCGGAACGCAACAACGCCGGGGTTGTCCCCGGCGCCGCACTTCCGTCCTGGAACCGTCGGGCTTGGTCCCCGCTTGCCTGCCTACAGTTTGTCCGCGATGGCCCGGGCCATGTCGAGCGTCGAGGCGTTGCCACCCATGTCGTAGGTGCGGACCGCGCCCTCCGCGATGACCCCTGCCACGGCAGCCTCCAGCCGGACGGCCATTGCCTTCTCGCCGAGCCAGTCCAGCATCATCTTGGCCGCCAGGATTGTCGCGATGGGGTTGGTCTTGTACAGGCCGGCATACTTCGGAGCCGAGCCGTGGGTGGGCTCGAAGACCGCCAGTTTCTCGCCGATGTTGCCGGAGCACCCGAACCCGAGACCGCCGACCATCTGGGCGCACAGGTCCGAGATGATGTCGCCGTAGAGGTTGGGTGCCACCAGGACGTCGTAATTGAAGGGGTTCTTGAGCAGCCACATGCACATGGCGTCGATATTGGCGTCGTCGGTGGCGATCCCCGGGAACTCCTTCGCCACCTCCTTGAAGATCTCGAGGAAGAGCCCGTCGGTGGCGCGCACGACGTTGGCCTTGTGCACGCAGGTCACCTTCTTGCGCCCGAACTTCGCCGCAAACTCGAACGCTGCCCTGATGATGCGCTCGCACCCCTGGCGGGTGTTGATCTTGGTGGAGATCGCGTACTGGTCGAGCGGCAGGTCCTTGAAGGCGGCAAAGGGCTTGGAGAGCCTGGTCAGGGTCTCGGCCAGCTCGGCCGGCACCGGGTTGAACTCGACACCGCAGTACAGGTCCTCGGTGTTCTCCCGGAAGACCACGAGGTCGACGCCTTCCTTGAAGTTGAGCGGATTGCCGGGATACGCCTTGATAGGCCGCAAGCAGGTGTAGAGGTCGAAGAGCTGGCGCATGCGGACGATCGGCGAGCGGTAGATCAGCCCCTTGCCCTTCAGCTCCGGCACGAGCTCGGTCTCGGCGGCCTTGACAGGCTTCGAGGTGATGGCGCCGAAGAGCGAGGCGTCGACCTTGCCGAGGAGCTCGATGGTGCGCGCGGGGAAGGCGTCGCCCTCCTTGCACCAGAAGTCCCAGCCGATGTCGCCGTGGATGTACTCCGCGTCGAACTTGAGGGCGTCGAGCACGATCTTGGTGGCTTCCATGACATCGTTGCCGATGCCGTCACCGGGCAGCCAGGCGATGCGATAGGTGGACATCCTCTTTCTCCTTTGCCCAGAGTTCACTTGTCCCGGGCCGACCCGGAACGGGTCGACATGATCTCACACCGGACCGGTCGCCGGGAAGCGGGTCGACAGGTCGGCCGTGTGGCTGGATGGAGTGCGGCGATCGGACAGGCCAGGCCGCCCCAGCTCTCCGACCGGCTTCCGGTGGGCCCGCTCGCCAGCCGCCGTGCCGGTGCGTGGCGGCGCCCCTGTCAAGACTCTTTAGAAATGTCCCCATCGTTAGCTCGATAGAAATGTCC
>DAONEV010000150.1:0-9781 GCA_035403265.1 Thermoanaerobaculaceae bacterium | reverse complement strand
GCTCGTGGCAGTTGAGGCACGTGGCGCTGGGCGGGATCGCTGCGAACGCGGCCGTCTCGATCGTGTTGTGGCAGTAACGGCAATCGAGGCCGAGCTGGCCGACGTGGAGCGCGTGGCTGTACGGCACCGGCTGCTCGGGCTGGTAGCCCACGTCGGTCGTCCGGGGCGACCCACCCAGCCAGACGAGGAGACCCAGATACGGCGGCACCGTCAGCAGGACCACCACCAACGCCGGCCGCAGCCAGTTCGTCCACCTCGGAAACTGGAAGCCGCCGCGTCCCCCCGCACTCATGGGCGATAAGTTACCAGACGCCGGCCCGAGGGTCGAGACCGGTCAGAGGTACGCCCGTGGCTCGAGGCTTGTATGTCGACCCGTGCTCCATCCGTCTGCTCCTGGAGCCTCGAGCCGTGGCTGGCGAGGGAGCCGTCTCCCGACGGTCAGACCGCGGGGACGATGTCAGCGATGATCCAGGTTTCGCCGCCGAAGGTCACGGCCGTGCCCCGGTCCTTGTCGAGGACGGCCTCCGCCGCCTCGGAGCCGGACGACAGGATGCTCCGCTCGGGGTCCGCCTCGTACGGGCCGAGGATGGTGATCTCCATCTGCTCGGGCCCGGTGGGACGCCGCAAGGCCACCCGCGTGCCCACCCGCACCACCGAGCAGTCGGTCGTGGCCGGGTCGATGATCCGCAGGCGGGAGAGGTCCTCCTGCAGCTTGGCGGCTCGGGCTGAGAGCAGCTCCTGGCGGGCACGGGCGGCGTGATACTCGAAGTTCTCCCGCAGGTCGCCTTCCTCCTTGGCGATCTGGATGGCCCGCAGCACCTCGGGGATGTCCTTCTCGCGCAGCCTCCGGAGCTCCTCCTGCAGCCGCTCGGCGGTGGCGATGAGGGCCGGAATCGCCTCGCTCGGCGGCGGCTTCAGGAGGTCGGGATAGCGTGCGAGCACCGCTCGCCGCACCCAGGACCGCACCTCCCAGAGCTCACCCGGCGCCTCCAGGACCTGCACCAGGCGCCGCGCCTGGTCCTGGGTCAGGTGCTCCGCGATCAGGCGTGCAGCCACGCCCTTGGCCGAGAGCAGCTCGCGCATGCGGGCCCGGTAGGGCACCATCTCCTTGCGCTCGGAGAACTCCACCATGCGGACCAGCAGGGTGCCGCCGAGCCGGTCTTCGACGAGCTGCCCGAGCAACGGATCCTCGGTCAGCTCACACGCCCACACGAACACCCCCGGGTAACGCTGAGGCTGCATGAACGCCTGATCGAGGAACCTCTGCACGAGGGCGGCGTCGCCCCTCTCGACGAGCCAGGTGCCGAGACGCCCGAGGACGCGGGCATGGCTTTCCTGCTCCAGCCAGACCGGCAGTGCCGCGCTCCAACCTTCGGGGTCGACCTGCAGGGCCAGATCGAGCGCCTGCTCGCGCTGCACGGCGTCCCCCAGCGCCTCCAGGAGCGGCACAACTCCGACCCTCTTGACCAGGGCCGCGCGGGCCGCGTCCACCATCTCGCGGTCAGCGCCGCCCAATCGCAGGGCAAGCTGCAACCCGTCCCAGGCGAGGCTCGGGTCCGCATCCGGCTTCGCAGATGCCTCCGCCAGCTCCCGCCCCATGAGCTCCGCCAGCTCCCTCGAGCGCCCGCCGTGGCGGCGGGCCAGCTCGACCCGCCCAGGCAGCTCCGCCGCCTCGAACTGGGCACGGATCTCGCCGTCCGCCGCGTCACCGGCCGCCAGGCGGTACAGGACGCGAACGCCACTGCCCTCGGCGAGCAGGCGGGGCAGCTTGCGGGCCTTGGTCCACCACGAAGTCCACTCCTGGTCGGTCAACAGGCCGGTGAGCGCCGCCTTGATCTCGGGCGCTGACATGGCCGTGCCGAAGCTCTCCAGGATCATCACCATGGCCATCTGCGGGTCGGCCATCACGAGCTCCCGCAGCCCCGCGCGATCCTCCAGCCGCCGGCGGAGGAAGTGGCCTTCCGGGAGCGGCGTCAGGTACTTGGCCGCCGCGTCGATGGGCATGGGCACGCGCTTCTCCTGCTCGAGGTCGAGGCGCAACATGCCGAGCGCCGGGTTGGCCTCGACGACGCGCCCGGGCCCGCGGCCGGCCATCGCAAAGACCTCGCCGACATCGTGGGCCAGCCACGTCTCGAGCTGGTCGAGCGACTCCAGTGGCTTGCGGGCGGCCGGAAGGTCGAAGTGCTTCAGGAACCGCGCGAGGGACGGCTTCCCCGACCCCAGGTGCCGCATCGCGTCGACCAGCTTGCGGCGTGCCAGCTTGTCGTCACCCGCTGCCTGGCGCAGCATTTCGCGGGCAAACGCGCGACAGGCCGACCAGGCGCCCTGGCCGGCAGCCTCTTCCACAGCCAGCTCCAGGAGGGTGCCGGCCATGGCCTTCTTGTTGGCACCTCTGAGGTACCGGAGAGCCTCGAGGAGCTCCTCGCCGTCTCCGAAACCGTGCTCAAGACGCTCGAGCCACATCTCCTCGAGCCGGGCCGCATCACCCTTGCCGGCCACCATCTGCCACTGATCCATCCAGTTCGTGTCACTCACGGGTGCCACGATACCAGACCACCGGCCCGCCTGCCCGCCACGCGCATCAGCGCATCAGGAAATCAGGGAGTCAGCTCCCCCACCCACCTGGCAGGTCCCCTGCCGCGCTGGTCTCCTGATCCGCTGACTCGAGGATGGGCTGGCCCGCGCATCCCCTGACTGGCTGACCCACTCGTTCGCGCAACTTTTCAGGAGGGCCGGAAGTAGAATCGATCGTCGCGCGTGGCGCAGCGGGTGCGGTGCGCGTGCACGGATGGAGGGGGGCCGCATGAAGAGGACGAGGATCTGGCTGGCCGTGTGGATGGTCGCGTCGGTCGCGCCGCTGGCGTCTGCCGACGAAGGCATGTGGATGCTGCATCAGCTTCGCGATCTGGACCAGGCGAAGCTGCGTCAGATGGGGCTGCAACTGACCCCGGAGCAGCTCTGGGACCCCGCCACCAGGACCGGGCTGGCGAGCGCCACACCGTCCCTGGGTGGCTGCTCCTCGTCGTTTGTGTCCCCCGACGGCCTCGTCGTCACCAACCACCATTGCGCCTTCGGCGCCCTCCAGATCAACTCCTCGCCGGAGCACGACTACATCACCAACGGCTTCCTGGCCAAGACCATGGCTGAGGAGCTGCCTTCCAGGAGCTCTCGCATCTTCGTCTTCAAGGGTTACGAGGACGTCACCGAGGCGATGCGCGGGGCCCTCAAGCCAACCATGACACCGATCGAGAGGGCGCGGGCGAGCGAGCGCAAGGAGAAGGAGCTGATCGCCGCCTGCGAGCAGGACGGCCTCACTTGCAGGGTGGCCAACATGTTCTCGGGCCTGCGCTTCTACCTCTTCCGCCAGCTTGAGCTGCGGGACGTGCGCCTGGTCTACGCGCCGGCCCGGGCGATCGGCGAGTACGGCGGCGAGGTGGACAACTGGATGTGGCCCAGGCACACCGGCGACTTCTCGTTCCTGCGCGGCTACGTCGGCAAGGACGGCAAGCCCGCCGACTACTCGCCCGACAACGTCCCGTTTCGGCCCGACCGTTTCCTGAAGATCGCCACCGAGCCCATCAAGGAAGGCGACTTCACCATGATCATGGGTTACCCGGGGCGCACCTACCGCTACCGGCTCGCCTCCGAGATCGCCAATGACACCGGCTTCTACTACCCCCAGCGCATCAAGCTGACCCGGGACTGGATCGCCATCCTGGAGGAGCGTGGCGCCACCTCCAAGGACGTGGAGATCAAGCTCGCCAGCACGCTCAAGGGGCTGTTCAACACGGCGAAGAACAACGAGGGCATGCTCCTGGGACTGAAGACCTCCGACCTCGCCGGCCGCAAACGGGCCGAGGAGGCAAAGCTCGCCGCGTGGATCGCCGCCGATCCGACCCGGCAGGCGAAGTTCGGCGACGCCATCGTTGGTCTCGAAAAGGCCCTTGCCGCCAACCGCGCCATGCGCGAGCGCGAGATGGTCATGTCGTTCCTCCCCAGGGCTGGGGGAGGCAGGGACAGCCGGAGCAGCTCGCTCCTCTCGTCGGCGCTCACCCTGGTGCGCTGGGCGCAGGAGAAGACCCGGCCGGACCTGGAGCGGGAGCAGGGGTTCCAGGGGCGCGACGAACGGTCGATCCGCCAGCGTCTGACGATCATGCAGCAGAACCTCGACATCGCCACCGAGAAGGCCACGCTCGCCTATTTCCTGCGCCAGGCCCAGGCCCTCCCGGCCAGCCAACGCATCGGCTCCCTCGACAAGGCGCTCGCCGCCACCGGCAAGGAAGGCGACGAGGCCATCGACGCGCTGCTCAACCGCCTCTTCACCGGCACCCGCCTGACCGACCCCGCGGTCCGTCTCGGCGCCCTCGACCTCGACGCCGCGGCCCTGGCCGCCCGCAAGGACCCGATGCTCGACCTTGCCGTGGACTTCCTCCAGGACATCAAGGCAGGCGAGGACGCCAAGCGCCAGCTCGACGGCGAGATGCTCGTCGCTGGCGCCCGCTACATGGAAGCCCTGACCGCCTTCCGGGGTACCGCCCTCTACCCGGACGCCAACGGTACGCTGCGATTCACGTACGCCACCATCCAGGGCTACAACCCCCGGGACGGCGTGTCCTACAAGCCGTTCACGACCCTGCGCGGCGTCCTCGACAAGAACACGGGCGAGGAGCCGTTCGCCTGCCCGCCCGACCTGGTTCTGGCGGCGGAAAAGGCCGAGCCCGGGCGCTATCTGGATCCGAAGCTCGGCACGGTCCCAGTGAACTTCCTCTCCACCAACGACATCACGGGCGGCAACTCCGGCTCCCCAATCATGAACGGGCGGGGCGAGCTGATTGGCCTGGCGTTCGACGGCAACTACGAGTCGATGACCTCCGACTACCAGTTCGAGATCGACATGTCCCGCACCATCAACGTCGACGCCCGGTACATGCTGTGGATCATGGAGAACGTGGACGGCGCGCAGAACCTGCTCAAGGAGATGGGGCTCGCCGCCGCCGGAAACTGACCATGGCCAGTGACTACTGGGCGGGCGCGAGGGACTCCACGATTCGCGCCGCGGCCAACAAGTCGGGGTGGAGGTAGCGGTCCGCGTCGAGAGGGGGAACCACCTCCCGCAAGCGCGCGTGGGCGCGCTCCAGGGCCGGCGAGGAGCGCCGCGGACGGCGGAACTCGAACCCCTGCGCCGCCTGCAGGAACTCGATCCCCAGCACCAGGCGAGTGTGCTCGACGACGAGCGCCAGCTTACGTGCCCCCCAGGTACCCATCGAGACGTGGTCCTCGCGCCCGGCCGAGGTCGGGATGGAGTCCACCGAGGCCGGGTGCGCCAGGGTCTTGCACTCGGAGACCAGCGCCGCCGCCGTGACCTGGGCCATCATGAAGCCGGAGTTGAGTCCCGAGGCGTCGACCAGGAATGCCGGCAGGTAGGACTGCTCGGGGGTCACGAGACGTGCCGAGCGCCGCTCGGAGATGGATGCGAGGCCGGTCAACGCGATGGTCGCGTAGTCGAACGCCGCCGCGACCGCCGCGCCGTGGAAGTTGCCGCCCGACACGACCCGGCCGTCCGGCAGCACCATGGGGTTGTCGGTGGCGGAGTTGATCTCGATGGCGAGCTTGCCGCGCAGGTGCGCGAGGGCGTCTCGACAGGCGCCGTGCACCTGCGGCGTGCATCGGAGGCAGTAAGCATCCTGCACGCGGGTGCACGAGACGTGAGAGGCCCGCATCTCGGAGCCCTGCAGCAACGCCCACAGGGCAGCCGCAGAAGCGAGCTGGCCGGGGTGCGGACGGGCCTCGTGGATGGCCGCCTCGAACGCCGTGTCCGTGCCCTCCATGGCGTCCACCGACATCGCGGCGATGACGTCGGCTGCCGCCGTGATGCGCTCGGCGTCGACCAGCGCCAGGGCCGCGACCGCGGCCATGACCTGGGTGCCGTTGATGAGCGCCAGCCCTTCCTTGGGCGCCAGCTTGAGGCGCTGCAGCCCGGCCCGGCCCAGCGCCTCCTCGCCGCTCACGCGCTCGCCCTGGTAGACCGCCTCGCCCTCGCCGATGAGGACCAGCGCGAGGTGCGCCAGGGGCGCGAGGTCCCCCGACGCGCCCACCGACCCCTGGCACGGCACCACGGGGTGGACGCCGGCATTGAGCATGTCCAGCAGGCGGTCGACGACGACCGGCCGGGCCCCGGCGTACCCCCCCGCCAGGACGTTGGCGCGCAGCAGCAACATGGCGCGCACCGCGTCCTCGGGGAACGGCTCCCCGACGCCGCACGCGTGGGAGCGCAGGAGGTTGCCCTGGAGCAAGGCGAGCTGATCGGCAGGGATGCGCACGTCGGCAAGGCGCCCGAAGCCGGTGTTGACGCCGTAGATCGTCTCGCCGGCGGCGATGCGCGCCTCGATCCCGGCCCGCGCCGCCGCCATCCGCTGGCGCGCCTCGGGTGCGAGCTTCACCCGTGTCCCACGTCTTGCCACCGCTTCGAGCTGCTCCAGCGTCAACGTCTTCCCATCCAGCACCACGCAATCCATCTCGACCTCCAGGCGGCGGAGGATACCACCCGGCAGGAAGTGGCTCGGAGGCCAGCACCCGGCTGACAGGCCCAGCGTCCAGGTCCACGCTCCACCTGCCCCAGCCCCCTGTCCCCCGCCGCCCCTATTGTCGACAACCGGCACGCATTCTGGTAAAAAGATCGGGATTGTGTTGGGGTCCGGGGGAGATCGCATGGCAAACGTCGTCGTGATTGGCGGGCAGTGGGGCGATGAGGGCAAGGGCAAGCTGGTGGACATCCTGTGCCCAGCCTTCACCGACATCGTCCGCTTCAACGGCGGCAACAACGCCGGGCACACGGTGCGGTTCGCCGACCGACACTTCGCCCTCCATCTGGTCCCGTCCGGAATCCTGCAGCCCGCCTGCCGCTGCCACGTCGGCCCGCAGGTCGTCATCGACCCCCTGGGCCTGGGCGAGGAGATCCGCACCCTCGAGGAGCAGGGCGTCAGCGTACGTTCGCGCCTGCTGCTCTCGGCCCGCTGCCACCTCGTGCTTCCCGGGCATCGCGCCCTCGACCTCGCCCGCGAGGCGACGCGGCCAGGCGGCAAGCTCGGGACGACCGGAAAGGGCATCGGCCCGACCTATGAGAGCCGCGCCGCGCGCACCGGCGTCCGCCTGGGCCTGGTCCGCCAGCAGCGGCGCTTCCGAGAGGCGGTGCTGGTGGCGAGCCAGGAGCTCGAGCACCAGCTCGGCCTCTACCCGGACGCGGCCCCTCTCGCCGAAGGCGACATCGACCGCTTCATCGACGCCGCTCTCGCTCTGGCGCCCATGGTGGGGGACGTCTCGCGCGCGCTGCAGCCGTACTCCGATCCTTCCCGGGCGATCCTCTTCGAGGGCGCTCAGGGCACCCTCCTCGATGTCGACCATGGCTCGTATCCCTTCGTCACCTCTTCGAGCTGCCTGGCCGGTTTCGCGGCCCCGGCCTGCGGCCTGCCGGCGCGGGCCATCGGCGGGGTTCTGGGAGTGTTCAAGGCCTACACAACCCGAGTTGGCGGGGGCCCTTTCCCCACCGAGCTTGAGGACGCCACCGGGGAGCACCTGCGACGGCGGGGGAACGAGTTCGGCACCACCACAGGGCGCCCACGCCGCACCGGCTGGTTCGACGCCGTCGCGGCCGCCAGCGCCATGCGCTGGAACGGCGTCGAGGCCGTCGCGCTCACCAAGCTGGACGTCCTCGACGAAGTGCCGGAGATCAAGGTCGCCGTGCGCTACCGCGCCGCCGATGTCGGGCTGACCGAGCTCCCCGACGACGCCGACGACATGGCGCATCTCGAGCCGGTCTACGAGACCCTGCCGGGCTGGCGGAGCTCCACCTCCGGCGTCACCAGCTTCAACCGTCTTCCCGAGCTGGCGCGGCGCTATGTGGAGCACATCGAGGCGCTGCTCGGGGCGCCGGTGGTCATCATCTCGACCGGACCTCGCCGCGAGGAGACCATCGTGCGGGCGCTGCCGCCTCTCCAGGGTTGGCTGCCCCGCGACCTCCTCCGCTGATGCCAGGGTTGCTACAATCCTCCCAGACGATGACGTCGAGCAGTCGGAGCCACGCGAACCGGCCCCCGAGCCGCGAAGCCCCCTGCGGTACTGGTCGTCGTCGCGAGGAGTGAAGTGAGAGCGGCCCCTGACAGCGTGCGCGACCGCCAGGTCGGGACTTGAGCATGGAGAGGGTCCCGGCCTGCGAACCTGCCGAGATCGTGGCGCGGCTGTGCCACCAGGTCCGCAACCCGCTGGCCACGATCCAGTCTGGCGTTCAGCTCGTGCAGGTGCTGGCCCGCCCCACCGGCGAGGCGGCCGAGTGCCTGGAGACGGCTCTCGGTGAGGTGGGGCGCATCGACGCCATGCTTCGCGACGCCAATCGGATCGTCCGCCTGGCGCCCGGTCCCACGCTCAGGGTCGACCTCGCCCACTTCGCGTCCCAGGCGGCCATCGGTCATGGTTCAGGTGCCATCGAGGTCGACGCCCTCGTCCCCGACGGCCCGGCCGAGCTCTGGGTGAATACCTCGCCGGAGCTGCTCCTGATTGCCTTGAACGAGCTGCTCGGACGGGCCGTCCGGGTCACGCCCGAGGGCGGGCCGGTGCACCTCCGCTGGGGCGAGCACGGGACCGACGGCGTGACGCTGGAGGTCGACGACGGTGGCGCCTGCTTCGCCGCCGAAGGCCGTGAGCAGACCCTGCGTGCGGTGTCGGCCACGTGGCCCGGCGGCGGCCTTGGGCTCTGCCTGGTCGAGAGGGCGTGTGCGCTCCTGGGCGGTCATCTCGACTGGACCGGGCTCAGCCCCCAGGGGTGCCGGTTCAGAATCACGCTGCCGCGAGGTTGACATGGCTCTCTGTCTGGTCGTCGAAGATGAGCCGAGGCAGCGCACGATCCTCGAATCTGTCCTGCGAACCGCCGGCTTCGAGGCCGTCGGGGCGGGTGACGGTCGGGAGGCGCTGGCGGCCTGTGGCCTTCACCGGCCCGAGGTCGTCCTTCTCGACCTGGGCCTACCCGACATCGACGGTCTCGAGCTTCTGCCGCGCCTCCAGGCTCTGGCGCCCCTCACACGCATCATCGTCATCACCGGACTCGACAGCGTCGCGGCCGCGGTGACAGCAATGCGGGCCGGGGCCCGCCACTACCTGACCAAGCCGTGGCAGCGGGACGAACTGCTGCTGGTCGTGGAGCGGGAGGTGCGGGCGGTCGACCTTCTGGAGAGCCTGGAGCGCCGGGCGACCGGCAGCGGCGACCTGTTCTGGGGCGTGCACCCGGAGGTGCTCACCCTTCGTGCCCAGCTCGGCAAGCTCGCTGCGGCCCCGCGCACCAGCGTCCTGCTGCAAGGCGAGACCGGCACCGGCAAGGAGGTCGTGGCCGAGGAGCTGCATCGGCAGACCGCCTCAGGCGGCGCGTTCGTGCCTCTCAACTGCGCTGCCGTGCCAGCCGACCTCCTCGAGAGCGAGCTGTTTGGTCACGAGCGGGGCGCCTTCACCGGCGCCGATGCCCGGCGGCGAGGCGTCGCCGAGTTGGCTCGCGGAGGGACGCTGCTGCTCGACGAGATCAGCGAGATGCCCCTCGCCCTCCAGGCCAAGCTCCTGCGCTTCCTGCAGGGCTTCCGTTTCAGGCGGGTGGGAGGCGAGGAGGAGATCGAGAGCCCCTCCCGGGTCGTGGCGGCGACCCACCGCGACCTCCATACCCTGGTGGCCGACCGCGGCTTCCGCTCCGACCTCTACTTCCGCCTGGCCGTGGTGCGCCTCCGCATCCCTCCCCTGCGCGAGC
>DAONEV010000149.1:0-9784 GCA_035403265.1 Thermoanaerobaculaceae bacterium | reverse complement strand
TAGGGGGACATTTCTATCGAGCTAACGATGGGGACATTTCTAAAGAGTCTTGACATGTGAAATCTGTCACGTGAGCGTCACGCAAGATCGAGGTCCAGACCGGGCACCGACCGAATCCGGCAGGACACTCGGGTGGTACATTCCTCAAGAGGTGCAGATGCGGATCGACTCGATTGCCAAGCTCGAGGGTGTGGTTCGGGATGCTGGCCGGATGGCGCTCGCCCGCCAGCGCGCGATGCGGTTCTCCGACCGCTCCTTCAAGGACGATGGCAGCATCATCACGGCCACCGACTCCGAGGTCGAGAAGCTGGTGGCGGATGCCATCACGGTCCTTTTCCCTTTCGCCAACGTCCTGGGCGAGGAGTCGGTACGGCGAGTCGACCCCGCCAGGCCCTACACCTTTGCTGTCGATCCGATCGACGGCACCGACTCCTTCAGCCAGGGGTTGCCGGGCTGGTGCATCTCGATCGGCCTCCTGGATGGCGGCCTGGAACCCGTGGCCGGGATCGTCTTCGCTCCGGTGCTCGACATGCTCGTGCTGGCTGACGTCGGTTGCGCGCCAACCTGCAATGGGGCACCCGCGCAGCCTGGCCTGGACCGGATTTCGCCGAACGTCAACCTGATGCTTTCGTCGCGACTCCACCAGGACCTCGACCTCTCGGGATTCGTCGGCAAGATCCGCAGTCTCGGCAGCGCCGCACTGCAGCTCTGCGCCCCCTGGGTGTTCCCCGGGGTGATCGCGGCGCTGCAGGGCCGGGGCGCCCACATCTGGGACATCGCCGGCGCCCACGCCATCGCCAGGGCCGGCGGGGGTGACCTCGAGTGGCTTCGTGGTGGAACGGTCGATTACTCGAAGCTGATGGACGGGAGCGGGGTCGAGGATGTGATCGTGGCCGGAAGCCCGGCCAGCATCGCCGCAATCCGGGGCGCGCTCGCGTCCTGAGCGGTCCCGGACGCCCCGATCTCAGGCACGAGTGCGCCGGGACTTCACGGGACGAGCCACCCAGCCGCGCGTCGCCGTACGGTGGCGCGTGATCTCCCAGGTCAGACCCTGAAACCCGAACCGGTCGCCTTCCCGCGGAGGTGCCGCGAAGCGCACGACCACGACGAATGCCCGGTCACCGCGGTCGGCGATGACCGCAGCCCTGTGCGGACCGCTTCCGATCCCGCTCATCGTCTCCGCTGGCTCCGGCGCAATACAGGCCATGACGCATCCTCCCGCACGCCGCACCACTCCTGACCTCCGCGGCGCGTCCGTGCACCTCTAAATACGAAGCTGCCCGCCGGGTTGTTCACCGGCGGGCAGCGTGGTCCGTCCCTTGACCCTGAGCCGAGGTCAGGACCCCAGCATCTGCTCGATCTCGGCCTTCAGCTTGACCTCGTCACCGGCCTCGAACCCCAGGTGGCTGTGGAGCACCCGACCCTGGCGGTCGATCAGGAACGAGGTCGGGAACCCGCCCACGCCGTACAACCGACGGACGACGTCCGACTCGCCCTTCCCGTTCTCGAGGAAGACGAAGGTGAGCTTCTTGTCAGCGATGAACTTGCGGGCCCGCTCGGTGTCCTGCAGGGCCTCGACGGCGACCACCTTGAAGCCGCGATCCCTCAGCTCCTTGTACAGCTCTTCGACGCGTGGCAACTCCACGCGGCAGCCCCCTCAAGTGGGGAACCAGAACGCCAGCAGTGTGACCTCCCCGTTCCGAAGCGCCGAGAAGGTGTGCGGCTTGCCCTCGTAGTCGGCGAGCGTGAAGTCGGGAGCAGGCACCGCCTTGCGGATGCGCAGCTCGTCCAGGTAGGCCTGCAGGTCGCCCTTCCCGCCCTGGGCGGCCCACGCCTCCCGCATCACCTCGCGGGCCTCCTTGTCGCCACCGTAGAGCGCGTTGGGAGCTAGCAGCTCGACGGCCTCGGCGGCCTTCCCCTGCTTGAGCAGGGTGCGCGCCCAGAACACCGGCAGCGAGGTCTCCGAGTTGCCTGGAAGCTGCTTCGCGTCCAGCGCACCCGCCTTCTGGAAGGTGGCCAGGGCGACATCAACCTGCCCCAGATTGGCCTGCGCCCAGCCGAGGTCCGCAAGTGCCCACGCCTTCCGCTTGTTGACCCCGCGGTCCAGGTCCTGCTGGGTCGGGTAGCGGCCGGGGCTCATCGCCTTGAGCTGCTCCCCGGTGATCCCCGACGCCGCCATCGCGAACGCCTCGGCGGTGTCCCACGCCTGGGCCTTGACCGCCGCCTCGGCAACGCCGACCTCGTCGTAGAAGGCCATGTCCATGTCGCCGGCCAGCGGCGCGGCGACCCTGCGCAGGTCGTCGGCCCGGCCGGGCTCGGCCAGCAGCTCGACGTGCATGATCGCCAGCTCGCGCAGGCGTTTCGGGTCCGCGACCCTGCCGCGCGTTGCCACGACCAGCTTCTCCGCTGCCTCGGGCTGCTTCAGCTTCTCCGTGAGCAGCTCAACGGCCGCGCCGAGGACCCGCCCCGTGTACCTGGTGTCCGGATGCCGGTCCAGGAAGCTCTTCGTCAGGTCCAGCTTCTGCTGGTCCGTCGAGGCCTTTTCGACCGCCTCGCCGTAGGCCGTGTACGCCTGCTCGACCTGCTCGGCCGTCGCCACCGGCTTCTTGCAGCCCGCAGCGCTCAGCAGCCCGACCACGGCCACCATTGCAGTGATCTTCCGCACCGTGATCCCCCCTTGCCGCGCCCCGGTCTTGCGCCAAGGCGTCGGGTCAGTCTACGCCAGAAGCGAGGCGGTGTTTCGCCGAAACGGTACGACGGCCGGCGGTGTGACACTGCTTGTATCACCTGTTTGCACAGAGAGAGAAGTGGGTTGACCAGAGCAGCGCTGCCTGGACCCGCGCCCGAGAGGCGTGCGCGATCGTCCTGATCGCGCATCGCGGCATGCCGTGCCGCGCCGGCGCCCGGCGGGCGCCGAAACGCGACGGGGACCGTCGCATCCACCCACCGAAGCGTGAGCCATGCATGGCCCGAGGGAGTCCGATTCCTGCCGCCGCAGGCCGGGAGAGCGTCAGCCTGAGATCTCGCCGGGGCGTGTGGCGGTGAGGGCGGCAAGAGCGCGCTCGAGCGCCTCGGCGTCCTCCTCGAGCTCGCTCCAGCTCTCGAACACGTCGTCGAGGCCTGACCTCAGGGTCTCCGCCTCGGCGGCCAGGGCCTGGGCACGTTGCAGGTCCGAGTAGACCTCGCGCTCGCAAAGCAAGGCCTCGATCTCGGCGAGGCGCGCCTCGGCGGCGTGCAGCTCGGCGGCACGAGCATCCGCCTGCTCCCTCGCACGGGCGGCATCGCGCCTGAGCTTGCGGCGTTCCTCCTCGACGGCGCTGCGGCGCGGACCACGGCTCCCCTCCTCTGGCGCCCTCGTCGGCGCCGAGGGCAGTCCCAGGCGCTGGAACGCATCCTCGACGCGCTGGAGCGGCACGGCACGGTTCCCGTCGAGCAGCAGGACGCCGGTGGCCACCTTCTCGACCAGGCGGCGATCGTGGCTGACGAGCACGACAGCGCCAGGGAACCCGGCCAGCGCCTGCTCAAGGACCTCGCAGGTGACCATGTCGAGGTGGTTCGTCGGCTCGTCGAGGATCATCAGGTTGGGGCCGAACGCCAGCAGCCGGGCGAGAGAAAGGCGGGCGCGCTCGCCGCCGGAAAGGGTGCCGGTGTCGGCGTCGGCCGCCTCGCCGGAGAAACCGAACCGGCCCGCCCAGGTCCGCGCGTCGGCCGGGGTCCAGTCGGGACGCGACTCGAGCAGAATCTGGAGGACGGTCATCCCGGCCGGGACCTCGACCTGCTCCTGGTCGTACCAACCTGGCACGACGCCGGCGCCCAGCCGGAGTTGGCCGGCGAGAGCCGGCAGCCGGCCGGCGAGCGTGTGCAGGAGGGTGGTCTTGCCGGCGCCGTTGCGCCCCACGACGGCCAGGCGCTCGCCACGGCGCAGCCCAAACGAGACGCCGTGCAGGAGGGGCTGGTTCCAGCCGACGCTCAGGCCCTCCACGTCCATGACGCGGTCGCCGGAGCGGCCCAGGGTGGGCCACCTCATGCGCACGGCCGCCAGGTCGGCCTCGGGGGGCTCGAGGCGCTCGATGCGGTCGAGGAGCTTCTGGCGCGACTGCGCCTGTTTGGTGTTCTGCCCCGCCATGTTGCGCCGGATGAACTCCTCCTGGCGCTCGATCTCGGCCCGCTGCAGCTCGTACGCCTTGCGCTGCTGCTCCCGCCGCGCCTCGCGCTCGCGCCGGTACCGCACGTAGCCTGCGGGATACCCCTCGATGCGCCCGCCGTGCAGTTCCAGGATCTCGCCACCGACGCGGTCGATGAGGTCGCGGTCGTGGGTGACCAGGAGCAATGCCCTGGACCGTTGTTGAAGCTCGGCGGCGAGGTACTCGACGCCCACCAGGTCCAGGTGGTTCGTGGGCTCGTCCAGGAGTAGCAACGGAGCCTCGGAAAGCAGCGCTCGCGCCAGGGCCACGCGGGTCCGCTCGCCACCGGAGAGTGAGCCGAGGGTCCGGCTGTGCATCGAGGGGCCGATGCCCAGGCCCTGCAGGGCCGTCTGGGCGCGGGTGGTGGCGCGGTAGCCGTCGAGCTGCTCGAGCTGGTCGTGGAGCTGCTGGAGGCGTGCGGCGGCCGCCTCGCCGGGCTGGCTCTGCAGGGAGGTGATCTCGGCCTCGACCGCCAGGAGAGGGCCGAAGGCGCCCATGCAGAACTCGAGCACTGGGGTCGCCGGGTCGGCCAGGAGGCGCTGCTCGACCCTGGCGACCTCGAGCCCGCGGACGCGCTCGACCACGCCCGAGTCAGGCTCCTGCTCGCCGGTGATCACCCGCAGCAAGGTCGTCTTGCCGCAGCCGTTGCGGCCCAGCAGGACGAGCTTCTCCCCTGGGTTGTGCTGGAACGTCGCGCCGCGAAGCACCTCCCGGCGCGCAAACGCCACATGCACGTTCTCGACTCGGTAGAGCATGACCCTCGCTCCTACACCCCTGGACGACCAAACGCCGGGAGGGCGGTGCCGCTCCCGGCGTCCTGAATAGACCCGTCAGCCCGCTCAGCTACTCGCCGAGCCGGCCTTCTGCTGCGCCTCGCTCTTGTAAGGCGACTCGGGGAACTCGCTGGCCAGCTTGCGATAGAGCTTGGTGGCCTCCTCGGGCTTGCCGTCGTGCTCCCAGAGCTGCGCGAGCTGGAAAAGCGCCACGTCCCGCGGCAGGCGCGGGTCCTTGCCGGACACCATCGCCTCGAGGTCCTTGACGAGCTGCGAGCCCTCGCCCTTCGCCACCCGCAGCCGCACCAGGTTCAGCATGGCAAGCCGCACGACGGGGTCGTCGGAATGCTTGCTCGCGAGCTCGGAGAACTCCCGGATCGCCTTTTCCTTGTCGTTCCGGTCCATGGCGATTCGCGCCAGGTACAGCCGCGCCAGCCGCGACTCGGAGGTGAGGCCATATTTCGACGTCACGACACCAAAGGCCTTCTCGGCCGCCGCCAGTCGCTCGGTGTCGGTGGCGAACTTGAGCTTCGCCTCCACCGGCGCCGCGCTCCCGACCGGGGCCGCGTAGGCGGCGATCGCCTTGCCCAGCGCCTCGCTGGCGGCGCCGCCGCGCGAGTCGAGGAAGGCCCGCACACCCCACACCACCATCGCCAGGACGAGGGCACCGCCCAGGCCCATCGCGGCCTGACGCCAGTTGGAGCCCATCCAGTGGACTGCCTTGTCGACGAAGGTGATGAACTCGTCCTGCTTGATCTGCTTGCGCGTCAATCGACGTCCCACGGCTGATCCTCCGCTGCTACAGCGTCGCGACTACTTGCCGGCCGCCGGGGCTGCGGCTGCCTTGACCGGGTACTTCTCGTTGAACGCCTTGACGATCGTCTCGGTGAGATCCGCCACCGGCGCCAGGTAGGCCACGTCGTTCGGCTTGAGCAGGAAGACCGCCAGGTAGCCGGTCTTCTCGGCGTGAGCCTGGATGATCTGCTGCATCCTGCCGCCAATGTCCTTGAGCACCGCGTCCTGCTTCTCCTCGAACTCCCGCTTGACCACCCTCTGGCGGTCCTCGATCTGACGCTGCTTACCGACCAGACGCTGCTGGAGCTGGTCCAGGGCGTCCTGGCTGGCGACGCCGCGCTTGGACACGATCTCGGCCTGGAGGTCGTTGATCTCCTTGCCCAGCTTGGAGAGCTCCTCCTGGCGTGGGCGCGCCCAGGCGTCCAGCTCCTTCAAGCGGGCCTTGCCCTCGTCGATCGCGAACACGGCGCGCTCGACGTCCACGAACCCGAGCTTGGTAGGCTCCGGCGCCTGCGCCATCGCCGACCCGGCCACCAGGGCCACTACCGCCACCAGGGAAAGGAACCTGCCAAGACTCATGAGAACCTCCGGCCGCACCGCGCGGCGCGGGATTGTAACATGTGCTGCCCAAGCGCGCGGGGAGCCGAGCGCCACTCCCTGAACCGCCTCCAGGTGCACAGAGCTCGACACATTCCAGCCAGGCCAGCTCCCGGCCCGAAACCCCGGCGGCACAGGGCGCGTATCCCCAACGACGGCCGGGCGTTTCCGGCCAGCGGGGCCAAATCCCGGGAGGAGCGAGTGCGACATCGGCGGGCAGGTGGCATGTTGGTGGCGCTGGGCACGAGCATCGCGTCGATGAGCGCCTGCACTCCGAGCTCGTCGGCGCACAGGCGGGGCCACGCCCCCATCACCACGTCGTCCACGTCCGCCCTCAAGGCCTTCCTCAAGGGACGGGACCTCCTCGACAACCTCCGCGGCGCCGAGGGGCGCAACTACTTCCTCAAGGCGGTCAAGCTCGACCCTGGCTTTGCCATGGCGCACCTCTATCTCGCCCAGACCGCCGCGACCACCGGCGACCTCTTCCCGGCCTTGCGCCGCGCCGTCGAGCTGGCCGACAGCGCCACTCCGGCCGAGGCGCATGTCATCCGAGCCTTTGAGGCCGGCGTCAACAACCAGCCGGCGGTGCAGCGCGAGCACCTCGAGGCGCTGGTCAAGTCCTTCCCGGATGACGAGAGGGTCCAGAACCGCCTGGGTAACTTCTTCTTCGGTAGGCAGGAATGGCCAGAGGCGATCTCGGCCTACGAGAAGGCCATCCGAATCAACCCTGACTTCGCCCCGGCCTACAATCTGCTCGGCTACTCCCTGCGCAACCTCGGCCGCCTCGACGAGGCCTCGAAGGCCTTCTGCACCTACATGAAGCTCATCCCCGACGAGCCCAATCCCTACGACTCCCACGCCGAGCTGCTGCTGCTCATGGGCAAGTACCCGGACGCCGTCATCGAGTACCAGCGGGCGCTCGCCATCAACCCGAACTTCGCGGACTCGTACATCGGGATGGGCAACGCCTATCTCATGCAGGGGGACTTTGTGTCCGCCCGCAACGCCTTCACGGCCCTGCGTTTCATCGCCGTGGACGACGGCCAGCGCCGCCAGGCGAGCCTCTGGCTGGCCACGACCGCGCTGCACCAGGGCCGACAGGCCGAGGCCATCGAGTTGATCCGCCAGGACATCGAAGTATCCCGCCGCCGCGACGACCTCTTCACCGCGGCCGACGGTCTCAACCTGATGGCCAATGTGCTCCTCGAAGCCGGCGAGATCGACCGGGCGGTCGGGGCGTTCCAGGAGTCCCTGCAAGCGGTGGAGAGTGCGGTGATCACCAGAGACCTGAAGGAGACGGCCCGGCGCACCGCCGTCTACATCCGGACTCGCGTCGCCCTGGCTCGACACGATTCCGGGGAAGCCGCCACCCTGGCCGCCGAGTACTGCCAACAGGTCGAGGCGAAGGCGATTCCGTTCGAGCTGCGTCGCTGCCACGAGCTCCGCGGCCTGGTGGCGCTGGCGGCCGGCGACGCGACGACGGCCCAGGCACAGCTCTCCGGCGCCAACCTGCAGGACCCGCGCGTCCTCTTCGCTCTGGCCCTGGCCTACCAGGCAGGGGGCCAGGCCGGGGCGTACCGCGAGACGCTGTCCCGGGTCGTCAACTTCAACGCCCTGAGCTTGCAGCTTGGGCTCGTCCGCCCCAGGGCTCTGGCCCTGCTGGCGGCGGAAGAGAAGGCTTCGGGCCCGCCGATCTGAGGCTGGCCGTCACTCCTTGGGGATTGGCAACGTGATCTGGGAGAGGGGCTTGCCGTAGTACGGGCGGTATCCCATCTCGCTCGGCCTGAGCGGCTTCTTCTGCAGGAGCTGGTCGAGGCCGATGACCGACTGCTCGCGGGTCGTGAAGGTCAGCTCGTGCTCCCGGCTCATGATGATGGCCTCCTTCGGACAGGCGTCGACGCAAAAGCCGCAGAACACGCAGCGCAGCAGGTCGATGGTGAAGACCTTGGGGCGCTTTTCGAACTCCACGCCCCCGGAGTCGTCAGCCTTGGCCTCGATGTGGATGCACTCGGCCGGGCACGCCTCCTCGCACATGTAGCAGGCGACGCACCGCGGTGAGCCGTCCTCCCGCGCCAGCAGGATGTGGCGGCCGCGCATGCGCTCGGAGTACTCGCGCTTGACCTCCGGCCACTCCACCGTGACGGTGTACGTGCGGCGGAAGAGGTTGCCGAAGAAGTGCCTCCCGGTAACGGCCAGACCCTTGAGGATCTCGACCAGGTAGAAGCGCTGGAGGAAGCGGATCGGCTTGGGATCGCAGACGACGACATCGGGCTTGGCGCTCATCGGTCCAGCTCCCCGGCGATGACGTTCATGCTGCCCAGGATCGCAACCGAGTCCGGGATCATCTGACCCACCAGCATGTGCGGGTAGGCCTGGAAGATGGCGAAGCATGGCGGCCGCACCTTGATGCGGTAGGGCTTGCCGCCGCCGTCGGAGATGACATAGAACCCGAGCTCACCGTTGGCGCCTTCGGTGAAGCCATAAACCTCGCCGGCAGGCACCTTTCCGCCTTCCATGATCAGCTTGAAGTGCCAGATGAGGGCTTCCATCTCGGTGTAGACCAGCTCCTTGGGCGGCAGTGTCAGATGGTGCTCGTCGGCGAGGACCGGTCCGGGCAGGAGGCGCCCGAGGGCCTGGTCGATGATCGAGAGCGACTGGCGGAGCTCCTCGACCCGCACCAGGTAGCGCGCGTACGTGTCGCCGGTCGAAGCGACGGGGATCTTGAAGTCATACGTCTCGTAGCCGAGATAGGGATGGGCCTTGCGGACGTCGTAGGCGACGCCCGAGGCACGCAGGCATGGCCCTGTCCAGCCCCAGTCGAGCGCCTCCTCGGCGGACATCGTGCCGACTCCCTCGGTGCGGTCCCGAAAGATCCGGTTGCTCGTGATCAGATTCTCCATGTCGTTGACGAGCTTCGGGATGCGCTGTAGCAGCCAGCGCACCGACTCGACGAAGTCCGCCGGTACATCGTTGGCCAGGCCCCCGATCCGCGCGTAGGAGATGGTCAGCCGGCCGCCGGCGCAGGCCTCCAGAACCGAGTAGATCTCCTCCCGCGCCTCGTACATGTAGAGAAACGGCGTCATCGCACCGAGGTCGTTGAGGTTGGCGCCGATGCAGACGATGTGGTCCATGATGCGAGAAAGCTCGGAGAGGATGAGGCGGATGGTCTGGGCACGGGGCGGCGCCTCGATGCCCGCCAACTGCTCCACCGCGAGGCAGTAGCCGACGCCGTTGATCATCGGCGAGCAGTAGTTGAGGCGGTCCGTGAACGGGATGACCTGGTTCCAGGTGTGCCGCTCCGACATCTTCTCGAAGCAGCGGTGGAGGTAGCCGATCTCCGTTTCGGCCTGCGTGATGATTTCGCCGTTGAGGCGCAAGGTCGTCCGAAGGGTGCCATGCGTGGCCGGGTGCGACGGGCCGAGGTTGAGGACCTGG
>DAONEV010000148.1:0-9848 GCA_035403265.1 Thermoanaerobaculaceae bacterium | reverse complement strand
TGTGGCACTGGCCGGGGAGGGCGCCCCGGCCGTTCTGTTTTCGGCATGGGTCACCTGGCCTCGGCGGTGCCGGTGACGGTGCGATCCTCGACGAACCGCCGCACGTCTTCAGGCTTGTATCTGACGTGGCGTCCGACGCGGACGTATGGCAACACCACCCGGCGGGTCGTGCGCCACATCGTCAGAGTCCCGACCGCGACCCCGAGTAGCTCGGCCGTTTCCTGTGGTGTCAGCAGTCTTGCGTTCATCCTGGCCACCTCCGCGGAGCCCCGCGAAACGTCCCGCGGTCTGTCGCTCCTGGAGGTAACCTAGAGCTACGCTAAGTGTTTGTCAACACAGCACTTGTGACTTACACGACGAGGCTTAAGTCACACCAGCGGGGGGAGTCCGATCAGCTCCGACAGCTCGCTGCACACCCGCGAGACGGCGGACGGGTGTACGCCGTGGCCAGCCGCCAGGTCGGACTGCGAGAGCCTGAGACAGCGGTGCTCCACCAGCCAGCGGTACCGGGTCCCGGGGTCAATGTCGCCTCGCGTTCGTGGGCGCGGTGGCCGCTTCGCGCCACGCTCTTGGGCCTGCTTCACCAGCGCCACCGCCCACCCCTCGAGCTCGGCGTGAATGCGAGCCCGAGCTTTCGGCCAGGATTCCAGCTCGGGGTTCCAGAACGCCTTGAAGCGGCAGTCGTCCTCACTGACGGGCAGGTCGGGCGTCCACTCGAAAGACACCTGCTCAGACCGCGACGTGTCCACCCAGGACCGCCCCACGGCCTCCGGCCAGTGCCCCAGCTCCCATAGGTGCAACGTCCAAACGGCTTGATCCCGCATCCATCGCGCGTCGACGTTGAAGCGCGCCGCCCATCGCTGGACGGCCTCGAGCTTCTCGGCCAGCGGTAGCCCCACCAGCTCGGCCAGGGTGTCAAGCACTTCGCTGGCGTGAGCCTCGACAGCCTGTAGAAACGCCTCCCGCGCCAGACTGACGCGGTCTTCCGGTGTCACCACCTCCGAGACAATCACCGCTCACCCCCAACCGCCACCCCACCAGGGAAGTGCAGGAGCGTGCCGTCCTGTGGTGCGTTGACGGCGGCCAGCATGTTCCTGACGGCGGCCTGCACCCATCGCCTCTTGGTGTCGAACGGAACCCGCGCATAGACACTTGTGACGCCACCGGCCGGGGTGTGCCCGAGTAGAGAGGCGATCACCTCCAGCGGGCAGCCCGCATCTTGTGCCCACACCGCGAAGCTCCTCCGCAGGTCGTGGGGTGTCAGCTTCTCAATGGCCGACTCCTTCAGCACGCGCGTCCACCCCGCCCGTGGGCCAACGGTGTGCCCGGAGGGCCGGCCAGCAGGGAACACGTACATCTGACCATCTGGCGTCTCGGCCAGGCGCGCCCGGAGGATCTCCACCACCTCGTCGGCGAGCGGGATCAGCAGCGGCCTTCCGGCCTTCATGTCGGTGGCCGGAATCGACCATGCCGCGTCGTCGAGGTTCACGTCCGCCCACCTCATCGCCGCGAGGGTGCCCCGGCGCTGGCCGGTCCACAACGCCAGCTTGCAGAAGGCGCGGGTATCGGGGTCCTGGTCAGCGTCCAGGGCCGCCACGAACCGCCGCAGCTCATCGGGCAGCAGATACCGTTCCTTGGAATGCTCCTCATGCCGGGTCGTGTCGCCTACCGGGTTGGGGAGACCGAGCCCCCACTTTTTGCGTCCCAACTCGAACATGGTGTGGAGCAACGCGCGCACCCGGTTGGACGCCCCCATCCCCGAGCCTGCGGAGATCCTCGACAGCCACCGTTCGACCATGGGTGTGGTGATGCTGTTCAGCCGCTCGCTGGCATGAGCGGCAAGGTGCTTTTTCCATCGCCGCTCGTCAGTCTCCCAGCTCCGTTTCCGAGGCTTTGCGTGCAGCTCGATGAACTTCTCCCACAGGTTGCCGAGGGTCTCGTGACCGCGCAAGGCGCGTCGTGCTTTGGCTGGACTTCTCCCCTTGGCCGCCTCGCCCGTGTCGATCTTGGCCTGGTCGCGCGCGTCCTTGAGCTTCAAGCCCGGGAACTTCTGGTAGGTGACCCGCTCCTTCTTGCCCTCCTTCGACCAGTAGTACAGCGCGAATGTCTTGGTGCCGTTCGGCGTGACTCGGATCACCAGCCCCGGCCGCTCCGTGTCGTAGACCTCGTAGCGCTGTGCCTCCGGCTTCAGGCTGGTCAGGTACGCTTCAGTGAAGGTGTGGAGCCGCTTCGCATACCTCGGCATGATGCCTCCCAGGGACGCGGGACTCTGTACCCGGGGTACTGCCGGGGTACAGTGCCGTGGTCATTTCCCGTATCCTCACGAAATCCAACGTAACGCTAAGTGCCTTATCTGTCAATGTTGCGAGATCTAGCGTAACCGGCCGTAAGCAACCTGTCCGGGACTCAAAATCCCGTATCCGCAAGGGTGTGTGGGTTCGACTCCCACCTCCGGCACCACAAGTTCCATGTCCAGGTGTGACGTGCGGCCAGGTCCGGGGTGTCACCAGGGCACCAGCGCATCAGGATGCCGTGCCGGCGACGAACGAGACCCTGGCGATCGGCCTGGCGGGAGGCGTCTCGCTCATCCGTGAGGATGGTGGCCGACCCTGGTACCCTGCCCTCGATGCGATGCCGTCGCCATCCATTTCGACATCCATGCCGCGCCGATCACGTCGGGCGCCGACTCGCCTGCGTGCTCGTGGCGGTCCTGATCGTCCTGGGCCGTCGCCCTGGCGGTGCCTGGCAGGTCCCTGACAGCCCAGGTTCCTCCACCCCGGCGCTGCCGCCGGAGCTCGTCGCGTCAGAGGAGCGCTCGTCCAGCGGCATGGTGGCGTCAGCCGATCCTCAGGCATCCCGGGCCGGGGCGGTCATTCTCGAGCGGGGAGGGAACGCAGTGGACGCTGCGGTCGCGACCGCGTTCGCGCTCGGAGTCGTGGACCCGACCTGTGCCGGCCTGGGCGGGCAGGCGCTCGCCCTCGTCCACCTTGCCGATGGGCGGGAGGTGGCAGTCGATGGCTCGGCACCCGTGCCGGTGAACGTCGTACCCCGCGAGCTCCTGAGGCTCAAGGACAGTGAGCGTCTCTTTGGCTACCCGGTCTCGGCGACGCCTTCCATGCTCGCGACGATGACCCACCTCCTCCGGCGCTTCGGCACCGTGAGCCTCGCACAGGCGCTACAGCCTGCCATCGAGCTCGCGGAGCGGGGCCACACGCTGCGGCCCTACGTCCGGGCGGATCTCGAGATGGAAATCGCCAAGGTGATGGAGGACGACTACCTGGCCGGCCTCTTCCTGCGTGACCGCCGTGGCGTGTGGCCGGACGGGTGCATGCTCCAGCAGCCGGTGCTGGCCGCGACGATGCGGCGCATCGCGGCCGGCGGCGAGGCGAGCTTCCGACAAGGCAGGATCGCGGCCGAGATCGAGGCCGACATGCTGGCCGGCGGTGGGTACGTCCGCCGTGGGGACCTGGCGGCGGTCAAGGTCGTGGAACGCGAGCCGGTGCGTGGCCGCTACCGCGCCGTCGAGGTGGTGTCGTTTCCGGATCCCGGCGGCGGCAACGTACTTGTGGGTGCGCTGCAAATCCTCGAGGCTTTCCCGCCCGACCTGTTACGGCAGGACTCGGCCAACCGACTCCACCTGCTGGTCGAAGCGGTGCGCATCGCCATGATCGACAACGCTCTCGCGCGGCACCCACAGCAGCCCGATCCCGACTACGGCCGGCGCCGAGCGCGGCTGATCCGGTTTGACCGCGCCCTCGAGGACCGGGAGATCCTGGCGAGCCGCGTCCGCTGGGTCGCGGCAGGCGGCACGACCCAGATCTCCGTCATGGACCGCTGGGGCAATGCGGTGGCCATGACCGAGACTCTCGGCACGAGTGGATTTGTGGCCTCGCCGACGCTCGGATTTCAATACAACTCGCTGCTCGACAGCTTCGATCTTGCAAACCCTGCATCGCCACGATATCCGGCGCCGATGAGAGTGGCCCGCACTTCCATGGCGCCGACCCTGCTGTTGCAGGCGGGCGCTCCCCTGGTCGTCCTGGGCGGAGCCGGCAGCTCGCGAATCCCTTCCTCGATGCTTCTCGTGATCTCCAACCTCGTCGATCGGGGCCTGAGCCTGGGACAGGCCATTTCCTCCCCCCGCGTCGTCGTCGACCCTCCCAAGGGCACCAGGGTGCTTCTCGAGCTCGCTGGCGCCATTACCTCTGCACAGGCCGATAGCCTCCAGGCGCGCGGCTTTGCGAATCAGTTCAGGCTTACCTTTCCACCGCGCCAGGTCGACCTCTGCGCCTTCGGTGGGGTCAACGCCGTGATGGTTGAACCTGGCGGCATGCTCGTGGGTGTCGGCGACCCCCGCCGCCAGGGAGGCGCCGCGGCGCCGTCCCCGCCTGCCGCCGTCAGGGCGAGCGCCCACTGACCCTAGCCCGTCGGAGAAATGGGAAGGTCCGCGCGCAGGCCTTCCGCGTTCTCCGACAGGCTCCTACTCGGGCAACAGGGTCGTCCGGAGTTGTGAAGGCGGCTTTCCCTCGGGCGACACGGGTCGGCGGGCGTCGATCCTGAGCCAGGTCCAGGATGGAGGACGAGGCCGGCACCACTCGTTTTGCGGGCATCCGTACCCACTGCCCATTTCCTGGCTCGGGGCGGGCCTTCCGGGCCGACGGGTGGCACCGTGGCGGGCGGTGTGCCAGACTGGGAGCCAGCGATGTCGGAGGGAGGGTTGCTCATGCAATTCGTGACTTCGGCCCAGGAGCGGACCTTCGCCAAGGTCGGAACCTATCTCGGGGAGCTGTTCGGAGACAAGGTCGAGCAGATTGAGGAGAAGCCACAGTTCCTCCTGGCGCGTGGCAGCGCTGCCGCCTCCATCGCCGTCTTCCCCCGCGGCGACGACACGGTCGTGTCGGTGCGCGCCTGGGTGGTGTTCGAGCCGCGGATCACCCTCGAGCTGTGTCAGTTCCTGCTCCACGAGAACAGTCGGATCCAGTTCGGCGCCTTTGGCCTCGCAGGGGACAACGACGTCTTTTTCCGTTACAGCCTGGTGGGCTCCACCATCAACCGCCAGGACCTGGAGGCGGCTGTGCTCACGGTGCTCGGCACCGCTGACGACTTCGACGACATCATCAAGGCCCGTTTTGGCGGTCAGCGGGGGGCTGATGTCGTGCGGGAGGACGAGACATGAGGAGCGTCATGGTGGTGTTGGCGCTCGCTCTGACCCAACCCTGCCTGGCCCAGCACGCCGCGCCCCCGGTCGCGTGGCAGGCCCAACTCGACGCCGAGCACCCTCTGGTGGGGGTGATCTGGGATGTGCAGGCAGCGCACGCGATCGACCAGGCCACTCTGGTCGAGCGCCTGGCCAGGGCGCGTTTTGTGCTCCTGGGCGAGAAGCACGACAACCCCGACCATCACCGCCTGCAGGCTCGCATCTTCTCGGCGTTGCTGGAGGCCGGAAGGAAGCCCGCGCTGGCGTTTGAGATGCTTGACGGCGACGA
Organism: Thermoanaerobaculaceae bacterium; assembly: GCA_035403265.1. Classification (GTDB taxonomy): domain Bacteria; phylum Acidobacteriota; class Thermoanaerobaculia; order Thermoanaerobaculales; family Thermoanaerobaculaceae; genus JAAYVZ01. The sequence goes on along the minus strand of DAONEV010000148.1, from coordinate 4,362 downwards.
CGCCCCGGCGGTGCAAGCCTACCTGGCCGGGAAGCCAGCCGACGCCGCGGGTCTGGGCGCGGCGGTGGGGTGGGACAAGAAGTCCTGGCCGCCATGGGCGTGGTACCAGCAGATCGCGGATCCTGCCGTCAGGGCGAGGCTGCCGATCATCGCAGCCAACCTCGCCGAGCGCCTAGCGCGTGGGGCGGCCCGGCAGGGCCTTGGTGCCCTGCCACCCGAGCTGGTCGAGACGCTGGGGCTCGAACAACCGATCCCCGACGCACTACGAGCGGCCATGGGCAAGGAGATCACCGACTCCCACTGCGGCTTTGCGCCGCCGGGGATGGTGGAGCCGATGATCCTGGTGCAGCGCGCGCGGGACGCCCAGATGGTGGAGGCGGTTCGACGGGGCGCGACCGCCGACGGAGCGGTGCTCATCACCGGCTTCGGCCACGCCCGTACCGACCGGGCCGTGCCCCCTCAGTTGGTGCGTCGCGGCGCGAAGCCGGTCGCCAGCCTGGCAATTCTGGAGGTCGAAAGGGGCAAGGACACGGCACCCTCCTATGCGGCGGACTTTGACGCCCCCAGGCTGCCCTTCGACTTCGTGTGGTTCACGCCCCGGGTGGACGACATCGACCCCTGCGAGAAGTTCAAGGCGAAGCTCGAAAAGCTCAAGGCCGCCAAGCCCGCTGCGACCCCCGTCTCCACACCCTGAGGTCCGGTCCTAGCCCTCGCTGCCTTCCTTGTGCCAGAGGTTCTTGTCCTGGAGGGCCTCCTCGGCCCGGGCGACGCCGTTTCGGAACTCGTCCCACAGCTCGGGGGTGATGGTCACCCCCTTCTTGGTCGGCGCCAGTTCGCCGTTGGCATCCTCGTAGAACAGGCGAATGTCGACGTAGGTGCGGCCCTTGAAGGTGGACAGGGAGACGCGGAGCGTCTCCTCGGCGTTGCGCTTGAACTCGTGCAAGATCTTGCGGTCGTCAGCCATATGGTGCTCCCAGGCAGGGAGTCTAGCAGGGTCGAGCGCTCATTCCGGGTAGACGAAGCGAAGGTCCACGACCGTGTCCGGATGCAGACTATGCTTCACGGGGCAGGTGTTGGCGGTGTGCTCGAGTCGAGCCCGGTCGGCGTGGGTAAGGGTGCAACCGGCCGGCATGGTGATGGTTACCCCGAGACGCCCGACACGGCGCACCGGGTCGGCAGTCATCTCCTTGACCACGTGGACCCGCGTGCCGGCGATATCCAGCGCCAGGCGGCGCGCCAGCAGGCCCATGACCGTCACCAGGCAGGCGCCCAGGGAGGTGGCCAGCAGGTCCGTGGGGGAGAACGCCTCGCCCTTGCCGCCGTTGTCGACCGGGGCGTCGGTCCGCAGGGTCTGTGCGGATGGACCGTGCACGGCCAGGCAGTGCAGGTCGCCGTCATACGTGATGTCGATCTCCACTCCCATGGTGTGCCCTCCGCGGTCAGCCGTGTCGGATATCTTACCGCCCCCGGAACCAGTCGAGGGTCGAGAGGTCACGCTCGCTGGACGGTCAGGGGCCGTCGACGAGCTGGGGGTAGCCTCCCGACTCGACCTATCTCGGCCTTGCCTTGAGCCCGCAGCCTGAAGCCCGGGTGGGTGGGGGTCATGCCTTCGGGTGGGCCTTGCGGTACGTCTCCATGAGGTGGGCGAGGTCGAGGTGGGTGTAGCGCTGCGTGGTCGAGAGGGAGGCGTGCCCGAGCAGCTCCTGGATGGCGCGCAGGTCCATGCCGGCCTCCAGCAGGTGAGTCGCGAAGGCGTGGCGCAGGGTGTGCGGGTGGAGGTGGTGGATCGACGCGATGTGGCGCACGGCGGAGTCGACGATGCGACGCAGGGAGCGGTCCGACAGCCTCCCGCCACGCTGGTTCACGAACAGCGGCTCGCTGGCGTCGTGGGTGGCCGCGGCCGCTCGCCATGAGGCGCGGGCCGGAAGATACGCGCGGATCGCCGCGGCCGCCGGGTGCCCGAACGGCACGACCCGCTCCTTGCCCCCCTTGCCGCGCACCCTCACCAGGCGCCTCCCGAGGTCCACGTCGTCAAGGTCGAGCCCGACGAGCTCGGCAGCACGCAGCCCGGAGCCGTAGAGCAGCTCGAGGGCCGCGCGGTCGCGCCGACCAGCCGGGGAGTCGTCGAGAGCGTCCAGCAGGTTCCCGACCTGGGTGGTGGAGACCATATCCGGGAGCTTTTTCGGCGCGCGCGGGGTGGGGACAACGCGGGCCGGGTTGGTGGCCACCACGCCCTCGCGGGCCAGGAGACGGAAGTAGGTGCGCAGCGCCCCGAGGGCCCGCTGCACGGAAACGCGTGCGAGCTGGCGAGAGTGCAGGTGCGCCAGATAGGCGCGCACGATGGCGGGAGTCACGGCCACCGGCGACGAACAGCTCATCTCCGTCTCAGCAAAGACTTGAAAAGACGTGATCTCTCGCTCGTAGGCCCGGAGGGTGTGGGGAGAGAGGTTGCGTTCGTCGCGCAGGTACGCGGTGAGTTCGTCGAGACGCCACGGCATGCTCGAAGTGTAGACCAGTGGAGAGGCGAACCAGGGGATCCGCGAGTCAGCGGATCTACAGGTCGCGGGGTCGTCAGCCCTGGGACGAGGAAGGCCATCCCGCTCGCCAGGAAGGTCGCCCGCTGGCCACCTGACTCCCTGTCGGGCTGCGCACCTGATACGCTGGTGCGGGGTGAAGGTCATGGAGAAAGGTGACTTTGCGGGTGTTGCGGCGGCGCTGCCCGAGGCGGCCAGGGCGGCTCGCGAGAGACAATTCTGGGTCGCGCTCGTTGGCCGCCATGGATGGCGGCGGGTCCTGGATGCCGGCTGCGGGGGCGGCTTTCACCTCCGCCTGTTGCGGGAGCTCGGCGTGCCTGTGGTCGGCCTCGATCTCGCCCTCACCCCCCTTGCCGCGCTGCATGGCTTCTCGGTGCTGGCCGGCGACATCCTCGCGATGCCGATGCGAACAATGAGACTCGATGCCGTGCTGTGCCTCGGGAACACCTTCTCCCTGCTAGCCAGCCGCACGGCCCAGCGGCAGGCACTGCGAGTCCTCGGGGAGCTGCTGGCTCCGGATGGAGTCCTGCTGGTACAGGCCGAGGATGCCGGGATCACGGCGCGGAATGGACCGCGACTCCGCACGCGGGTGCTCTCCGACGGGCGGATCCACGTGCGGACGTTCGAGCGGCGCGGGGGCAGGGTGCGGATGCTGGCGGGGGTGGCCGACCCCGGCGGGGATGCCGCACTTCAGGGCGTGTGGCTGCTACCCACCGACGCCGCACGTCTTGCCGCCCTGGCCCGCCCCCTCGGCCTGCGGGCGATCGACATTCCCTTGCCGCCCGACGGAGCGCCTGGAAGCTGGTGGCTGGCCCTGCGCGCCGGACGGGCCGAAACCCGAGAATCGGGAGAGGCGATACCGTGCCAGTGACCTCCCGCTCTCCCTCTCAATGCTCGACTGAGTGGGTGCGGGCAAGGCACAATGCGACCGTGGACACGATCTCGTTGACGCGAGCGCTGCGCCGCATCCCGTTGTTCGAGACGCTGCCAGATGTGGGCCTGGCCGAGATCGTTGCTCTGACCAAGGTGCAGCGCCTCGAGCATGGCGAGGTGCTCTTCCTGGAGGGTGACCCGGCCTCCTTCCTGCCGGTGATGCTGGGCGGGCGCGTGAAGCTCTTTCGGGCCGACGCCGAGGGGCGGGAGCAGGTGCTCCACGTGGTGCGGGCTCCCGCCTCGTTCGCCGAGGCGGCCGTGTTTGGTCCAGGGATCTTCCCGGCCACCGCCCAGGCGCTGGAGTCGGGGACCGTGGCCCGCGTCGCCAGCGCCGAGCTGGTGGACCTGCTCCGCCGGCGCCCCGAGGTCTCCCTGGCCATCCTGACCTCCTTTTCGCTCTGGATGCGGCGCCTTGTGGACCTCATCGACGGTCTCGCACTCCGCACCGTCGAGGAGCGCGTGGCTGGCTATCTCTGGTCGGCGTTCGTGCGCTCCGGGTTGACGACCCTGCGGGGAGCTACCTTGCGGCTCGAGGAGCCCAAGCAAGTGGTGGCGTCGCTGTGTGGCACCGCCCCGGAGGTGCTGTCCCGCACCTTCCGGCGTCTGGAGCGCGGAGGCGTGGTCCGCGTCGAGGGACCGCAGGTCATGCTGCTCGACCCCGAGAAGCTGGCGGTCCTGGCTGGCGTCCCGGACGAGAGCTGAGGGCACGGAGCTGCCTTCTGGTCGCACGGGATTCGACCGCTCGGCTGCTGGCGCGACCTCTGCTCGGTTAGATAGGTGGGGGAATGCTCCGTCGAGGTGTATGCTTGCCGGTCCTGGGGGCGAGCATGGTGCGAGTTCTTTTCGTGGGCGACGTTGTGGGCAAGGTGGGGCGTCAGGCTCTGGCCGAGCACCT
>DAONEV010000147.1:0-9986 GCA_035403265.1 Thermoanaerobaculaceae bacterium | reverse complement strand
AGGTGACGTCGGGGTCGGGCCACGTGGCGGTGTTCGGCTCGGGGATCGCCAACCGTTCGAACGACCCCTCGACGTTCGAGATGAGCTTCCGGGACGAGCTGCTCGCCGAGAATGCCTCGGGTGGTTCGATCACCGGGGTGACCGCGGGCCAGGGCCTGGCCGGCGGGGGCACGAGCGGCGTGGTGACGCTCGACGTCGGCGCCGGCGCCGGGATCGCCGTCGACACCAACACGGTGGGCATCGCCGACAACGGTGTGACCACCGCGAAGCTCGCGAACGGCGCCGTGACGGCGGCGAAGGTATCCGCGAGCGGCGGCACCACCGGGCAGGTGCTCACCGCCACCGCCTCCGGGGCTGCCTGGCAGGCTGTCCCGTCCGGCAGTGGCGGCGACATCACGGCGGTCAATGCCGGGAGCGGCCTCTCTGGTGGCGGGACGACAGGGGACGTGACGCTCACGCTCGCGGATAACGGAGTGACCACCCCGAAGATCGCCAACGGTGCCGTCACGGGCGACAAGATCGCCGATGGCACCGTCGCCACGGCCGACCTCGCCAACAGCGCGGTGACCGCCGCCAAGGTGTCAACCACCGGCGGTACGAGCGGTCAGGTGCTGACGGTCACGGGCGGTGGCGCCGCCTGGCAGACCGCGGCTGGCGGCGACATCACGTCCGTCACCGCCGGACGCGGTCTCACAGGCGGTGGGACCTCCGGGGACGTCGACCTCGCCATCACGCTGCCGCTCAACCTCCAGGGCGACAGTCGCTCAAACTACTTGTTGTCGGTCCACAACACCACGGGGCAGGGAATCGTGGGCTACACCGACGCCGCGGACCGGGTAGCCCTGTTCGGGATGAACACCGCAACCCTCAACCAGGCCGCCATCGGCCTCCAGGACTATGCCATCTACGCGAACGGCTTGGCAGGTCAGGCCGCCATCCGGGGAAAGGGTGATGGGAGCATCGTCGGCGTTCAGGCCCTGAGCGACACCGGGCGAGCCGTGGACGCCACGACTGGTGGGTCCACCAGCTACGCGGTCTTCGGCACCAACACCGGTGCCAGCACGACCGGCTCCCTTGCAGGGGCGAACGGGGTCTATGGCTCTTCAGCCAAGAGCGGTGGGCGCGGGGTGTTCGGGGCTGCCGACACCGGCGCCACGGCCGCTGGCGTCTACGGGAGCAGCAGCAGCGGCAACGGCGTCGTCGGCGCGAGCTCCTCCGCTACCGGCCATGCGGGCCACTTCACCAACGACTCGGGAAGCGGCGTGTTCGCCGCCGCTGGAAACAACTTGACTCCTGACCTCGTCCTGGGCGGAACCTCAGGCGTACCCGGGTCGGATGGGATGATCGGCTCCGACCCCGCCTTCACCGGCAGCTATCTCGGCTTCAAGTCCAATCACGATCAGGTTTTCTGGCTCGACTATGACAACAACAGTGCTTCCTCCCTGAAGGTCCTCAATGGGGCCCACAGCTTCGTGATGACACTCGACGAAAGCGGTAACCTCAACATCATTGGCACCATCTCCAAGGGCGGCGGCTCGTTCAAGATCGACCACCCGCTCGACCCGGAGAACAAGTATCTCTACCACTCGTTCGTCGAGTCGCCGGACATGATGAACGTCTACAACGGCAACGTCGTGCTGGACGAGAACGGTGAGACGGTGGTCGAGCTGCCGGAGTGGTTCGAGGCGCTCAACCGCGACTTCCGCTACCAGCTCACCTGCATCGGTGGCTTCGCGCCGGTGTACATCGCCGAGGAGATCACTGGCAATCGTTTCCGGATCGACGGTGGACGGGCCGGGCTCAAGGTTTCGTGGATGGTCACCGGCATCCGCCAGGACGCCTTCGCCAACACCAACCGGATTCCGGTCGAGGTGGACAAGGCCGAGGCCGAGCGCGGGCTCTACCTCCACCCCGAGGCGTTCGGCAAACCCGCGGAGCTGGCCGTCGGCCGCCTCGTCGACGACCCGCCTTCCCTTGACTCCCGAGCGTCAGGACCTAGCATGAAGGAAGGCACGTAGGCAAGAGTCGAAGCACGCTGCAGACGTCCGAGCCGGGGAGGTCCAAGATGAGCGCAGGAGCCCACCACTGTCGCGTCCAGGGGTCCCTTTCGATCGCCATCGCCGCGATCACCCTTCTCTTCGTGCCTTGGCTCGAGGCCCAGGGGCCTCTGGAAGCCCAGGCCGTGCTGGCGCTCAACCCCAACCCGCCGGCGAGCGCCGTGCGGCTGGTGTTCATCCACCACTCCACCGGCGAGGCATGGCTGGGGGACGACCACGGCGGGCTCGGACTCGCCCTGCGCACCAACAATTACTTCGTCTCCGACACCAACTACGGCTGGATGGTAGGCGGCGACGTGATCGGCGACCGCACCGACATCGGCAACTGGTGGGAGTGGTTCGTCGGGCCGACCCGGGACGCTGTGATGTCCGCTCTCTACGCCCAGACCGACCAGAGCTGCGGTTATACGCGCATGGATTCGACGCCGGCCGGCATCAACCAGATCGTCATGTTCAAGTCGTGCTTCCCGAACTCCAACCTGGGTGGTGAGCCCAACGACCTGCCCACTACCGGCTCGAACCCGCTGCGGGGGCAGGACTCGGGCTCCGAGCACCACACCGTCGCCAACGCCAAGGGGATCTACAACGACCTCCTCCCCTACTTCACCGCCCACCAGGAGAAGCTCTTCGTGGTCATCGCCGCCCCGCCGCTGCGCGATGAGGACACGAGCCCCGAGGCGGCGGCCAACGCCCGCGCCTTCAACAACTGGCTCGTCAACGACTGGCTCGACGGCTACGCCCACCACAACGTCTTCGTGTTTGACTTCTTCAACGTGCTCACGTCCAACGGCGGCAACGTCGACACCAACGACCTCGGCAGCACCGCGGGCAACCATCACCGCTATCGCAACGGTGTGATCGAGCACGTGACCAACCAGGGCTCCAACTACTCCAGGTATCCGAGCGGCGACAGCCATCCAACAGCCGCTGGCGACCAGAAGGCGACGGGCGAGTACCTGCCTCTGCTCAACATCGCCTACAACTGCTGGAAGGGCCTCGGGAGCTGCCCGGGGCCGTTGGTCACCTGCGACATCGTCGGCAAGGCCACCGGACCCACCAGCGGTGTGGTCGGCCAGGCGGTGAGCTTCGACGGCACGGTGTCCTCGGTCTCTAGCAGTTGCACCGGATCCCTCGCCTACGACTGGAACTTCGGAGACGGCTCGGCGCACGCCACAGCCGTCGACACCTCGCACGTCTACCAGAGCCCCGGCACGTACACCTGGCAGCTCACCGTTCGGATGACCAACGGCTCGATGACCGCGAGCGGACAGATCACGATCACCGACCCGCCGATCCACGACGACTACGCATACGTGGTGCCCTCCGTGGCCCATTCGGGCGGCGCGGCCGGCACCAACTGGCGGACGGATGTGGGCGTGGTGAACACCGCCAGCCAGTCCGTCGCGCTGCAGCTCACGTTCTACGACTCCGTGACCGGCCTCGCCACCCCGGCCACCCACTCGCTCGGCTCGATGCAGAGCGTGGAGTGGCGGGACATCCTGACCTCGAAGCTCGGCTTCACACAGCCCAGCTCGGTGAAGGGTACCCTCCTCGTGACCTCCACCCGGCCACTGGCAGTGACGTCGCGAACCTACAACCAGGAGTCCGCGACGCGTACCTACGGGCAGTCCTATCCCGCCCTCGTTGTCGCCTACCCGGGCGGGCGGGAGGTGGAAGTCGTGACGAACGGCCATGTCGGGTTCATCCCACTGCTCAAGAAGAACAGCGCCTTCCGGACCAATATCGGCTTCGTCAACCTCGGCTCGACGCCATGCACCATCTGGATCCAGTTGGTGGGCCCCAACGGGATCTTCCTCGGCAATCCCCGCACCCTCAGCGCCGACGGACGGCGCTGGAAGCAGGAGGATGACATCTTCGCCAAGAGCAGCGCCGGCAATCGTGATGCCGCGTATGCCCGAATCGAGGCCCAGACGGCCGACTGCAGGGCCTGGGCCTATGCGTCGGTGATCGACCAGAACACCGGCGACCCCACGACCTTCCCGGTAGTCCTGCCGTGAGCAGGTGGCGCCCCCTGCTCGGCTGTAGTGCTGCCGCGCTGCTGCTGACGGCGGGGGCCGGCGCGCAGGTCGCGATCCCGGGAGGTCAGCCGGACCCGGCCGCAGCAGCGGGGCGAGGAGTGCGCCGCCACCTGCAGCGCTCCACGCCCTCCACCTCCCGACTGCAGCCCTCCGACCTCCTGTACCTGGGGGCGTTCCGGTTGCCGGACCGGGCCGAAGGCGCCCCCGAGGTCGCCACCTGGGACTATGGCGGCCAGGCGCTCACCTACCGCCCGGATGGGGACCTCAACGGCGCCGCGGACGGGTTCCCGGGCTCGCTCTTCGGCACCGGGCTCGACACCGAGCACTGGGTGTCCGAGATCGACATCCCACCACCGGCCATCTCACCAACCAGGGACCTCGCGGCCCTGCCCACCGCGTCCACCCTGCAGCCGTTCGTCGACCTCCGCGGCACGCTGTTCACACCCTTCACGGAGATCCCCCGCGTCGGCCTCGCCTACCTCGACACGACCCAGACCGGCCCCAGGCTTCACATGGCGTGGGGCCAGCACTTCCAGGAGGACCCGTCACTCCAGCTCCCCAGTCACGCCTGGTGCGACCCGACGCTCTCAACACCACACCTGGAGGGCGCCTGGTGGATCGGCGACGCCAGCCTGTACGCCGTCAACGGCTATCTCTTCGAGATCCCCGAGGGCTGGGCGACCGCCCATGTTGGCGGCCGGCGCCTCGCCACCGGCCGCTTCCGGGACGGCGGCTGGTCGGGGATGGGTCCGGCGCTCTTCGCCTACGCGCCATGGCTTTCGGGCAACCCGCCGGCCCCCGGGACGCGTCTGACCACGGTGCCGCTTCTGCTCTACTCCAGCACCCTGCAGGAACAGACGAGCTTCCACGCCGACGGCTACCAGCACTGCGACGAGTGGGAGGGCGGCGCCTGGATCACCACGCCCTCGGGTCATTCCGCGGTGGTGTTCGCGGGAACCAAGGGCGTCGGCGAGTACTACTGGTATGGCTGGCTCGACCCCTCGGGCAACCGCATGCCATGCGTCGAGATGAACCCCGGCGGTGATCCCATGTGCTTCCAGGCCGACGGCTCGGCCTGCCCGCCTGCCCTGGTGCGTGAATGCGCCGGACACACCTCCGAGCGGGGTTGGTGGAGCGCCCGCACGGCGGCCCAGATCCTCTTCTACGACCCGGCCGACCTCGCGGCCGTGGCGGCAGGGACGCGAGCGCCCCACGAGCCCCAGCCTTACGCCGTGCTGACCATCGACGACCACCTATTCCTCCCCGATCCGCCCGCCGAGGCCGATGCCATCGGTCGCGGCGTGCAGCGCCGCTTCCGGTTGGGCGAGACCGCCTTTGACCGCGCCCGCGGCCACCTCTTCGTCGTCGAGCGCTTTGGCGACGGCACCCGTCCGCTCATTCACGTCTGGAAGGCGCGGTAGCCGGCGGCTGGAACCGGCTCCGCCGCCCTGGAGGCGCCGGGGCCGCGCCTTCCTGGCGAGGAGACGCCTGGCTCTCGGAGGAGCTAGCTGGGCCGTGGCCCGCCCGCGAACAGGTAGTTGACGAGGAAGAACACATCGGAGACGTCCACCTTGCCGTCGCCGTTGGCGTCGGCGACGCCGCTTGGCGCCGGCCCGCCGGCGAACAGCCGGTTGATCAGGTAGAAGACGTCGGAGACGTTGAGCGCGCAGTTGCCGTCCACATCTCCCGGCGGGGCGCAGGGATCGATGGGGCGTTCCCAGAACCCGTTGCCCCAGGTGCCGAGACGGAGCTTGTGGACGTCCGGCGAGACGTCGTCGAACACCGCCAGGCTGGTCGCCACCACGAACCGGGGCAACCCGCTCATGTACCGGTACCAGTGGGCACCGTGGTCGTCGCTGCGAAACACCCCCACGTCGGTGGCCAGAACGAACGTGTTCGGCTCGTCATAGGGCGATGCCATCGCGTAGAACGTGGCATCGGGGAGCCGTGTGGCGAGATCCCCGGTGAGATCCGCCCAGCTTGCGCCGTAGTCGTGGCTCTCGAAGGCCCGGGCCGGATGCGCGTTGGCCGTGAGGTAGTACACGATCCCGGCGTCGTTGCCGCCGACGCGAGAGGCGAACACGAGGCAGTCGTTGCGCGACGATCCTGCCGGAAGCGGCGGCGTGCGGTCGTTCCAGCTCGCACTCCCTGGAGAACCCTCGACGGAGTAGAGTCTATCGCTCCCCCATCCGGTGACGTAGAAGTGATAGCCAGTACTGTTGGCGATGTCGAGCTGCTTGGCATTGAAGCCGGATGGGAACGGGTGCCCACCGTTGATCGCCTGCCAGTCGTTACCGCCGCCGCACGAGCCGTTGATCGGGCGCCGGTAGGCGTAGCGGCCGGAGTTGGTGTACATCCACGAGTCCCCGCCGATGGGATGGAACATCACCGAGGGGGCCCAGTCCTCGGGTAGGTTGCAGGTGACATCCACCCAGCTCGATCCCTTGTTGAAGGAAACGTAGCGCCGGTACGGTGCACCCACCGCGCCGACGAGCGTGTCGCTGTTCCCGGTCAGGACTCCACCCGGTCCGCCGTCCGCACCCGACGAGCCCGGGAAGATGTACTTCACGAACGGCGCAGCACCCGGGGTGACGAGGATCTGACCGTTGTCCTGCAGGCCGGCAATCAGCGTCGCCGGGTCGGTCGGCGAGCCCCAAAGCCCAATGCCGTTGTCCTGGGCAATGTTCAGCCACGCCAGGTTGACGCTGCCGTCGAGCACCCGGCTCACCCAGTTGAACCTGTACATGCCCCCGTCGTTGCTGACCCACACCTCGGTGTTGCCAGGCGAGATCGACTGCGGGACGAAGAGAAAGCCGGTGATGTCGGCGTGACCGATGTCGGTGTCCCAGTCCACGCACGTGCAGGTGGAGGTACAGCATGCCGGCTTGCCACCGATGTTGCGGTGCCACTGCACAGTGGCGGCGGTGGCGTTCTCCGTCCACTGCACCCCGGCCAGGCCCACGAACAGCCGGCCGGCGTTGTTCGGATCGACGGCAATCGAGCAGGCGTGGAAACCCTGCCCGCCGCTGATCGTGTCCACCCCTGCCGGCTCGATACGGGTCCAGTGCTCGGCCCAGTCCACCGAGCGGTAGATCCCCGACAAGCTGCCGTCGGGAGCGGCGACGACAGCGAAGACCACCCCCGGCTGCGACCGGCTGGCGGTCAAGGCGACGCGGCCGATCGGCGCACCGATCCCCGTCGACTTGGTGCTCCAGATCGTGCCCCAGTTGTCCGAGCGCATCACCCCAGTGCCCGGAACACCGGCGAAGAACACGTGGGGATTGACGGTGTCCTGCACCAGATCGCTGATGTCGTACGAGAGGTAGCGCGTCCAGCTCGTGCCAAAGTCCTCCGAGCGCCACAGGCCGCCACTGCCGACCGCCAGAACAACGCTGTAGTCCGAAGGGTCGCTGACGTCGTTGATGATCCGGTCGACCGAGGTGGGGACCGGAGCAAGTGAGGTGAGCGACCAGGTCTTGCCGCCATCCGAGGTGCGGTAGACCCCGGAGCCCCCATCGCTCCCACGGCCGCGATCGCCTGTACCGAGCAGGATACGGTTGCCGTTCTGCGGGTGGACCAGGAATGAACCGACCGCCGCGCGCGCCGGCAAGGTGGCCGTCAGCGAGCTCCAGATTGGAACGCCGAAGACGTGGTTGAGCTTGTACAGCCCACCGGAAGACGAGCCTGCGAACAGCAGGACCTCGGCCTGATTCGGGTCGTAGGCGTAGGCCATGCTCCGGATCCGGCCGGACTTGTGGTGCACCCCGTCCGGGTCGACGATACCGTAGCCGATCGACGCCCAGCTCGTGGCCGTGGCGGTTGCACCGAGCACCTGCATGCCCTCGCTGCTCTCGTCCGGAATCGCCAGCGCCTGCTCGAACAACCGCGCCAACTCCTCCGGAGGGCGAGAGCGCACCCGGCGGTTGTCGTACCCGGCCCGAGGAGCCAGGGGCGCCACCGGCACCCTGGTGCGTTGGGGCAGGAGGTGGAGCGCCCTATGTTCGGCGGCCGTTCCCGGCCTTGGACCGGGAGCCGGGGGTTGCAGCGGCGCGGCCACGACTCGCGCCTGACCGGGAGCACCCTCGCCGCCAGGGGCGAGGGAGCCAAGCAGGGCCGCTGCAACGATGAGCTTGATTGGCCAGGAACGCATGCAGCACCTCCCAGAATCGCCCGTGCAACTCACCGGACATGATCGAGAGCGCCCTGGCAAGTTGGAGGGACGCTACGGTTCTTGCCCGGCCATTCCCGACCGCTCGACTCGACCCCCTGCATCGCCGGCTGGGGACAGAAACTCCGCGCTTTTTCCAATCCATTGTAGCGCCGCACCAGGGCAATCCCGACCCGCCCGGCTTCGCGGCGCGGAAGGGCGCGACGACGACCTGGCCGGGCTCCGAGCCCGGGGTCAGAGAGATCCAGGCAGTCCGGAAGGCAAGGCCGCCGTTCCCGGGGTTCGGACCGCTCCCAGCCGCCCTCTCGGGCCACCAGTGCCTGACTGCTCCACCTCCCGGGCCACGATCCAGGGGAGGAGGTTCGGGGTCAGGGTGCCGAGGAGCTGCTGCGCCTCCACCCTCGCCTGCAGGCGCTGGCCGGACGCGGCCAGGGCCTTGACGCGCAGCGCACGGGCGAGATCCAGGGTCTGGCGGTTCCCGAAGTCGTCGCGGGCGTCGTAGGCAAGCACCCCGATGAGGGCGTCAAGGGTGTCGAGGGCCTCGGCGGGCCGGCCCCGGCCGAGCAGGGCCGCCGCCAGCGCCACCTGGCCCTCGGAGACGGCGTCCGGAACCTCCTTGACGAAGCGGCGCATGGCCTCGATGTCGGAATCCTCCGAGCGCCCCAGGCGCCAGCGGGTGAGCACCGCGAGAGCGTCGCCTTCCGGGAGGTACGGCGTCGAGCGAACCGACGGTTCCAGCCTGTCCGCCTCGTCCCACCACAGCGTGGCGCGTCCCCGCGCCGTGCTGGTGAGCGCCACCTGCAGCTCCCGGTCAGGGTTCCACTCGGCCACCTTCTCGATGCATGACCTGGCCACTGCCTGGTCGCGCGCCTCGATGGCGATCCGAAGCAGCAGGAGGCGGGCATCGTAGCTGCCGCGCGGCGTCACGGGGGTCTGAACGACCGGGGAAAGGCAAGCGATGGCCCGGTCGGTCCGGCCAGCCAGCGCTTCGAGGTGACCCAGACGGAAGACGAGATCATCTGGCGGCGCGGCCGGCATTTGACTGCGCAGGTGCTCGACCGCTCCCTCGATGTCCTCTGCGCGCGCCAGGGCCCGCGCGACCGTCACGGCGAAGATCGCCCGGTAGGGTGCCTCGTCCAGGAGCGGTCGGATGCGCTCCGAAACCAGCCTCGCCTCGTCACGAACCGCGGCCGCCGTCGACGGTTGGGTCCGAGGGGCAAACCACTGCAGGAACTGCAGGAAGCTCAGCCGCGCCTCCCGGAGGTCCCGCCCGACGTTGGGGCCGGGATCGGGGTTGAGAAGCCGGTCGAGCTTCATCTGACGCCCGCTACTGAGGGTGATCGCCCAGCTACCCTCCGGGCTCGTCCAGACCCCAGGTACCATTCCCGACCTCAGCCGCGCGACGGCCTCCTCCTGAGGCAGTGGCACGTAGGCAAGCCATCGGGACGAGTCACCGTCCCCCAGCCCGAGGTCGGGAGAGCTCAACGGCCCAGCGGTGAGTACCCCCCTGGCCCGCGGCTTCGACGGCCCGAGCTCGAGCTCGCCGGCGATCGGGAGCATGGCGAGGCGGTTGTTGACTGCCAAGAAACGGATCCGGGGGTGGGAACGGTCGGGGACAACCATGAGGTCGTATACGTGGCCGGTGTGGTCCAGGACCCACTCCCAGCGGTCGGCGCGCGGCCAATAAAGGAAGAACTCCGCGGGGCAGAACGCCGGCTGGAA
>DAONEV010000146.1:0-10021 GCA_035403265.1 Thermoanaerobaculaceae bacterium | reverse complement strand
GCGCGGACGGGCAATACACGTGGGCATAGTAGCAAAATGCTCCCGGGGGCTCTCAGGGATGGCCGGTTCAAGGGCGTTGCTGCTGGCGCACGATGCCGAGTCCAGCCACCGGCTCGCGCAACGGGAAGCTCCCGTGCACGCGCTCGGAGCTCGACAGCGCGGAGGGTCCCTGGGCGGAGACCCCAACCGGCGTCATGTGCGCCTCGAGGTTGACCGGGTCCCCCGTGGCGTTGTTCACCACCGAGGCGTACGGCACCACCACCGCGTTGCTCGGGCCAGCCTGGATGAAGGCAGCCAGCGTGCCTCCGGTCACACCCCGGTCGATGTGCCACTGGGTGTGCCCGTACGGCAGGAGTAGCTTGTCGATGCGGTGAATGATCCTGCCGTCCTTGTCCTGTAGCTCGAAGCGCACGGTGACGAGGGCGTTGGTCAGCGACACGACCCCGGCATTGGTGCGGAAGTCGTGGTCCTCCATGACCTGGGGCATGAATGCCAGCACCGAGCAATCGAGGCCGAGGTTGCTCGGGACACCAGGGATGGCCTGCCCGAACTCCCCCGACCCCCCGTTCGGGTTGAGGGTGTAGGTCCGGGCGAAGACCGCGATGTCGCAGTCGTGGGTGGTGCAGGTTCGCTTCAGGTCGTCGACGTAGACCAGCAGCGAGCCGGTCTGGCCCCGCCGGTCGAAACCATTCGGCCCCAGCACGTCCCAGAAGGACAGTGTCTCCCAGGGATAGATCTCGAAGTTGTCGATGGTCGGTGCACCGTGCGAGTTGTCCCGGCCCGCCTGGAGGAACTGGATCACCATTGGCAGGTTGTAGTTGTGGGGGTTGTAGATGGTCAGGTCGGTGTGCCAGTCCGTGTCCAGACTTCCCCCCGCGTTGGCGACGGCCGGAACGACGTAGCTCCAGGTCAACTCCCGTGCCTGCACCGCTACCGCCAGCAGGACCGCCACCATCAGGACGAGAAGCTTGCGGGTCATGGCCCACCTCCTGTAGGTTGAGAAAGCAACCCTCATGCCAGTGGAACAGTGAGCCTGAAATCAGGGCTCGGGGCTCGGCGACGCTCGCCGGTAGTCACCGGGGGCCATCGATCTTCCCTTTTGGTTGCATGGGGTTCTGGTGCCCTCAGATGGCCCGGTTCGGGACCGTCAAAGCCCGCGGGGGGCGCGACGGGCCCAGCACCTTGGGTCTCGGACCCAGCCCAACTCGACGGAGGTCGTCCTTTCCAGAGGACAACCCGCCGACTTGTGGCCGGTGTACCCTGTTGCCGGAGGTGGGTCATGCGGTCGTCCCTGGGACTGGTGAGCCTCCTGATTGCTGTCGCCATCGTCATGTACCTCTTCGGCCACCAGGCCAAGAAGGACATGCAGGAGGTCAGGACCGTCACACTTGCCGTCGGCGAGGCGACCGAGGGCAAGCCATTCGCACCCGACAGCGCCCGCGCCATGCTCGACCGGCTGCGCAGCCTCCTGGACGTTCCAGTTCTACCCGCCACCGAGCTGCACGAGTCCGCCAACACGGCCGCGGCCTGGGCAGCCGGGAGCCCTCCCGGCACTGCCGACCACCACATCGCCGTGAGCCTGCAGAGCGCCGCCCTCGAGCTTCTGGCGGCAGGCCGCGGGGTCGACGACGCGCACCGGGTGATCGCCCGGCGGCACCTCGACAGCGACGCCATGTCCACCGTCACCAATCGCCCACCGGACGCCGTGAGCGGGATCCGGGATCGGCTCCAGGAGATCCAGAACTCGACCAATCAGCGCAAGCTTGAGACCGATTCCAGTCGAGAGTAGCCGTCAGATCATCTCGTCCAGATTCGTGGTCCGCACCTCACCGGCGCCGAAGGCACGCAGCTCCTCGGCGACTTGCACGATAAGCCGCTTGACGGCCTCGGTCCGCTCGACCGGATGCGGTGGCCAGAGGCGAACCGCGGTTTCGTCCTGGCGTACGGAGACCAGCACGAGGGCGTGCAGCGGGCGTCCGAACTCGACCACCACGGCGGCCAGAAGGAGGGAGTGCTCGTCCCGGCCGAGAAACGCCCCCTCCAGCCGGGCAACGACGCCGCCCCACCGCCAGGGACCAACAGGGAAGCTCCGCCACGCGGCTTCCAGGTCAGCCCGACCCGCCCGTACGACGTGGGGCATGACTAGAAGGAAAACGCCAGGCCAGCCGTGGCGGTGACGATGTTCGGCGTGCCGGCGTTCTCGGTCCGGTGCAGGGTCACTTCGGCGGTGAGCCGCAAGCGCTTGGTCAGCGCGTACCACTCCCCGGCCCCGACGTAATAGCCGAACTTGGTGGTCTGGAACTCCGACGGCGCCACGCCCTTGTCGACGATCAGCCGGTACCCTCCCACGCCCGCCGAGAACACCGCTTCCCCCAGCCCGCTGTCGATCATGTAGTCGACCCCGAGGGTGTAGCTTCGGAGCGTGCAAGTGGCATGGCCGGTCGGCAGGCGCAGCTCGTACGGGATCTCCGCGACTCGCAACCGCACCAGGGTGGCGTCTTCCACTGGCATCGCCACGAAGACCTGGGGCACCGGGTCGTTCCGGTGCTTCCACGTGCGGTCCGTCGCCGAGTCCGCCTTGTACTCCCAGCTCGTGCCGGCGCTGGCGCCAACCCACAACACCTGGGCCTGGGCCGTCCCCACCACCGCCATCAGCACACCAACAACCGCCAGCCACCGCATAGGCTCCTCCTCGCCGGAGAGTATACGGCCGTCCCGCCCCTTCCCGTTGCCCCGGGTCCCCCGCCCCCAGCCAGACCTCAGGATCTCCACCCAACCAACCGCCCGGCCTAGGCTCCAGCTCCCCCACCCACCAGCTCCTTCTTGCTGCTCCCGAGGTCTGAGGTCCGAGGCCGCGGTGGCGGGCGGGGTGGGATAGACTCTCGCCATGCCGAGCTGGGGGGACACGCTGGCGAGCACCTTCCTGCCCGCGGTGTGCGGGCGGTGCGGGCTGGCGCTGGGCGGTGGCCATCGCGCCAGCGTGTGTGCAGACTGCTGGGCCACGGTTCTTCCCCACTCAGGCGAGCGGTGTCCAGCCTGTGGCCGGCCGGAGCTCAGTGAGCCCGGCCCGTGCCTGGTCTGTCGGGACAGCCCTCCGGTCTGGACGGCAGCCGTGAGCTTCGGACCCTATGACGGGGCGCTCCGGGATCTCATCCTGTTGCTCAAGATGGGCAAGCGGGACGAGCTGGCCGGCCCCCTGGCCGAGCTTGCGGCCGCCACCTGGAGAGGCTGCGGCTGGCCACGACCCGATCTGGTGGTCCCGGCGCCGATGCACTGGTGGCGGCGCTGGCGGAGGGGATTCAATCAGGCCGAGCGGCTCGCCGACGCTCTGGCAGGACACCTTTGTGCCCCGCTGCGGGCGGTGCTGCGGCGGCACGGTGGATCGCCGCAGGTCGGGCGGTCCCGCAGCGAGCGGCTGCGCCTGTCGTCCCGCGGGTTCTCGGCCCGCCGGCCGGTGCAGGGAAGCGTCCTCCTGGTGGATGACGTTCTCACCACCGGGGCGACGGCTGCGGCGTGCACGCGCGCCCTGCTTCGCGCCGGGGCCGAGGAGGTCCGCATCCTAACCCTGGCCCGCACCCCCGACCCGAGGAGCCTGCCATGAGCCTGGTCAACGCCTTGATCCGTGCCACCCTGCCGCTCGCACCGCGGCCCGTCATCAGGTTCTTCGCCCGTCGCTATGTGGCCGGGACGACCCTCGATCAGGCAGTGGCCACAGTCCGACGCCTTGCCGGGCAGGGGTGCTGCGCGACCATCGACGTACTGGGGGAGAGCGTCACTCAGCGCGCTCAGGCCGGGGCCGCCCGGGACGAGTACTTGAGAGTCCTCGACGTCCTGCCGTCCGAACGGCTTGAAGCCAACGTCTCGCTCAAGCCGACGCAGCTCGGGCTCGCCATCGACGAGGGCTTCTGCCGCGACAACATCGCCGCGATCATCGAGAAGGCCGCCAGCCTGGGCGGCTTCGTGCGCATCGACATGGAGGACTCCCCCACCACCGACGCCACCCTGCGCGTCTTCCGCAGCCTCGCCGCCCGCTTTCCCGGCCGCACCGGGCTGGTGCTGCAGGCCCGCCTGCGCCGCACCCTCGCCGATGCAGCGGCACTCGGTGCCGAGAGGGCCAACATCCGGCTTTGCAAGGGCATCTACCTGGAGCCCCGGCCGATCGCCTACGAGGAGCGGGACATCATCCGCAATGCCTTCGTCTCGGCGCTCCGGGTGCTGCTGCGCGCCGGTTCGTACGTTGGCATCGCGACCCACGATGAGTGGCTGGTGGAGCAGGCCCTGGCCATAATCGCCGACCTCGGCCTGCGCCCCGACCAGTACGAGTTCCAGATGCTTCTTGGGGTCGACCCCCAACTCCGGCGCATCATCGTCGATGGCGGCCACACGCTGCGCGTCTACGTGCCGTTCGGCACCCACTGGTACCCCTACTCGGTGCGCCGCCTGCGCGAGAACCCGACGATCGTGCGTGCCGGGCTGGAGGGGTTCCTGCGGGGTCGGCTGGACAGGTAGGGGCCGTGGCCCGTGGGAGGATTGGTCCCGACCCACCGGCTTCAACAGGGGGCGTGGCGACGACTACGGGTAGAATTCCATGCTCCGGGACGTGGCGAGACCCGAACGTCCGTCTGCGGCTGGAGGCTTCGGTGCGACGCTCTACCCCCCTGGTCCTGCTCTTGGTCGGCATCCTGGTGTCCATACCGGCCGCCGCGCAGCTTGCGATCTCCACCCCGGACGGCTCGGCGAGCCTCAAGCTCGGCGTGCTCGCCCAGCCCCAGGCGGAGTGGCTGGAGAACCCCGACGGCAGCTCCACCGCCCAGAACCTCTTCGTCCGGCGCATCCGACTGCTCGTGGGCGGCAAGGTGGGCGAGCGCTTCACGCTCTTCCTCGACACCGACAGCCCCAACCTCGGGAAGGCAGGCGCCGACGGCAAACGCACCGAGGCCACGATGTACGTGCAGGATCTCGTCCTCACCTACCAGATCAGCAAGTCCTGGAAGCTGGACGCCGGCAAGCTGCTGGTGGCACAGTCCTATCACTCCGGGCAGGGTGCCACGACGCTGCTGGGCCTGGACTATGGCCCGTACGCGTTCATCACCTCCACGCCCATGGGCCTCCAGGGCGGCCGCGACTACGGCGTGGCCGGCCGCGGCTATCTGGCCGGCAACCACCTGGAGGTGCGCGCCGGCGTCTACCAGGGCGTGCGCGGTCCGGGCGCCTCGAACCCCTTCCGCACCGCCGCCCGCGTCGTCTGGTACCCCTGGGATGCGCAGGCCGACTTCTTCTACCCCGGCACCGCCTTCGGCAAGAAGAAGGTGCTCGGCATCGGGGTCTCCCACGACCGCCAGAAGGACTACCGCGCCACCGGCGCCGACGTCTACCTCGACCTGCCGGTGGGCGGCAACGTCGTGACCGCGCAGGTCAACGCCGTGCGCCTCGACGGCGGCGACCTGATGCCGACCCTCGCCGAGCAGGACACGCTGTTCGTCGAGGCCGGCACCTTCGTGAGGTCACTCAAGATCGAGCCGTATCTGCAATACTCGCGGCGGAACCCCAAGGACCGTGGCGCAGCCGACGAGCAGGCGACGCAGGTCGGCCTCGCCTACTGGCACGACGGCCACCGTCTGAACGTCAAGCTCGGCGTCGGCAAGGTCGAGAAGGAAGGTGCCCCCGACCGACTCGAGGTCGTCCTCCAGGGCCAGCTCTTCCTGTTCTAGTCGAGAGTCGAAGGTCGGGAATCCCTCCGCCCCATCAAGAAGAAGAGTCCCCGCCCTTGACGGGCGGGGACTCTCGACTTTCGACCGGGCGAGCGGGGGTCAGAGCCCGTACTTCTCGATGATCTGGTTCTTGGTCAGGCCGAGGATGCCGTACTTGGCGCCGATCTTCCGGAAGGCCTCGAGGGCCTTCTCGAGGTGATGACGGTCGTGGGCGGCGGAGAGCTGGGTGCGGATGCGTGCCTGCGCCTTGGCCACGACGGGGAAGAAGAACCCCACCGCGTAGATCCCCTCGCCGAAGAGGTCGCGGGCGAAGTCCTGCGCCAGCTTGGCGTTGTAGAGCATGACGGGGACGATCGGGCTGTCGCCTTCCTTGATGTCGAGGCCGATCTCCTTCAGGCCCTTGCGCCAGAAAACCGTGTTCGCCTCGAGCTTGTCGCGGCGCTCGGTGGAGCGGGTCACGAGCTCCATGACCTTGAGCGCCCCGGCCACGATGACCGGCGCCACCGAGTTGGAGAACAGATACGGCCGCGCCCGCTGGCGGCACAGCTCGACAAGCTCACGGCGCCCCGAGACGCAGCCGCCGGACGCCCCGCCCAGCGCCTTGCCAAGGGTCGTGGTGATGATGTCGATCTTGCCGACCACGCCGCAGTGCTCGTGCACGCCCCGCCCGGTCTTGCCGATGAACCCCGAGGCGTGGGAATCGTCCACGAACACCATGGCGTCGTATTTCTCGGCCAGGGCGACGATCTCGTCGAGCTTGGCGAGGTCGCCGTCCATGGAGAAGACGCCGTCGGTGATGATCAGCCGCTGGCGCTTGTCCTGGTGCTCCTGGAGCTTCTCCTCCAGGTGCCCCATGTCCGAGTGCTTGTAGGTGTCCTGCATCGCCTTGCACAGCCGCATGCCGTCGACGATCGAGGCGTGCACCAGGCGGTCGGAGATCATCACGTCCTGGTCGGAGAGCACCGCCTCGAAGACGCCGGCGTTGGCGTCCATGCAGGACGGGAACAGCAGGGTGTCCTCGGTGCCCAGGAACTCGGTCAGCTTGACCTCGAGCTCGCGGTGGATGTCCTGGGTGCCGCAGATGAAGCGCACCGAGGAGACGCCGTAGCCCCGGTAGTCGAGGCCGGCGTGCGCCGCCGCCACCACCTCGGGATGACTCGAGAGCCCGAGATAGTTGTTGGCACACATGTTGATCACCCTCTTGGGGGGCACCCCCTGGCCGACCGGGAACTCCACCTCGATGTCGGCGCCCTGGGGGGCATGGATGTAACGCTCTTCCTTGAAGAGCCCTGCGTCCCTCATCCCCTGGAGATCCTTCTGGTATGACTCACGAGCCGTCGCGCTGTAGGCCATCTCGACCCCCTTACGCGTCCGGCTTGAAGCGGCGCACCAGCTCGGCGATCTTGGCCACCGAGTCGAACGCCTCGGGCGTCGCCTGGGCGTCCGGGATCTGGATCTGGAACTTGCGCTCCAGGAAACGCTTGAGGGACACCATCGAGAACGAGTCGACGATACCTCCGGAGATCAGCGGCGTGGTGTCGTTGACCTCGCGGTCGTCGCCGTCCTCGATGTACTCCCGAACCACGTACTCCCGTACCACCTTCTTCAGCTCATCCATGTGCTGGCCCTCCTTGCTTGGCCTAGTCTACAGTCGGTCGTCAACTGCCTCACTCGTCCATCATCGTCGAGATGTCGCCCACCGGCTCGCCGAACTCCTGGGCGCGCAGCACCCGCCGCATGATCTTGCCCGAGCGCGTCTTCGGGAGCCCCTGCGTGAACTCGATCTCCTGGGGCATGGCGAGGGGCGAGAGCTTCTTGCGGATGAAGTTCATGATGTCGAGCTCGAGGTCGTCGCCCGCCAGGAACCCCGGCTTGAGGGTGATGAACGCCTTCACCACCTCCATGTTCAGCGGGTCGGGCTTGGCCACTGCCGCCGACTCGGCTACCGCCGGGTGCTCGAGCAGTGCCGACTCGATCTCGAACGGCCCCACCAGATGGCCGCCGGTGTTGATGACGTCGTCATCGCGGCCGACGAACCAGTAGTAGCCGTCACCGTCGATGGAAGCCCGGTCGCCGCACAGGTACCAGCCGTTCCGGAACTTGTTGGCATAGCCCGTGGGGTTCTTCCAGTAGCCGCGGATCATCGACGGCCAGCCGGGTCGCAGGGCGATGAGCCCGACGACGCCGGTCTGGTTCACCGGCTCGTGGGTGCGCGGGTTGAGCACCGTTGCCGTGATGCCCGGGAACGGCTTGCCCATCGACCCCGGCTTGATCGGCATCCCCGGGTAGTTGGTGATCACCATGCAGCCGGTCTCGGTCTGCCAGAAGGTGTCGTGGAACTGCAGCCCGTACGCCTCCTTCGACCAGATCACCGCCTCGGCGTTGAGAGGCTCGCCGACGCTCGCCAGGTGGCGCAACGAGGAGAGGTCGAACTTCTTCGCCACCTCCGTGCCCTCGCGCATGAGCAGGCGGATGGCAGTCGGCGCCGAGTACCAGACGGTGATGCGGTACTTCTGGATGAAGGCGTACCAGCGCTCGGTGCCGAACCCCGAGTCGAGCACCGCCTGGGTGACGCCGTTGGCCCACGGCCCGATGATCCCGTACGAGGTGCCGGTCACCCAGCCGGGGTCGGCGTTGCACCAGTAGACGTCGTCGGGCTGCAGGTCCAGCACCCACTTGGTGGTGAGGTACTGGGAAATCAGCGAGTAGTGCACGTGCTGGGCGCCCTTGGGCTGCCCGGTGGTGCCGGAGGTGTAGTGCAGGACCGAAGGCGTCTCGGCCGTCGACTGGAAAACGTCGAAGCGGTCCACCTTGGGCGCCTCGTCGAGGTTGAAGGCGATCTCCCCGTCCTTGAGCGCCGACTGGGGAGCATCGACGACGATGATGTGCTTGAGGTGGGGCAGCTTGTCCTTGATCTTGCGGACCTTCAGCACGTGCTTGCGTTGGGTGATGATGGCCGTGGTCTGCGCATTGTCCAGGCGCGTCCACAGCGACTCGTCGCCGAACGCCGAGAACAGCGGCTGGGCGATCGCCCCCATCTTGAGGATGCCGACGAAACCGATGTACAGCTCCGGCGCCCGGTCCATGAACAGGCAGACCCGCTCGCCGGGCTCGATCCCGAGGCCCTGCAGGAACGATGCGATGGTGTTGGAGCAGCGCCTCAGGTCGTCGTAGGTGTATCGCTTCTCGTTACCCTGGGAGTCCTCCCAGAGCAGCGCGGGCTTCGCCCCGAGACCCTGGTTGCAGATCCGGTCCGAGCAGTACCACCCGATGTTGATGAACCCACCGGGCGTGTAGTCGAGCTCGCGCTCCGAGATGGACCAGTCGAACCCCTGCAGACGTTGCTCGTAGCTGCCGATATTGCTCATGCGTTCTCCTCTTGCCTGACGTTCCCCTCGGCCACGGCCACCGCCATGGCCGCACCGTCAGCCGTGCTCAGGCTCACGTGGATGGTCTCGATGCCGCGCGACTGCGCCGCCGCCAACGCCCGCTCGTGGAGCCTCACGGCCACAGGACCACCGCCGGACACCAGCTCGATGTCCCCAAACAGCAGACCGTGGGCGTCACCCACCCTCAGCACCTTGAGCACCGCTTCCTTGACCACGAACACCAGCGCGGCACGGGCGGCCGGCCCGGCTGCCGGCCCCACCGCCTCGATCTCGCCGGCCCGGGCGAAGGTCCCGACGAACGCGGGGTCGCCCTCGATCCGGCGCGCCATGCGGCCGATGTCGAGCACATCCACACCGACCCCCAGGATCATCTCTGGCGATCCGGTTCGTACGGAACTGGCAGTGGCGATTCCAGACCTCCGAGCACCCGTCTGGCATCCGGGGTGATGGCCGGCTTGTAGCATCGGCCCGGGAGGCTGTCAAGGAGCCCAGCCACCGACCGCATCGGGTGCGTGGTGCGCGGTGGGCTGAGACGAGGGGCGTGGTGGCACGGACGAAGCCTCCATGCACCCACCGCTGCGCACCGGGCTGGCGGGGGCACTACCTCGTGATCAGGAACTTGACCTCGTCGTTGCCGCGCGGGTGCTGCACCGAGACGATGAGGAGCGCCTGCCCCTTCTCGATATCGGGAATCGTCCCCGTGAGGGTCACCACACCGTCCTGGTCGGTCTCTGCCGACGCCAGCTCCACCGGCTTGGCGGCGCTGGTCACGAACCGCACGCGAACCCTGCCGGCCGGCAGTGCCTGATCTCCGGGCGACACCGCGACCCGGATCCGCAGGTCGAATGCCGCGCCGAAGTGCAGGTCCTCGCCGCCGCCGACCTGCCGCGCGAACTCCTGGCCCTGGAAACTGATTTGATC